>JAESRG010000009.1 GCA_016764785.1 Paracoccaceae bacterium
AAGCCATTGGCCCAGCCAATGCATTAGGGGCCATAGCTCAGTTGGGAGAGCGCTTGCATGGCATGCAAGAGGTCGTCGGTTCGATCCCGTCTGGCTCCACCACTGGCTTTTCGCGAAGCGAAACGCCAAAGTCATCCGAACTTATGTAATTTGCGGCAGTCGTTTCGTAGAAACGATGAGAGCTTTCATGGTTCAAATTTACCCCGTCTGGCTTCACCAAATATTTCAATATATCAGGTTGGTTTTAGAATTTTACTCAATTATTCTAGCTACTAATCGGCAACCACAATGTGGGTTTAGGCTAGTTAGCTCGACGGCTCTTTATCGCACTGTTCATGAGATATATCCCAAGTCGATAAGGCAAGTTGATAGTTGCCATGTCCTAATGGTACGTTAATTGAAGAATTCTACCACAGGGATGTGATTTACCGACAACATATCTTCAATGGCGCTGGCTTGTGACGCCGGATCAGGCGAATTCACCAGAACGATGTCGATATCGGGATACAGCGCTTCTAAACGTTCAGCAGCTTGTTCAGCGTGCCAGTTCATACCCGCCGCCCAAGCGTGGGTCGGGGTCGGGTATGACACGCCAATGGTGATGGTATCTTGGGCAATTGCCATGCCAGACATCGCAACCGCGCCGCCCAACATCAACGCCCCTAGGGTTTTCTTAAATTGCATAGCTTTACCTCCGTGCTATGTGTTTTGACGCTTGCTGCGCCCTTTGCTCCGCATGCCGGACACCCCGTCCGAAACGCAAATTCTAGTCTTTTTTCCTTTTGAATTCAGCGCGTTGCAGCCATACCGCGATGATAATAATCAACCCCTGCATGGTGCCGTTCAGATAATTTGAGATCAAATCGGTAAAGTTGAGAATATTGCCGATGGTCGTCAGGATCAGCGCCCCCAAAATGGTGCCGCCAATCCTGCCAAATCCGCCCTTGAGGACGGTGCCGCCGATAATAACTGCCGCGATGGCCTCTAGCTCCCACATCACACCCGTCGATGCAGAAGCCGAGCCAAGCCGTGGAACGTAAATAATTGTGGCCAGCGACACGCACAGGCCCTGAATGACATAGGTCATGGTTTTGACCTTATCGACATTGATGGCCGAATATTTGGCCACTGCCTCGTTTGAGCCAATCGCCATGCAATAACGTCCGAATGCGGTACGATTCAGTAAAATCCAGCCTACAATGGAGACTACAGCAAATACCCAGACCGGAATTGGCAAGCCCAGAAAGCTGTCGTAATACACCGGCCGGTAAGTGCCACGAATGGCAAAATCGAGCGACAGCGTGCCGCCATCTGCGAAATAGGTTACCAAAGACCGGTATATTCCCATCGTGCCAAGCGTCACAATGAACGCCTCAATCTTGCCTTTGGTGGTCAGCAACCCGTTGATTAACCCAGCCCCGAGGCCCAGAATAATGCTCGCGCCACAACCGATCAGCACGGTGGTAATACCGCCGCCAAAGGTCTCAAGACTGCTGTTCATCACGATGATCATAACGCCCGAAATCACCGCTGCCATTGACCCGACCGACAGATCAATTCCCCCTGCAGTAATCACGAAAGTCGCGCCAACCGCGATGATGCCGATAAAGGCTGACCGGGTCAGCAAGTTGGTGATGTTACCCTCAGATGCAAAGGCAGGGTTCAACATGTATCCGATAATACACAGTATTATCAAGGCAATGGCTGGACCCATAGTTTTGATATCCAGATACATCGGTCGTTTGGTGCTTGTTAGTTTTATGGGTGCATCAGCCATTTTGGCTATTCTCCTTCAGTCCGGCGGCATAGCGCACAATTTCGTTCTCGTTGATATCATCACCTGTCAAAGTGCCCACAATCCGGCCCTCACGCATGACAATGACACGGTGGCACATGCCAATAATTTCCGGCATTTCAGACGAGATCAGCACGATCGACACGCCCTCGGCAGCCAGCGCCGCGATAAAATGGTAGATCTGTTGTTTGGTGCCCACATCAATGCCGCGGGTTGGCTCGTCGATGATCACCACCTTGGGGTCGCTCTCCATCACTTTGGCAAGCAGTAATTTTTGCTGATTGCCGCCCGATAGATTGCCGGTTTGAATGTCTGCGTCGCGCACCCGAATATCAAATCGGCGAATGGCGCGCTCCAACGCGGTTTTTTCGGCTTTTTTATCAAGCACCCCGCGCTGTGTAAATTTTGGCAACGATAGCAATGTCAGGTTAACCAACATCCCCTCGCCTAGCAAAAGCCCTTTTTCCTTACGGTCTTTGGTCAGATACACCACGCCCGCATCCCGCGCCGCAGCGACCGTGCGAAACCGATTTTCCTGTCCTTGAAATTTGATATTTCCAGACAGAATTTCGGAGATTCCACAAATTGTTTCAAAAACTGTGGTCCGGCCAGAGCCAACCAGCCCCGAAAAACCCAAAATCTCGCCTTTACGCAGATAAAAAGAGACATCTGTGTTGTCAGCGGTATTCAGGTTTTCAATTTCCAAAATGCGTTCAGCATCAATGTCAGGTTCGTTCAGTGGCGGATACAGATCCGACAGTTCCCGCCCGACCATCATCTGCGCCATTGCGTCCAGCGACAGCGCATCTGCGGGTTTGGTCGTAATCCACTGACCGTCGCGCAAAATAGTGACCTTGTCGGCAATTTCTTTAACCTCGGCCAGTTTATGCGACACAAAAACAATCGCCACGCCCTTATTTTTTAGCCGTCGCACCTGTTCAAAAAACAGTTCGGTTTCAGCGCCGGTCAGCACCGCCGTGGGTTCATCCATGATTAAAACGCGGGCGTTGCGGCTGATGGCTTTGACAATTTCGACCATTTGTTTCTTGGCAATCGACAGATCAGAAATCCGGTCACGCGGCGAAATATCAAGGCCGATATCGGCCAGCAGCGCCGATACTTCTGCGGTCATCGCCTTGCGATCCAGCATCATCCGTTTGGTTTTTTCGCGCCCCAGAAAGATATTTTCCTCAACCGTCATTTGTTCGGCAAGGTTTAATTCTTGATGGATCAGCACAATTCCGAGGTCTTCAGATTTACCATTTGACGGCAACACCATTGGCTGACCGTCCAGCAATATCCTCCCAGACGTAGGTTGGTGGAACCCCGCAAGAATTTTAATAAGAGTCGACTTACCGGCACCGTTTTCGCCGATCAAGGCGTGAACTTCGCCCGCGCAAATATCAAAGCTAACGCTAAATAAAACCGGAACGGCGCCAAAAGACTTGCTAATATTATCAGCTGTCAACACAGATATTTGGCTGTCGGATCCATCCGGCATGTCACGTAACCTTCCCTATTTACACTGCCCGTTTTCGGGTCATTTAGAATCGTGTAAACCTTTTCATTCCTTATGTAAACCTTTTCATTAGCGCCGCATTCGGTTAAGTTAGCCCAATAATTCTTGAACTCCAGCCAGAATACTGGCAACAGCAACGCAGGAATAAGGATATTTTCAGGTGGATGATTTTCCAGCAAAAACCGCAACAATTGACGACGTGGCCAAGCTGGCCGGCGTCTCAATTGCCACGGTCAGCCGGACAATCAGCAAGCCCGAAAAGGTCGCCGAAAGTACCCGCAAGAAAGTCACCGCCGCCATTGCGCGCACCGGATACGTGGCCAATGCAATGGCGCGAAACCTGCGACTGAAACGCTCGCAGATGGTGTTGGTGTTGACCCCGTCAATTGCAGACCCCAATTTCCCCGGCATTTTGATTGGCCTTGAAAAGGCCGCCAGCAAACGGGGGTACGGCGTGCTGATCGGCAATACCGATGGCGGCGTTACCCAAGAAGAAAGCTATCTGCGGTTTCTGTCGACGGGCATGGCTGACGGCCTGATTGTGTTGACCGGCCATCTGCCGGTGGCTGGCTGGGGAAATTCAGCCGCGGCCTTTCCGCCATTGGTTGCCGCCACCCGCCCGATTGATCACTTCGACATTGATTATGTTGGCGTCAACGATATGGTCGCGGCAAAGATGGCCACCGAATATCTGGTATCATTGGGGCATATGCATATCGCTTATATCGCAGGCCCTGCCGGTTCTGCGGTTTCTGAAAATCGTCAGGCCGGATATGCCAAAGCAATGTCAGCAGAATGGCTGGTTGATGGGGATGGCACCATTGAGGGGGGCCGCGCCGCTGTTGAACGGCTGTTCATCCGCGACACCCTGCCAACCGCGTTTTTCTGTTTTAACGATGATACCGCCATCGGGGTCATTGGCGCGCTCAAATCGCGCGGTTACCGTGTGCCCGAAGACTTCTCGGTCATCGGTTTTGACGATATTCCGTACGCGAACACCATTACCCCGTCGCTGACCACGGTGCGGCAACCTCGCTTGCAAATAGGTGAGACAGCAATGGGAATTCTGCTAGATAAGTTAACCGGAAACCGCGATGCGCCCAGCAAAAGGTTGCTGCACGGCGATCTGGTTGTCCGAGAAAGCTGCACCCGTCCGCGCCGCCATCTGCTAAGCGCCAAACGCGGTGCGCGCAGCTAAACGGTCAGCAGTTTGCGCACGTCGGCCTCAACCATATCAGCGCGGGTACCTGACATAACCACTTCGCCGCGTTCCATCACGATAAAATCGTCGGCTAGATCGCGGGCAAACTCAAAGAATTGCTCCACCAGAATGATCGCCATATCGCCCTTTTCACGCAGAAATTCAATCGCCCGGCCAATATCTTTGATGATCGAGGGCTGGATGCCTTCGGTCGGTTCATCCAGCACCAGTAATTTCGGTTTGGTCACCAAGGCTCGACCGATGGCAAGTTGTTGTTGCTGACCACCCGACAGGTCGCCGCCGCGTCGTGATAACATCTCTTTGAGAACCGGAAAAAGGTCAAAAACCTCGTCTGGAACATAGCGTTCACCGCGCGGCAGACAGACGAATCCGGTTTCCAAATTTTCCTGCACCGTTAACAGCGGAAATATCTCGCGGCCCTGAGGCACCGAGGCAAACCCAAGCCGCGCCCGCACCTCAGGGGCTTTGCGCGAAATATCTGTGCCCTGCCATTTGATGGCGCCCGCAGCAATGCTTTGCCGCCCGACAATGGCCCGCAGCAGTGAGGTTTTGCCAACCCCGTTGCGCCCCAAAACCGTTAGTACTTTGCCCGGTTCCGCAGTCATCGACACCGAACGTAACGCCTTTGAGGCCCCATAATACAGGTCAATATTTTCAACATTCAACATGCTTAACGCCCCAGATAAACTTCGATAACTTCAGGCATCGCAGACACATGGTCCAACGTGCCCTCGGCCAGAACACTGCCCTGATGCAGCACCGTAACCTTGCAATTTAGCGCCCGCACAAATTCCATGTCGTGCTCGACCACCACCACCGACCGCTCACCGGCAATGCTTTTTAACAGGTCAGCAGTACGCATAGTTTCGGCGTCGGTCATACCCGCAGCGGGTTCGTCGACCAACAGTAATTCAGGGTCTTGCGCCAGCAACATGCCGATTTCCAGCCACTGTTTTTGCCCGTGCGACAGGTCAGCCGCCATGCGAGCACGGTCGTCGTTCAGACGCACCAGTTCCAGCAATTCGGTGATTTTCTTGGCCTGTTTCTTGGTTTGGCGATCAAACAATGTCGCCAGCACGCCGCGATCAGCCTTCAGGGCAATCGCGATGTTATCTTCGACCGTCAGGGTTTCAAAAACCGTGGGTTTCTGAAATTTTCGGCCAATGCCAAGTTGCGCTGATCCGGCCTCGTCTATCTTGGTTAGATCAACGGTTTCGTTCCAGAAAACCTCTCCCTCGTCGGGGCGCGTTTTGCCGGTGATGATGTCCATCATGGTAGTTTTTCCCGCGCCATTGGGGCCGATAACCGCGTGCAATTCGCCTTTTTGGATCACCATCGACAGGTTGTTGATGGCTTTGAACCCGTCAAAGCTGCACGACACACCGGAAAGATAAAGCTGCGATGTCATACGGTTGTCTCCTTTTTAGGGCGGAATTTATTAAGCGTATTTTCAACCGCCCCTAAAACGCCGTGCGGCAAGAACAACGTAACCAGCACGAACATACCGCCAAGGGCAAACAGCCAAATTTCAGGAATCCACCCCGTCAGCAAGGTTTTGGCCAGCGCCACGATGATCGCGCCAATGGCTGCGCCCACCAATGTGCCCCGCCCGCCAAGCGCCACCCAGATCACGATTTCGATTGAGTTGGCCGGGCTAAATTCGCCGGGGTTAATGATGCCAACAACCGGCGTATAAATTGCCCCCGCAACCCCCGCCATCATTGCCGAGATCACAAACACGAAAAGTTTAAACCCCTCAACCCGATAACCAATGAACCGCGTGCGGCTTTCAGCGTCGCGCACCCCGACCAGCACCTTGCCAAGTTTTGACGTGGTGATGAACCGCGAGATCAACAGCCCTGCTGTCAGCGCGGTGGCCGCGATCACAAACAGCCCTGCCCGCGTGCTGTCGGTTTGCAGGTTAAAACCAAGCACGTCTTTGAAATCGGTTAGGCCATTATTGCCACCCAGCCCCAGCTCGTTGCGAAAAAACGTCAGCATCAGCGCATAGGTCATGGCTTGGGTAATGATCGACAGATAAACCCCCGTCACCCGACTGCGAAACGCCAGCCAACCGAACACAAAAGCCAACAAGCCCGGCACCAACACCACCATCAGCACCGCAAACAGAAAGTTGTCAAAGCCAAGCCAAAACCACGGCAACGCATCATAATTCAGAAACACCATGAAATCGGGCAGCAGCGGGTCACCATAAACGCCGCGCGGGCCAATTTCACGCATCAGATGCATGCCCATTGCATAGCCGCCAAGCGCGAAAAACGCACCGTGGCCAAGGCTTAGAATTCCGGCAAAGCCCCAGACCAGATCAAGCGACACAGCCAGCAGCGCATAACACAGGTATTTTGCCATCAATGCCACCGCGTATGACGGTACGGGCTGACCAGACATCGCCAGATTGCCCACAGGCACGGCAACGGTCAGAACAAACAAACCAAACAGGAATATCCCCATCCGACGATCAATAAGACGATTAAACATTTAATTCTCCACCGCGCGACCCTTGAGGGCAAACAGCCCCCGAGGTCGTTTTTGAATGAACAGGATGATGAAAATCAGCACGATGATTTTGGCCAGCACCGCCCCCGCAAAAGGTTCAAGGAACTTGTTGGCGATCCCGAGGCTAAAGGCCCCCGCCAGCGCGCCCCAAAGGTTGCCCGCCCCGCCAAACACCACCACCATGAAACTGTCGACAATATAGCCTTGCCCTAGATTGGGCGACACGTTGCCGATTTGGCTAAGGGCAACGCCCGCAAGGCCGGCAACCCCTGCCCCAAGACCAAAGGTCATCGCATCAACCCAGCCCGTATTAATGCCCATATCAGCTGCCATTTTGCGGTTTTGTGTCACCGCCCGCATCCGCAACCCCATTGAGGTGCGTTTCAGCAACAACAGCAATCCGGCAAAAACCACCAGCGAAAACAGTAATATCCACATGCGGCTATAGGTTATGGTCATACCGCCCAGCTCAAACGCGCCAGACATAAAGGTGGGGTTGCCAACCTCGCGGTTGTTTGGCCCAAAGATTGAGCGCACGGTTTGTTGCAAAATCAGGCTGATGCCCCACGTTGCCAACAGGGTTTCCAATGGACGCCCATACAGAAACCGCACCACGCCGCGTTCAATTGCGACGCCGACCAGTCCGGCGACCAGAAACGCCAGCGGCGCGGCGATAAACAGTGAATAATCGAACAGTTGCGGGAATTCGTTGCGGATAACTTCTTGCACCGCAAAGGTGGTGTATGCGCCCAGCATCACCAATTCGCCGTGCGCCATATTGATAACACCCATCACCCCAAACGTGATCGCCAACCCAATTGCGGCCAACAGCAGTACCGAGCCAAGCGACAAGCCGTACCAAATGTTTTGGCCAAGGTTCCACAGCTTTTGAATATCTTCAATCTCGGTAATCGCGGTTGTTGCCGCCGCGCCAAGATCAGGGTCATCGGTAAACGCCGCCAGCACACCGGGAACATCGCGTCCGCCGCGTTCGCGCAGGGTGACGATCGCCGCCAGCTTTTCAGATACATCCAGATCAGAATTCAGTACAGCAACGGCGCGGGCCTCGCGAAATGCGGTTGCAACATCGTCGTCGGTTTCGGCAACAATGGCAGCGTCAAGCGCGCTAATCTGATCAGGATCACCGCTTTTGTATACCGCTTCAGCGGCTTCCATACGCACATCTGGATCAGGGTTTTGCAAATACATCGCCCCAAGAACAGCGCGAATTTCGCGCCGCAATCCATTGTTAACCTTAATTTTCTTGGCGTCTCTGCGCCCTACAATGCCGATCTCGGCGTCGGTTAATAGATCAAAGGCAACATCGTCGTCACCAATTTCACTTAAGCGAACCACGATGCGTTCCGCTTTGTGAAAATACAGATCGCCTGCCAATAATAGTTCAAGAACCACCGCCGCGCGGTCATCGCCGCTGTCAGCAATTTGATGAACAATTATGGCGCGATCAGAATAACCTCCCTCGGGCAATTGCGCCACTGAGGCCTCAAAATCTTGTGCAGAAACAGCAAGGCCCTGAACAATCAACACTATGGTAATAAGTAATTTTTTCAGCATGATCCAAGCCCGTTTCCAAAGCAAAGGGGCGCGAAAAACCGCGCCCCTTATAAAATTTAGTTACTCTCCAGCACCGCCGCACTGGCCGGTTTCAACATTGAAGTTGCCGCATGACAGCGGCGCACGCCAATCCGAAATCAACACAGCTGAGTCTGGCAGATAATCAGACCAAGCGTCGCCCAGCACTAGACCGTCGGTTTCCCAAACGATGTCAAACTGGCCGTCATCTTGAATTTCGCCAACCAGAACTGGCTTGGTGATGTGGTGGTTTGCACCCATCGACGACAGACCACCTGTCAGGTTAGGCACGGCAACGCCGATCAGCGCGTCAATTACAGCATCTGTGTCGGTGGTTCCGGCTGCTTCAACAGCTTTAACCCACATGCTAAACCCGATATAATGGGCTTCCATTGGGTCATTGGTTACGCGATTTTCGTCACCAATGAACGTCTGCCAAGTTTCGATGAACGCATCGTTTTCTGGCGTATCAACCGACATGAAATAGTTCCATGCAGCCAAGTGACCAACCAGCGGCGCGGTGTCGAGACCGGCAAGTTCTTCTTCACCAACCGAGAACGCAATCACAGGAATGTCTTCGGCAGAAATACCTTGGTTGCCCAGTTCCTTATAGAAAGGAATGTTTGCGTCGCCGTTGATGGTCGATACAACTGCGGTTTTCTTGCCGGTTGAGCCAAACGCAGCAATGTCAGAAACAATTGTTTGCCAATCAGAATGCCCAAACGGGGTATAGTTGATCATGATATCTTCAGGTGCAACGCCAAGGCCAATCAGGTACGCCTCAAGAATACGGTTGGTTGTACGTGGATACACATAATCGGTACCCGCCAAAACCCAACGTTCAATGCCTTCTTCTGCGATCAAGTAATCAACGGCAGGAATAGCTTGTTGGTTGGGGGCTGCACCGGTGTAAAACACGTTACGTTGCGATTCTTCGCCCTCGTATTGCACAGGATAGAACAGAATGTTGTTCAGTTCTTCAAACACTGGCAAAACCGATTTACGCGAAACCGATGTCCAGTTGCCAAAAACGGCTGCAACTTCGTGCACTTCGATCAGTTCACGTGCTTTTTCAGCAAACAATGGCCAATCAGATGCCGGGTCAACGACCACAGGCTCTAACATCCGACCCAGAACACCACCGCGGGCGTTTTGTTCTTCGATCAGCATCAACATCACGTCTTTAAGCGTGGTTTCAGAAATCGCCAACGTGCCCGAAAGCGAATGCAGAATGCCGACTTTAATAGTGTCTTCTTGCGCAGCGGCCGCACCGGCCAACAACGACGTCGCAAGGCCAAGGCCCAGCGACAGTTTCCGTAGGTTTGTCATGTTTTCTCTCCGAGTTTTTTCTGCCCGGAACAACCTGACGTCATACATGTGATGTATTGAATATCGAGTGTCATTACGATTTAATGCTCCAGCAGCTATATGTTGCACCCGTGTGGTGGCGAATAGATTTCAAAGGCTTTCGTCACCGCACATCCTATTGCCAGAATCGATTTGATACTCCCCGCCCCTGACGAAGGCGACACAACCACGCTGCGTAACGCAAAGCGACATAATTTGTCCATTTTTCGACCATTGCGCGGTAAACGCACATTAATTAGGCATATCTTGCGAATTCTGCATAACTATTTCGCATTTAATTCAAGGCTTAACAGAAATTGCGGCGCAGCAAGGCCCGCTATCTGCTTGCCCGCACTGTAAAATAAATTAAAGTCGACACATAATTAGCCAAAACACGAGGCCCAGATGGACACCCAAGTCACCACTCACCAAGCCGCTGAAGACCAACGCAATGCTGATATCCAGATTTATGTAAACGGCGATATCGTGCATCGCGACGCGGCCAAGGTCTCGGTTTACGATAGCGGTTTTCTGCTGGGCGATGGCATCTGGGAAGGGCTGCGGCTGTATAACGGCAAATGGGCGTTCCTTGATGAACATATGGACAGGTTGTTTGAGGCCGCGCTGGCAATCGACCTTGATATCAGGCTGGACCGCGCTGGCGTGATTGCCGCGTTGGAGGCCACGCGCGCTGCCAATAACATGGAAACCGACGTGCATGCGCGGCTGATGATCACGCGGGGCGTTAAAACCAAACCGTTTCAGCATCCGTCATTATCAGTCAGCGGCCCGACGATAGTGATCATTTGTGAACACTCAAAACCCTCGATCCCGCGCCCAATCCGGCTGGCCACCGTGCCGCATATGCGTGGCTTGCCAATGACCCAAGACCCGAAACTCAACTCGCATTCCAAGCTGAACTGCGTGTTGGCCTGCATTGCCGCCGAAAAAGCTGGCGCAGATGAGGCCCTGATGCTGGACATCAATGGCTTTGTAAACACTACCAACGCCTGCAATTTTTTCATCGTGCGCAAGGGTGCGGTTTGGACCAGCACGGGTGATTATTGCATGAACGGTATCACGCGGCGCAAAGTAATTGACGTCTGCACGGCTGCTGGCATTCCGGTTTTTGAACGTAATTTCTCGCTGGTTGATACTTACGGTGCGGACGAGGCGTTTTTGACAGGCACTTTTGGCGCGCAAACCCCCGTCGCCGACATTGACGGCCGTCAAATCGGGTCGGGCGCGCTTGCGCCGATCACCACCCGCATTCGCGAACTTTACGCTGATCTGGTTGCTAGGGACGTTTCCTGATGCACATTGCCATGTGGTCAGGGCCGCGCAACCTATCCACCGCGATGATGTATTCGTTCGGGGCGCGCGATGATTGCGCTGTTTGGGACGAGCCGTTTTACGCGGCGTATCTGGCCAAAACCGGCCAAGACCACCCGATG
The DNA here is from genome assembly GCA_016764785.1 of Paracoccaceae bacterium. GTDB lineage: Bacteria > Pseudomonadota > Alphaproteobacteria > Rhodobacterales > Rhodobacteraceae > UBA3077. Next base: position 11,448 of record JAESRG010000009.1, read on the forward strand.
CAAACCGAAATTCTAGCTGCGGGCGAACACGACCCAGCCTTAGTGGCCAAACGCTGTGTGGGTGCGATCCCGAGTGGTAAAACCGTGTTTTACCAAAAACATATGACCCATCATATGGTGCCTGCATTTGACCGTGACTGGATGTTTGGTCTTACCAATATCTTTCTGATCCGCCATCCGGCCAAGGTTGTTGCCAGCTATCATGCCAAACGTGAAAACCCGTCACTAGATGATCTGGGCTTTCGTCAACAGGCTGAAATATTTGACGCGATCACCGCTGCAACGGGGATAGCCCCTGCCGTGATCGACAGTGACGACTTGCTTGCCAACCCTGCTAAGATGCTGACAAAGCTGTGCGATTCCATTGGCTTGAAATTTCAGCCTGCAATGCTGAATTGGCCCAAAGGCGGTCATTCAAACGAT
>JAESRG010000010.1 GCA_016764785.1 Paracoccaceae bacterium
ACCAATTTGGCATGGGCCAGCAATAAGCCGATCAGCAAAGCCTTTTGTTCCCCCGTAGAACAAAGGGCGGCAGGCATGGATTTTGGCCGGTGATGAACGATGAGATCAGAACGGTGTGGCCCCTGTAAKGTACGACCGGCAGCGGCATCCAATCTGCGCGAAGTGCGTAATTGTTGCAAAAACTGCTCTTCMAGATCGCTGGCGGMAAAYTCWCYGGCAAGATTTTCCAACGTGCCTTCACAAGAAATCAGCGCATCGGGRAAGGGAGAATTGGGATCGTCATTTTCCACAATCACTCGTGAAAGCAAGGTGATCAGTTCKATCCTGGCAAAGGTRATGGCTGTCGCMARTTCSGCAAACTGTATCTCGAGCGCATCAAGCCAAGTGGCATCCGGCATTTCTTCGCGCAACAATTTATTGCGGTTTCGCATGGTGCGCTCATAATTTGAAACCCGTTTGCCATGGGCTGGATCAATCGCCAGAACCAAACGGTCCATGAACCGCCTGCGGTCGCCTGCAGGGCCGGTGAAAAGACCATCCATTGCCGGGGTCAGCCATATAATGCGCGAATGATCGAGCAATTGTTCATTTGCSCGCGCCTGCACCCCATCTATATGGATGCGTCGGTTGGTTTCCAGACCAATGGTGGTTTTCTGCAACCCTGTGCCGATGCGGACGTCGCCTTCCATGCCCTCCATTTGGGCAAAAACCGACCAAGTGCCGTCACCATGGGTATTGGCAATGGTATCGGAAACCGCGCGGCGCATTCCTCGCCCGGGAGAAAGAAACGAAATAGCTTCTAAAAGGTTGGTTTTCCCAGCACCATTGGCACCACTTAGCACCACATGGCGCTGGTCTATATCCAGCGACAACGCATCATAATTGCGAAATTTATCCAGCTTTACCTGCTTTAAGAAAACACGGTTTGTCGCCATCAATTGCGCCCGATTCCTTGTGGATAGGGGCGTTGCTGGCTTGCCTTTTGTCGCTCGACCGACTGTTCCAGACCGATAGCGAAGACGGCACGCTCGATATTCTGGCACTGTCGCCGCTGCCGCTGGAAGTGTTGGTCGCGATCAAAGCCCTTGCGCATTGGCTAACCACCGGACTGCCGTTGGTGATTGCAGCGCCGATCCTTGGCATTACCCTTAACCTGCCTGAGCCAGCCTATTTCTGGTTGGTCGCGGGCCTTGCCGCTGGAACTCCGGCGCTTAGCTTCATCGGCGCGGCGGGCGCGGCCCTGACTGTTGGCGTGCGTCGTGGCGGCCTTTTACTGTCGCTTTTGGTTTTGCCGCTGTTCATTCCGACGCTGATTTTCGGAGCAAAAACCGCAAGTTTAGCCGCTGACGGTAGCGACCCGCTGCCGACCTTTCTGCTGCTTACCGGCCTTAGCCTGTTCACGCTTGCGTTAACACCATTTGCCGCCGCTGCGGCTTTGCGATCACACCTGAAATAAGGTTGTACCTGCGTCCGAATGGCAATTGCACCGCTGGCTAACAGACGTTAAAACCAGCATATGTCTATTTGGGAATTCGCAAATCCGGTGCGCTTCATGCGCCTTTCTGGTCGGTTGTTACCGTATCTAGTCGTGCTGACGGTTGTTAGCTTGGTTACCGGCCTTATCTGGGGGTTTTTCTTTACCCCTGATGATCGCGCACAAGGTGCTGCGGTGAAAATCCTTTTTGTGCATGTACCCTTTGCATTTCTGGCCATCAATATCTATTTCATGATGTTCGTGACATCGTTGATCTGGCTGATCCGGCGACACCATGTATCAGCCCTTGCAGCCAAGGCGGCAGCCCCCATCGGGGCGGTTTTCACACTGGCCGCGATCATCAGCGGCGCGCTTTGGGGGTCAACAACGTGGGGCACCTATTGGCAATGGGACCCGAAGCTGACCTCGTTCCTGATTATGTTAATCTTTTACATCGGTTATATCGCCCTGTGGGATTCGATAGATGAACCCGATAAAGCTGCTGATCTGACGTCGATTCTATGCCTGATCGGATCCGTTTTTGCGATCGTGTCGCGCTATGCAGTCAATATCTGGAATCAGGGCATTCATCAGGGGGCCTCGCTGTCAATTGACCGAGAGGAGCACGTCTCAAACGTCTATTGGCTGCCGCTTATGCTGATCATGGTTGGTGCCTTCTTGCTGTTTTTGGTGTTGTTATTGCTACGCACCCGCACCGAAATTCGTAAACGCCGTATCACAGCGCTGCAAGCGCGGGAGCTGTAATGATGCCTGAACTTGGAAGATATGCAATATCGGTACTGGGGTCTTACGGCAGTACAATTGTATTGGTTTCGGCGCTGATCATAGTCACTGTTCTACGAGGCCGTGCCAGCAAGAAAACCCTCGCGGCACTGGAACTAAAACACAAAGGCAAGCGGTAATGGCCAAGTTTAATCCGGTGCTTTTGGCACCGCTCGCTATTTTCGCCGGGTTGGGCGCAATGTTCTATTTCGGACTAACGCGCGATAACCCTGATCAGCTGCCCTCAGCGTTGCAAGGCAAACCGGTGCCAATCATTAACCTGACGGACCTGCGCAGTGACCCTGCTCCGACCAATGATGACCTAAATGCCGAAGGCGTTAAGCTGGTAAATTTCTGGGCAAGCTGGTGTGGCCCGTGCCGTACCGAGCACCCAAACCTTGCAGCAATGGCCGAAAGCGGCATCACTATTATTGGTATCAACTATAAAGATGACCCCGAAAACGCGCTGGCATTTCTGGAAGAATTGGGTGACCCGTTCGCGCAGATTGGCGCCGATTTCACGGGGCGTAATGCGATTGAATGGGGCGTCACGGGCGTGCCTGAAACTTTTGTGATCGACGGCAACGGGCAGATCATCATGCGCTGGCCCGGCCCGATTGTTGGCGACGTCTATGAGCGCCGCATTGCCCCGGCAATCGCCAAGGCAATGGCCGAATAATTATTCCGCGTCTGTGTCTTCCGGAATGGCGTATTTCTGAAATATGCCAGCCTGCGAAAAGATAAAGGCAAATGTTCCGATTGGCAGGAAGAACGTTTTGAACGTCACCCATGTATCCGTGTCAAAATTGCGCCAGACACCCTCGTTAACGACAGCCAAAAACAGGAAAAACAAGGCGAAACGTTTGGTGAAAATCATCCAACCTTCGTCTTCTAGCGGCAGCAGCTCGCCCATCAAATAACGCAGGTACGATTGACCACGCATCAGGCCAAAAGCCAAAGTACCGCCAAAAGAAAGATACAAAATTGTTGGCTTCATCTTAATGAATGTCGCGTCTTGCAACCACAGCGTCAGGCCGCCAAAAATCACCACAATGATCGCGGTCATCACCGCCATTTTAGGCAGATGCCGCACAGAGATCCACGAATAGGCCAACGCTGCCAGCGTCACCGGTATGAACACAGCCGTGGCAAACAGAACCTGCGCCAGTTGACGTTCATCATCGCCCAGCCCCTCAGCACTCGGCGCAAATTTATAGCTCAGGAAAAAGACCATAATCGGCCCCATCTCCAACACAAGTTTCATGATCGGGTTTTGTTTTTTCTGTTCCATGTGCCTCATCTAATATCTAACGGCGGGTTTTGCCACCAGTTTGTAGGGTGGGCGCTTGCACCCACCATTATCCAAATTCAACCACGACCGCACCCAGCGCGATAACAGCCATTAAACCAGCCCGTACCGGCCCCACGGTTTCGCGCAAAAACAGCCAGCCAATCAACGCCGCAAACACGGTTGAGGTTTCACGCAAAACAGCCGCTTCGCCCACACTATCTAGCCGAGTGGCCAGCATTACCGACCCAAAACTGAGCGGCGCCAGTAGTCCGCCAACCAACCCGCGCCGCAACAGCGGGGCCAATGGCGGCGGCGATACCATGTTGCGATACCGCAGCGTTGCGATAACAGGAAAAACCAGCCCATCAATCAGGAAAAACCATGCCAAAAAGGTAAATGGGTCAAAGGTGGCCCGAATACCAAAAGCGTCAAACGTGGTGTAAAGTGCAACAAATAGTCCGGTCATTACCGCCAACAGCATCGCCGTCTTCAAAGCGGCCTTGTCAACGTCAGCGCGGGTCAGGTTAAACGCCGCCAGCCCAAATATACCACCAGACAAGATAAGCACCCCAAGCCATTGAATACCCGTGAAATGTTCGCCAAACACGGCACCGGCAGCCAGCACAGTTATCAGCGGGCCGGTGCCGCGCACGATGGGATAAACGACCGTATAGCTGCCCTTGCTATAGGCCATAGCTTGCAGAACTTTATACCCAATATGGATCACAAAAACGCCCGCAAAAATCGCCCACATATGAGGTTCAGGCCACGGCACGATAAAAAACGCAAACGGCGCAGCCATCAACGCATAAGATGCATCAATAGCGCCGCGCGTTAGCCACGGATCAAACCGCCCCTTTTGCAGCGCGCCAAAAATGGCGTGGGTGACCGCCGCCAGCAATGCAAGGCAAAGTGCCCAGATATGGCCAGTTTCTGTACCTTCAATCGACGCTAGAAAACTACTCAATTTTCGGCACCTACAAGGGCATTTGCAAATTCTTGCGGATCAAAGGGTGATAGGTCATCAATAGCTTCGCCAACCCCAATTGCGTGGATAGGAATGCCAAAACGGTCAGCTAGTGCAACCAAAACCCCACCCTTGGCGGTACCGTCCAGCTTGGTCATCACAAGCCCAGAAACGTCAGCAATTTTGGTAAAAATATCGACTTGGTTAAGGGCATTTTGACCGGTTGTAGCATCGAGCACCAACAAAGTATTATGCGGGGCCTCTGGGTCTTTTTTGCGGATAACACGTACAATTTTTGCAAGTTCTTCCATCAAGTCAGCGCGATTTTGCAGCCGTCCGGCAGTATCAATCAACAAAATGTCTGCGCCGTCAGCCTCGGCTTTGGTCATGGCCTCAAACGCTAGCGACGCTGGGTCCGATCCTTCGGGCGCGGTCAGCACCGGCACGCCAGCGCGTTCACCCCAGATCTGCAATTGTTCAACGGCGGCCGCGCGAAACGTGTCACCAGCTGCAATCACCACCGACTTACCCGCCCCCTTAAGCTGGCTGGCCAGTTTGCCAATGGTTGTGGTTTTGCCTGAGCCATTGACCCCAACCACCAAAACCACCTGCGGACGCTTGCCATAGATCGGCAATGGCTTTGCTACCGGCTCAAGAATCGCCGCGCATTCAGCCGCCAACAGACGTTTAATTTCATCGATGCCAAGCTTGCGACCAAACCGTCCCTCAGCCATACGCGCAGCAACTTTTAGCGATGTTTCAACGCCCATGTCAGAAGCGATCAACAGCTCCTCAAGGCTTTCCAGCATCGCATCGTCCAGCACCCGTTTCGGGGCAGTATCTCGGCCAAGCGCGCGGGCAATCAGGCCAGGTTTCGCGGCGGGTTCCGGTGTATCTGCAACCGGATTTTCATCAACAATCGCCTGTAATCCGTCATCAATTTTGGTTGAGGACCGCGTCAGACGGTTTTTGAGTTTGGAAAAGAAAGACATAGGGGCTCCGATCAAGACCCATATTTAATATGGGTTGCCGCCAGATGGAAGATGCGTTGTTAAATCTCGTCAGGAAAATATTTCATGAGCGACAGGATCGGGTTTGGCGCGGCCTGCCCAAGACCGCAGATTGAGGCATCAATCATCGCCGTACTAAGGTCAGTCAGCAATCCTTGATCCCATTTATCAGCCTGCATCAACTTGACTGCCTTTTCGCAGCCAACGCGACACGGGGTACATTGACCGCAGCTTTCATCCTCAAAGAATTTTAGCATATTCAACGCCGCACCGCGCACCGAATCCTTGTCAGACAGTACCACCACCGCAGCCGAGCCGATAAAGCTGCCAAGCGGTTGCAGCATGTCGAAATCCAGCGGAACATCATTGATACTGGCTGGCAACAGCCCCGAGGACGGACCGCCGGGCGAATAGGCCGTGAACGCGTGGCCATCTGCCATGCCGCCACAGGCGTCAATGATATCGAGGATCGTTGATCCGGCAGGCAGCAATTGCACACCGGGATTTTTGATCCGTCCCGACACCGAATATGACCGCAAGCCCTTGCGGCCATTATGTTCATGGCTGTTCAGAATCGCAGGCCCGCCACGACAAACCTTGGTGACCCAGTACAGGGTCTCGACGTTATGCACCAAGGTTGGTTGACCAAAAATTCCGACTTGCGCCACGTAAGGCGGACGATGGCGCGGCATGCCACGTTTGCCCTCAATGCTTTCGATCATCGCGCTTTCTTCGCCACAAATATAGGCCCCCGCACCACGGCGCAGGTCGATATATCCGGCATCAATGATTCCGGCGCTTTCCAGCGCGGTTATTTCAGTCAGCAGAATTTCACGAATTTCAGGGTATTCATCACGTAGATAGATGAAGGTTTTTTCGGCTTCAACGGCCCATGCAGCGATCAGCATTCCTTCAAGAAAAACATGGGGTTCGCGCTCAAGGTAATAGCGGTCTTTGAATGTGCCAGGCTCGCCCTCGTCCGCGTTTACCGCCAGATAGCGCGGCCCTTCAGCTGCCCGCACAAACGACCATTTTCGCCCAGACGGAAACCCGGCCCCGCCAAGCCCACGCAAGCCAGAGTCAAGAATTTCATCTTGCACCTGATCGACGGTTTTAGACCCACCCCGCAAATCGCGCAGCGTGTTATAGCCGCCATCGTCAACGTATGCATCGAACCCTTCATAGATCGGCAGGTCGCCGTGGGTTTTACCAGCCTTCACCGCATCATTAATCGTTGCGTAAGACGCATTTACAATGTGGTTATGGCCCAGCGCCACCACAGGCGCGGTTTCACAACGGCCCATGCAGGGCGCGCGCAGCACCCGCACATCAGCCGATGAATAGCGTGTCGCCAGTTCAGTCAACAAATCGGCCGCGCCAGCAATTTCACAGGAAAGCGAATCGCACACACGAATGGTTAAGGCAGGCGGCACATCCTCGCCCTCACGTACCACGTCAAAATGGGCGTAAAAACTCGCAACTTCGTATACTTCGGCCTGCGACAGTTTCATTTCTTCGGCCAATGCCCGCAGATGTGGTGCAGAAAGATAGCCGTAATGGTCTTGAATAAGATGCAGATGTTCGATCAGTAAATCACGGCGGCGCGGCAGGTCACCCAGCAGTTTTTGGATGTCAGCCAACGCGGCATCGTCCAACTGACGGCCTTTTGGGGTGCGACGCCCCTTGCCTTTGCCCGATTTCCAAACACCTTTGCCTGTATCCAGTGCCATTTTCGTATCCTTTGCGCTGTATTTTCTTCTTAGTATGGCAATATCTTGCCAACCAATAGCAGAAAAACGACTTTCCTAATCGTGATCGACTTATTCTTGAATATTCCTGCGTGTCTTGGTGATATACAAAGGTCTTTATAGGAGTCCGATTCCATGTTTCGTGTTATTTTTGCAATTTTGGTTTTCACATTATTGGGGTTTACCGCCTCGGCCCAGTCAACCGGCCTGTCATTAGCTGACAAGATGCAGCTTGGCACGGTAATGGATGAAACCGCGTTTGAGGTTTTGACCGATGGGCTGACCATTACCTATAATAATGGCAGTGACGATGTTTACCGCGAGTATTACCGCAAAGGCACCCGTCGAATCGTGATCGAGTGGACAGAGGCCACCGACCCAAGCCAACTGGTTTGTGATGTGGGCACGTGGTATCCGCAGGGTGACCTGATCTGTTTTGACTGGGTTGCATCAGGGTCGGTCTGCGCACTTTGGGTGGATTATAACGGCGAATATATTTCAGCAATCGAAGATGATACCGGCAATATGACTGGCAATCTTGAAGTGATCTCAACCATCACCAAAAACCCGCTTTATTGCGAGGTTGGCATGGTGCAATTGCAAACTGACATTCCCCTAAGTTCAGGAGGATAACCAGTGATAACCCGCATCATATGCCTATTTCTAATGGCCACAACACCTGTTGCCGCGCAAGACGCTGGTATGACGTATGCGCAGTTCATCATGAGCGGCCCTGGTATTTTGTCGGAATCAGAGTGGCGCGACCTTACGGGCGGTCGGACGGTTCTTTATCGCGATGGTATGAAAGGCGGGCCGGCAATTGGGCGCGAATATTATCCTACCGACAGTAATCTTGTCTATTTCCTGAATACCCGTGGGCAATGCTTCGCAGGCGAGTGGACCTTCAAGAACCGAGCATTTTGTTTTGATTGGGGCGATGATGCACCGTCGTGTTTTTATCACAAACGCTCTGATGGCGATATTTATACAGTTGTTGCGGACCCGAACAACTTTGACCCTGAGGCCGAGATTCAAATAATTGAAGACATCATCGACGCCCCATTCCAGTGTGCGCCATGATTGCCAAGCCCCTTAAATATTTGTTGAATATTTTTGCTAACTGGCAGCATGTGCGGCCTTTTGCAATATGCGCGCTGCTGGCCTTGCCGTTAACAGCTTTCGCTGAAGATTTGAGCCTCGCGCAGCGCGAACAAATAATCAATGCTGTCAACATTTCGGAATCAGACTGGCGTAATATGACCAGCGGCAGAACGGTTATTTATCATCAAGATGGTATGGAATACGGGCGCGAATACTACCCATCTTCAGGAAATCGTACCTATTTTCGCGCCGCCAACGGTACTTGCCTTGAGGGCGAGTGGAGCTATGAAGACAAGATCTTTTGCTTTGACTGGGGCAGAGATCTCCCCTCATGTTTTTTTCATAAACGTGTTGGGGACGCGATTTTCATCGTCGGCTCAACCGGCGGGGATATCCAGCAGGTTACGGAAATCATTGATGCGCCCTTCCAATGCGCGCCCGAATTGCTAAGCTCACTTGACGTACCGCGCCTTATCAATGGGAAATTGTAATGAAATACGTTATCTATTTTTTTGTCATGCTCTTGGCGTTGCCAGCGTCAGCCCAGCAATCCCTGCGGGACCGCATCGACACAGGTACTGATTATTCCGAGTCTGACTGGCGCGAAATGACTGCGGGCCAGACGGTCGTCTATCAGGAATACGGGGTAATAACCGGGCGCGAATATTATTCACCCCATAACAACGATGTGTTTTATCAGTTCCCCAACGGCGAATGCATTGAAGGGCGCATGACCTATCAAAAACCAGCGTTTTGTTTTGACTGGGCTTTCGCTGCGTCTATTTGTGTACGTCATATTCAAGTTGGCGAAGACATATTTATTGTGGGCTATGACCGGCCAACAATCAGTTTTGTAGTTGAGATCATCTTTGTAGTTGAGATCATCGACGAACCAATTTCCTGCGGTTCGGGGATGATGAGCGATCTTAACCTGTCTACAATTGGGAGCTTACCATGAAAATAACCCCGTTAATCGCTTTCTTGGCATTTTCAAATGCGGCCCTTGCGCAGAATGTTATGCCAATTGAGGAGTTTGAATCCTATGCCACGGGCACCACGCTGTATTTCACGATGGATGGGCTGCGATACGGGTCTGAACAATTTTTGGAGGGTCGTCGCACTGTCTGGCGCGCCGAAGACGGTAGTTGCGTCAACGGAAAATGGACCGAAATCAACGGCGGAATTTGTTTTCTTTATGATGGTCGTAGCGCCATGCATTGCTGGACGTTAACCCGTGAGGACGGGATTATCAGCATTCAAAGCCTGACCGAAACAGGCGAACCGGGCAACACAACTTTGGAAATCGGCAGTCAAGATAGTGTGCCAATTATCTGCACTGGCCCGTCGGTCGGCGTTTAACAAACAATAGGTTTGACCTAAAATAAACTTCCCTGACTATTGCCCGAAGACGACGGCTTGGGCTTTACGGGTTTTGGTTTTGCGCCAATTTTCATCCGGCCATCCGTAAATTCAATCTCAAGTGTCTCAGCTTTTTTGGCGGTTTTGCTTGTGGTCACCACGTCTCCGTCGCCCCACACAACGGCGTATCCACGTTTCAGCGTATTTTTGTAGCCAAGCGTTTGGCGCATCCGTTCCAGCGCGGTCAAGTTTTGCCGCCAGTCAGATATCTGGCGGGTTGCTGCGGCCTGGAAACCGGTTGAAACGCGGGTCAGATCGCGACGTTTTTGGGTTATGTCGCGCGACAATAAGGTACTACGCAGCGGGTGGCGCGACAGGTGCAGTTGCTTTTGTTGCACAAAGCTCAGCAACGCACGCGGTAAACGCATGGCCAAACCGTCCAACCTTTGCGCACGATCAGCCAGAATTGCATCGGGGCGTGGCAAGGCCCGCGACAGGTCGCGCAAACGCTGGCCACTGACCGTAAGCAGCCGCGCAAGCGCACGACGGCGACGTTCCTCAAAACTGGCCACGGTTGCGGCCAAATCGGCACGTACCGGCACCGCCATTTCAGCAGCAGCCGTCGGGGTTGGCGCGCGTTGGTCGCTGGCAAAATCAATCAGGGTTGTATCGGTTTCGTGGCCCACCGCTGAAATCAACGGGATGGTGCTGTTTGCAACGGCACGCACCACGATTTCCTCGTTAAAGCCCCACAGATCCTCAAGCGAGCCACCGCCGCGCGCCACGATCAAAAGGTCAGGCCGAGGCATCGCCCCGCCAGCGGTCATGGCGTTGAACCCCTCAATCGCGGCTGCGACCTCAGCTGCGCATTTTGGCCCTTGCACAGTCACTGGCCACAGCAAAACCTTGCGCGGGAAACGATCCCGCAACCGATGCAAAATATCTTTGATCACCGCACCGGACGGCGAGGTAATCACCCCGATCACCTCAGGTAGATATGGCAGCGCGACTTTGCGCTCAGCGGCAAACAAACCCTCAGCCGCCAACGCGGCCTTTCGTTTTTCCAGCATCGCCATCAGCGCGCCAACGCCGGCGGGTTCAATGCTCTCAATCACCAGCTGATAGCGGCTTTGCCCCGGAAAAGTGGTCA
>JAESRG010000011.1 GCA_016764785.1 Paracoccaceae bacterium
GTGTCTCAGTCCCAGTGTTGCTGATCATCCTCTCAAACCAGCTAAAGATCGTTGACTTGGTGAGCCGTTACCTCACCAACTATCTAATCTTACGCGGGCTGATCCTTCTCCGATAAATCTTTCCCCCGAAGGGCGTATACGGTATTAATCATCGTTTCCAATGGCTATTCCGTAGAGAAGGGTACATTCCCACGCGTTACTAACCCGTCCGCCGCTCGGTGATAATCCGAAAATCATCACTGCGCTCGACTTGCATGTGTTAGGCCTGCCGCCAGCGTTCGTTCTGAGCCAGGATCAAACTCTCAAGTTGAAACGATGTTACCATCGTATCCTTGACGTCTAAACCAATGCACATCACAAACAAAGAAACTATCCAGTCCTAAGACCAAATGGCTTTTCGTTCGTTCTTTTATCATCATTCTAAACCTTCATTTACAAAGTAAACAAAAGCCCAAAACAGTGAAGCTGACTGTCACTATCATCGATCAATCATTCCGAAAAATAACCAACCTAAGTAACCGATATACATCAAGCTCAAACTCCGTTTGAAACCCAAACCATCCGCATATCTCTTCATTGTATCTATTGTTTTCAAAGAGCTAGCCTCGTTTCCGAAGCATCCAGTTGCTTAGTCGTTAGTGACTGTGTCGCTGCTGGTGAGGGGGTTCTAGGGCCTGTGGCAAAGGTCCGCAACACCTTTTTTAACTTTTCTTGAATTTTCTTTGAAACGCAATAAAGTTGCTTAAAAACAAGGGTTATTTGCGGAATGCTGCGAGTGCGAAGAGGCTTTGACCGCGAATCCCTGCCAATTTGTAGATTCGCCGCCAAAAAGACCCCATTTGATTCTCATGTTTCCACGAAAACACCCTGTTTGGGTTAGAATCGACGACTCACACCGAGATTAAAGGCATTCACAAACAAATCAGTCCGCAACCAGCCACCATCGACCAGATCCACGTCGATCATCACAAAGTTCATTTTGTATTCGGTAAATAGCGACCACTTGTCATTCAGCGCATAATCAACGCCTAACTGGAGCTGCAACGCATAGCCGCCAAACTGGTACTCAAACGTTTCTATGCCAGTCGTCGGCGTTATCTCTACGTGAGGAATGGAAATGCCTGCCCCAAAACCAACGTACGGCGTCAAACGGCTTTGACCCTGAAAACGGCGGATGGCGTTCACGGTCAGCACATTAATGCCATCGGTAAATTCCAGCACGCTAAACCCCGAATCTGTCAATGTGCCAGCATCGGCATAGGCTTTGGAGTGGGTGAAATCGAGCGACCACGCCCAGTCATCATTCAGCCAATGAGTATATCGTGCGCCCCAATAGGGCGGCATGGCAAAAGACCTGCCTTCCCAGCCCGCTACAAAATTGAAATCCGCTGCGTTCTGGTCTTCTCCCCATACTATACTATGTGGCAAAGATTGTAGTCCGCCATAAATGCTGAAGGTATTTTCGGCATGGGCTGGCATCACGGCTGAAACAGCAACCAATGCTGCACTTAGGGTTTTGATGGATCTCATCACTTGGTCCTTTTCTTGGATAGCTCAATTTGTTGATACCGAGCTTCGTCGCCTGACGGAATGCGGCAAATCGCAGGCAATTTATTCAGATGAATTTCTTGAACAGTTTGGTTTTTTCGAACAGATGCTCCAGCTCTTTCATTCGCGCGCCAGTTTCTTCCCATGTTTCATTTTGCACAGCGGCAATCACCGCTTCCAATATAAACATCGGTACCACCGACGAATCCCATGCTGATGGCACCTCAATGCGTGAATATATCTTATGGCGGGCAAACTTTGCCGCCGGAGAGCCCCACTGATCGGTAAACAAAATCAGCTCCACCCCACGCGCGGCCGCCATTTTTGCGAACCGTAATAAATCACGCTCATAGCGGCGCATATCGAACATCACCAAGACATCGCCCTTTTTCATGTTCAACACATAATGGGGCCAAGAGTTGGCGTTACGTTCGACCTGAAGAACATCACCGCGCAACATTTGCATATGGGTATAGAAATAGCTGGCGAGCGAATGCGAAATTCGGCCACCAACCACATGAATAACCTTACTGCGATCCGCGAGCGCCTGAACAATGGCATCAAAGTCTTTTGGGTCTTGTTGTTTCAGGGTTTTACGCAGGTTCTTGATCACCGCTTCAGCAAACAGATTTAGCATATGTGTGTCGGGCGCATTTTCGGCCCAACGCTCGTGCTTGATGATCGGATTGGAGATCGTCGCCTCTAGTTCCGAGCGCAGGGTGGCCTGAAGCTCAGGAAAGCCTCCAAACCCCAGTTTGCGCGCCATACGGGCCACAGTGGGCGTTGATACCCCCGAGGCCTCGGCCAATGCGGTAATACTGCCCAGACCCGAAACCGGATAGTTATCCAGCATGGCGTTAGCAAGCTGTCGTTCCGCACGTGTCAGCTCATCAAAACGATTTTGGATACGTTGCGCGACGGTAAGATCCTGATCTTTACGCTTACTCATAATTACCTCCGCTTCACTTTATGACAGTTTTGTGACAGTTTTCTTCTGGCGTCGTTGTTTCTAAAGGGAAAATAATCCCTGAAAAGTTCTTGACGAATGGGGTCGTCTTGAAACAATATCTTCAGAATGCAATCCTTCACATTTCGATTTAACCAAAGCAGACACGTCATTGGCAAGCCTTATGTACACTAATCCTGTGAACACGCGTAATTCGGACGGTAAAAGTCGGGTTTTACTGGTGTGCGAGCATGCCTCCAACGCCATTCCGGCAGAATATAACGGTTTGGGTCTGTCCGATGCTGAAATCAACAGCCACATCGCTTGGGACCCGGGCGCGTTGGCCGTGTCGAATTACCTGTCTGACGCGCTGGACGCGACATTGATTGCGCAAAATGTGTCCAGACTGGTTTATGATTGCAATCGCCCCCCCGAGTCGGAACAGGCCATGCGCACCACCAGCGAGATATATCGTATTCCGGGCAACGAAAACCTGACCGACGCGCAAAAGCAGGCCCGCGTTGATACTGTATATACGCCGTTTCGAAATGCCATCCGCCAAACCATCGACCAGCGGGACGCGCCGGTCATTATTACCATCCACACGTTCACCCCGATCTATCACGGCAAAATGCGCGATGTTGAGATCGGAATTCTGCACGACAGTGACACACGCATCGCCGACGCAATGCTGGCGCAGAAAACCACAGCCTATAATGTTCAACGCAACCAGCCTTACGCACCAGAAGACGGCGTGACGCATACGTTGGTCGATCAGGCTATTTCCAGAAACCTGGCAAATGTGATGATTGAAATTCGGAATGATCTTGTGCAAACAGATGCGACACAGCGCGCCGTCGCCAAATGGCTGGCGGAAAATATCAAGACTGCGCTAAAAACGACCGGCCTTGGGAATACTGATGCCACCGAAGTACAGGCATCATGAGGGGTTCCAAATGCCACGTATAATCAGAGCATATGTAAAATATGTCGAAGCCGTAAACTATCGGGTAGGTCGCTTTGCGATGTATTTGATTTTTGTGTTGATGGCGATCTTGCTGTGGTCGTCGATCTCCAAGACGTTTTTCAATCCGGCGCAATGGACCCTGGAAATGGCGCAATTTGTCATGGTGGCCTATTATCTGCTGGGCGGGCCGTATTCGATGCAGCTAAATTCGCATGTGCGGATGGATCTGGTGTACGGCAGCTGGTCAGTCAAAACCAAGGCTTACGTGGATGCGTTCACCATTATGGGCCTGATCTTTTATCTGGCGATTCTGCTGCACGGCGGCATCGGGTCAACCGCGTATTCACTTGGGCAACCTTACAATGTCGGGCCATATGAATATTTCGGCCAATTGGGCAAAGCCTTTTTCACCGGCGGTTTTGATGCGTTGGCTGAGGCCACAGGCCGGCTGGAGCGCAGCCCCACCGCGTGGCGCCCTTATAAATCACCGATCAAACTAATCGCCATCTTCGGGATATTCCTGATGTTGTTACAAGCTATTGCCGTGTTTTTCAAAGACATCGCGACCATCCGCGGAGTAAAACTTTAATGTCTTATGAAATGATCGCCCTTTTGATGTTCGCATCAATGATGATTATGCTGATCACCGGCCAACGGGTGTTTGCCGCGATTGGTTTGGTGGCTGCTGTCACCTCGATGTTGCTTTGGGGCACTGGCGGGTCAGACATACCATTTTCAGCCAGTATGAAGCTGATGACGTGGTATCCACTGCTCACCTTGCCGCTATTTATCTATATGGGGTTTGTTCTGTCTGAATCTGGCATTGCAGATGACCTATACCGCATGTTCCATGTTTGGATGGGCGGCATTCACGGTGGTCTGGCCATTGGCACCATCGGCTTGATGGTGTTGATTTCCGCGATGAATGGCCTGTCTGTTGCAGGCATGGCTATTGGCGCCACCATCGCCCTGCCCGAGCTGCTAAAGCGAGGCTATGACAAACGCATGATCTCGGGGGTTATTCAGGCTGGGTCCAGCTTGGGGATTCTGGTGCCGCCATCAGTGGTGCTGGTGCTGTATGCCATGATCGCGCGCGCTCCGGTGGGCAAGCTGTGGTTGGCTGGCGTGATTCCGGGGCTGATGATGGCAGCCATGTTCATCATCTATATCTATATTCGTTGCAAAATTAACCCGAGCCTTGGGCCAGTGCTGTCACAAGAAGAACGCGACAGTTTTACCCGTGAGGAAAAGCGAAAGCTGCTTTGGGCGGGCCTGCTGCCCATTATGATTTTTGCGTCGATGATGGTGCCGTTTGTGTCGGGCTGGACCTCGCTGGTTGAAAGTTCGGCCGTGGGGGCGCTGGTCGCAACCTTGGCCGCAATTTTCAAAGGACGTTATACCCGCGTGGTATTTGAAAACTCGGTTCGGCAAACCCTGTCTATTTCGGCCATGTTCATGTGGATCATCCTAGCAGCGCTGGCCTTTGGCGCGGTGTTTGATGGCGTGGGCGCGGTCAAAGCGATTGAGGCGTTCTTCCTTGAAGATCTGGGTCTTGGCCCGTGGGAAGTGCTGTTGCTGATGCAGCTTTCCTTCCTGATTATGGGCACGTTTCTGGACGATACCGCCATGCTGGTCATCGTCGCACCCCTATATATACCGCTGGTTGGGTCGCTTGGGTTTGATTTGATCTGGTATGGCATTCTTTATACCATCACCAGCCAGATCGCCTATATGACGCCGCCGTTTGGCTATAACCTGTTCCTGATGCGGGCGATGGCCCCGCCAGAAATCACCATCCGTGATATTTACACCTCGGTTATTCCGTTTGTGGGTATCATGCTGCTGGCGCTGGCGATCATCACCATCTTCCCGGGTATTGCCCTATGGCTGCCCGAATATGTGTATTCTAACAAATAACCCCGAAGACCGGATCAACCGGCCCCTGAATTTAACCAACCAAGGAGACTGAAATGACGAATAGACGTAATTTTCTAAAAACCGCTGGTATTGCGGGGGCTGCGACGCTTGCTGCGCCAGCCGTTCATGCGCAATCCATCATCAAATGGCGTTTGCAAACCTATGCTGGCCCAGCGCTGGCTGCACACATCGTTAAACCGTCGATCGACAAGTTTAACCAAGTTGCCGCCGGACGTATGGAAATCGAACTCTACACAGCTGACGAACTGGTCCCAACTGGCGAACTGTTCCGCTCCATGCAGCGCGGCACCATTGATATGGTGCAGTCAGATGACGACTCGATGGCTTCGCCCACCGAAGTTACCGTTTTTGGCGGCTATTTCCCGTTTGCGTCGCGCTACTCGCTCGACGTGCCTGTATTGTTCAACCAATATGGTCTGGGTGAAATCTGGGACGAAGAATATGCCAAAGTTGGCGTTAAGTGGCTGTCGGCTGGTTCATGGGACCCATGCCATTTTGCCACCAAAGACCCAATTCACAGCTTGGCTGATCTGCAAGGCAAACGCGTGTTTACCTTCCCAACTGCGGGTCGTTTCTTGACTCAATTCGGCGTGGTTCCGGTAACTCTGCCGTGGGAAGATATTGAGGTCGCCGTTCAAACCGGCGAACTTGACGGCATCGCCTGGTCGGGCATCACCGAGGATTACACTGTTGGCTGGGCTGACGTGACCAATTACTTCCTGACCAACAACATTTCGGGTGCTTGGGCTGGGTCGTTCTTTGCCAACCAAGACCGGTATAATGAGCTGCCGGATGATCTGAAGGCCCTGTTGGACCTGACCATGGACCACTCGCATTACTATCGTCAGTGGTGGTATTGGGGCGGCGAAGCTGACCTGCGGGTTAACGGACCAAAAATGGAGCTGACCTCGATTCCTGACGAGGAATGGCAGACCGTCGAAGACGCGGCCCATGTTTTCTGGGACGAAATCGCCGAAGAATCAGAAACCAAAGCCAAGGTTGTGCAGATCTTCAAAGATTATAACGACGTTATGGCCAAGGCTGGCAAACCTTACCGTTACTAAAATACTTTGTTGCGGGCTGTCATGGCCCGCAACCCACCCCTAATTGCGAGTACATATTATGGCGTCCGGCAATCTTTCCTTTGAAGACCTCAAAAAATCCGTTTCTGACGGAACAGTCGATACTGTTCTTGTATGTCTGGTTGACATGCAGGGCCGCCTGATGGGCAAACGCTTTCTGGCGCAGCATTTTGTCGATAGCGCGTGGGAAGAAACCCATTGCTGCAACTATCTGCTGGCGACCGACTTGGAAATGGGCACGCCTGACGGGTTTGCCTCAACCAATTGGGCTAGCGGATATGGCGACTATCTAATGAAGCCCGATCTAAACACCCTGCGCACAGTGCCGTGGCTAGAAGGCACGGTGATGATTCTTTGCGATGTGCTTGATCATCACAGCCATGAACCGATCGCACATTCGCCCCGCGCCATGCTGAAAAAACAACTGGCCAAGTTGGAAACAATGGGTTTCGATGCCATCATGGCCACCGAGCTTGAGTTCTTTATCTTTGAAAAAAGCTTTGCCGAAATTCAGAAATCCGGTTTTCGCGATCTGACCCCGATTTCGTCGTATAATGAAGATTACCACATTTTCCAGACCACCAAAGAAGAACACATCATGCGGCCGATCCGCAATCATTTGTACGCGGCCGGCATCCCGATTGAGGGCACCAAAGGCGAAGCCGAGGCTGGGCAAGAAGAACTGAACATCAAATACGACAAAGCGTTGAATACCGCTGATTACCACACCATCGCCAAGCACGCGATCAAGGAAATCGCTTGGCAACAGGGCCACGCGGTCACGTTTATGCCAAAATGGGACCATACCAAAGTTGGCTCCTCCAGCCATGTGCATCAATCGCTTTGGAAAGACGGAAAACCAGCGTTTTATGACGAAAACGATGATTTGGGCATGTCTGAGCTGATGAAACATTACATGGCCGGGATGTTGAAATACGCGCCCGACTATATGTATTTTCTGGCACCCTATGTGAACAGCTATAAGCGATTCCAAAAAGGCACCTTTGCGCCAACCCGCACCATCTGGTCGGTCGATAACCGTACCGCCGGTTTCAGGCTTTGTGCGGCGGGCAGCAAATCAGTGCGGGTTGAATGTCGCATTGGTGGGTCTGATCTGAACCCGTATCTGGCAATGGCGGCCCAACTGGCGGCTGGCATCAAAGGCATTGAAGAAGGTCTTGAACTGGCGGAGCCGACTGTGGGCGATGCATATAAAGGCGACACCGGCATGATTCCGCAAAACCTGCGGGACGCGCTGGAAACGCTGAAAAACTCCGATATGCTGCGCGAGGCACTGGGCGACGATGTTGTCACCCATTACAGCCGCGCCGCCGAATGGGAGCTGGAAGAATTTGACCGCGTGGTCACCGATTGGGAAATTGCGCGCGGTTTTGAACGGGCATAAATGCCCTCACTGGAGTGAATATAATGACGAAGTTGATCAAGTGTATCTCGCCGATCGACGGTTCGGTTTATGCCGAACGGCCAGCGCTAAGCATGGAAGCCGCCGAAGCGGTGGTTGCCAGTGCAAAAGCAGTGCAAAAGGCTTGGGCGAAACGCCCGTTGGCTGAGCGCATTACGCTGGTTCAGGCTGGTGTTGCCGAGCTGGGCAAAATGAACGACGAAATCGTTTTGGAACTGGCTCACATGATGGGTCGCCCTGTGCGCTATGGCGGTGAATTTGGCGGCGTCAGCGAGCGCGCCAGCGGCATGGCTGCAATTGCGGTTGAAGCCCTGAAACCAATCATTGTTGAAGACAGCGACCAGTTTGAGCGCCGTATTGAGCGCGAACCGCACGGCGTTGTGCTGGTTGTGGCTCCGTGGAACTATCCGTATCTGACCGCCATTAACACTGTTTCACCTGCCCTGATTGCCGGTAATGCTGTGGTTCTGAAACACGCCAGCCAAACTTTGTTGGCCGGTGAACGTCTGGTCGAAGCCTTTAGCCGTGCCGGTATTCCTGCTGATCTGTTCCAAAACGTGTTTTTGGATCACGACACCACGTCGGCGTTGATTGCCGCCAATAATTTTGATTTTGTGAACTTCACCGGATCAGTTGGCGGTGGCCAGCAGATGGAGCGCGCTGCGGCGGGCACGTTTACCGGCGTTGGCACTGAACTGGGCGGCAAAGACCCCGGCTATGTGATGGACGACGCTGATCTGGACGCTGCGGTTGATACGCTAATTGACGCTGCGATGTTCAATTCTGGCCAATGTTGCTGCGGAATTGAGCGTATTTACGTAGATGAGCGCCTGTATGACAGTTTTGTCGAAAAAGCTGTGGCGATCGTGAAAGGCTATACCCTTGGCAACCCGTTGGACGCTGAAACTACGATGGGCCCGATGGCCAATCAACGTTTTGCCGAGGAAGTGCGGGCGCAAACCGCTGAGGCCATCGCGATGGGCGCAACGCCAATGCTCAGCATTGAAGATTACCCGATGGATGACGGCAAAGGCACCTATTTGATGCCGCAAATCCTGACCAACGTGACCCACGAAATGCGGGTCATGCACGACGAGAGTTTTGGCCCGGTTGTTGGCATCATGAAAGTCTCGTCTGATGCCGAAGCCATCAAATTGCTGAACGACAGCGAATTTGGCTTGACCGCGTCTCTGTGGACAGCAGACGCAAATCGCGCGGCCGAAATTGGTCGCGACCTTGAAACCGGCACCGTGTTTATGAACCGCGCCGATTATCTTGACCCGGGCCTGTGTTGGACCGGCTGTAAAAACACTGGGCGCGGCGGGGCTTTATCGGTCATTGGTTTCCAAAATCTGACCCGTCCAAAATCTTATCACCTTAAGAAAGTCACATCATGAACCTGTTTGGCAACTGGGGCTATCCGACCCCGATCAAGTTTGGCGCTGGCCGCATTAAAGAACTGGCTGAAGCTTGCGTCACAACCGGCATGAAAAATCCGTTGCTGGTGACCGACAAAGGCTTGGCTAATCTGCCGATCACCCAAAATGCGCTCGATATTATGGAGGCAGCGGGCCTTGGCCGCGCTATGTTTTCAGAAGTGGACCCAAACCCGAACGAGAAAAATCTGGAGGCTGGCGTAAAGGTCTTTAACGACGGCAACCACGATGGCGTGATTGCTTTTGGTGGTGGCTCTGGCCTTGATCTGGGAAAAATGGTGGCGTTTATGGCTGGCCAAACCCGCCCCTTGTGGGATTTTGAAGACGTAGACGACTGGTGGACCCGCGCTGACAGCGATGCGATTGCGCCGATCATTGCCGTGCCAACAACTGCGGGCACTGGTTCGGAGGTTGGCCGCGCCAGCGTCATTACCAATTCTGTAACCCATGTGAAAAAGATCATTTTTCACCCCAAAGTTCTGCCTGCCATCGTGATTGCCGACCCGGAATTGGGGATTGGCATGCCAAAATTCATCACCGCCGGCACCGGCATGG
Organism: Paracoccaceae bacterium; assembly: GCA_016764785.1. Taxonomy (GTDB): domain Bacteria; phylum Pseudomonadota; class Alphaproteobacteria; order Rhodobacterales; family Rhodobacteraceae; genus UBA3077. The sequence continues at coordinate 9,896 of JAESRG010000011.1, forward strand.
ATGCGTTTGCCCATTGTCTTGAGGCATACTGTTCACCACATTTTCACCCAATGTCACAGGGCATTGCGGTTGAAGGTATGCGGTTGGTCAAGGAATATCTGCCGCGCGCTTATGCTGACGGAACCGATATTGAAGCACGTGCGAACCTGCTGGCGGCGGCCTCGATGGGGGCGACTGCGTTTCAAAAAGGCCTTGGCGCGGTGCATGCGCTTAGCCATCCAATTGGCGCAGTTTATAACACCCATCACGGCACCACCAACGCTGTTGTGATTCCGCCGGTGCTCGATTTCAACCGTTCTTATATCGAACCCCGTATGGATGCGCTTAACGGATATCTTGGCCTGACCGGTGGGTTCGATGGGTTCCGCGCGTATGTGGTTGAGCTGAATGAGAGCCTCAATATGCCGAAAAATCTGACTGAAATGGGTGTTGGTACAGACCGTATTGACGACCTGACTGCTATGGCGTTGCAAGACCCATCGGTTGGCGGAAATCCAGTCGCAATGACAAAAGAAAATACAAAAGAGCTGTTTTTGGCTTGCCTTTAACCTGTTTCCCCCTGCATTGTCAGGGGGTTACTTGTTGGAGTCAAAAAATGTTTGCACGCGAAAATATCGAATACGAAGCCCTACCGCTACCGTATTTCCATGAAATGTCGGATGACGAAATGCAGATGGCGGCGCTTGATTTCTATGAATTCATGCGGCGTCGCCATTCGATCCGCGATTTCCTTGATCGGCCTGTTCCACGGGATATCATCGAAAATTGCGTAAAAACAGCCGGTTCTGCGCCCAGCGGAGCCAACCATCAGCCTTGGCATTTTGTGGCGATTGCAAATCCGGCGTTCA
>JAESRG010000012.1 GCA_016764785.1 Paracoccaceae bacterium
GCGGGCGCCAATATAAGGAAATGCAAGGATTTTGACTTGTGCTTGCTCTTCGATCTCAGCCCGCAGCTCATCCAAAACATCGCCGTCATAGACCGCACGCATATGCTCATAATCGCGAAACAGGAACGGTGTGCCAAGCACAGATGTCGAGGGCACCTGATTGTAGAAATCAAAGATCGCCAAGTTTGCCATATCAAGATTGCCGCGCTGCATTGCTGTCAGCTCGGTGCCTTGCCGGAACAATGTTGCCCCATGATAGGACGTGAAATCAAAACCGTCGCCCAAACATCCGCCAAATTCACTGCGCAATGTTGCTGTACGGATATCGCCTTCGGAAACGGTATCGGAATAGATGATCTCGACAACGTCCTGTGCCAATGTCGCCGTTGTCGTGACGGCCAGTGCTGCGATTGCAACGCCAGATTTCAGGATATTATTGAATGAGTTAAAACGCATGGTGTCCTCCCGTTTGCGTATTTCTAGTTCGTTGAAAAAGCCTCAAATGTAGCGCGCATGCGCGCCACGTTAGCTTCAAGGCCAGTAAAGTGTTTGAAAGCGCGTGCGGCCTGAAAGACCGCCATGCTTGAGCCATCCAGTGTTTGGCATCCGGTCGCTTTTGCAGCGCGCAGCAGCGCAGTGGCGCGCGGAAAATATACGATGTCGGATACCCATTGATGTGGTTTCAAAAGGTCTGTTGGGATCGCAGCCCCCGGCAATTTGACCATGCCCATAGGCGTGGCATTCACAATGCCATCTGCGCGCGCAACCGCAGCGCCGACATCTGATATCGCTTCGCCGCCAAGGGTTGAGGCCAGTGTTTCAGCCGCGGGCAGCGACGTGTCGAGGATCAACAAGTTTTCGACGCCCAAGGTTTTTAGAGCATGGGCAACCGCCCCGCCTGCCCCGCCAGCGCCCAACAACAATACCGTTTTCATTTTAACGCCGCTCAGGCCATGGCGCAGACTTTCAGCAAAGCCCCAATAATCAGTGTTATGCCCCGTGCGTTTGCCGTCTTTGAAAACAACCGTATTGACCGCACCAACCCTGCGAGCGGGGCTAGATAAAATGTCCAGATATTCGATTACTGTCTTCTTAAAAGGATAGGTTACATTGCACCCCGAAAACCCAGCTGCTTCGGCGGCATCAAGGATTTCGGATAGAGTGAACGGACCATTTTTCATCACTTCGAGGTCGATGAGGTCATAGCTATATGACACGCCCTGCTCGGCACCTTCTGCAACATGCATTGCCGGGGTTCTGGACAGCTGTATCCCGTGGCCGATGAGCCCGACGCGAACATGTGCGCGGCCATAATCTGGCTGCGACATATCGTCGAAATCGAACACGTTCAGCGCCATTTTCGAAACCCTCCCAATCAAAATGATTCGTATTTTGATGTCTCTGTAATGTTCTCCACGGTTAATTATGTCAATCACTTTTAACTAGCCGTTACATTTCAAATGTGCTATTCTACAGTCGAACTCCGGGAGCCAAATAGTGACTAACACTCTGCCAAATAAAGAAAAAAGGTCAAAAAACTGGAAGCAAAACCCAGAAGCAGTTAAGCGTGATATATTGAAAGCAGCCATGAAAGTGTTTGCGCTGCATGGGCTTTCCGGGGCGCGAATTGACGAGATCGCGGCGGAGACCAAAACATCAAAGCGGATGATTTATTACTATTTCGGCGACAAAGAGCAGCTCTATGCCCAGACCCTAGAAATGGCCTATGCGACGGTTCGTGATGGTGAGAAAAAACTCGACTTGGCCGGGTTACCCGCGGCAAAGGCTCTGGCAAAGTTGGTTGGGTTTACGTTTGATCACCACCGCAAACACCCCGATTTTATCCGCATGGTCATGATCGAAAACATTCATCATGCCGACTATTTACTGAAGTCAGATATCATTCGTAATCTGAACTCCGGCGCAATTGAAAACCTCACCGAAATCATCAAACGAGGCGAGAAATCTGGCGCATTTCGCACAGGTCTCGATCCGATTTCGTTGCATTGGCAAATCTCTGCGATGAGCTTTTTCAATGTATCCAATAAGCCAACATTCTCAGCGCTATTTGGTGCCTCATTTTTCGCCAAAGACCAGCAGGCCGAATTGCGTGAACAAATTGTTCATATGATTTTATCCCACACCGCAAAATCCTGAAAGGATGCCAATGTTGAACCCTGAGCTTGAGCCATTTCTTAAAACGTGGGACGCTGGCTGGGCTGATCTCAAGCCCAACGCCACGCCAGCCGACAGACGGGCGCATTTCGAAGTGATCGCCAAGAATATGCGCCTTGAGACCCCGGCCGATATTGAGTGCAACACCGAACATTGGGTCGATAGCCCCGCCGGAAAGGTACGTGTTCGGGTTTTTCGCCATATTTCGGGCGGCGCCCAGCCCTGTCTGATCTACATGCATGGCGGCGCATGGATGCAAGGCAGCCCGGAAACCCATTGGGATATCACGTCTCGTATCGCCGCTTGGAACAAGCAAACTGTTATCAGCGTCGACTATGCGCTGACGCCGGAAAACCCCTTCCCCGCCGCAATCGACCAATGCACCTCCGTCGCACATTGGGTTCACACGAATGCAGCCGAGCTGGGCGTTAATCAGGACCGAATTTCTGTTGGCGGCGATAGCGCAGGAGGCAATCTAGCAGCCGCTATGACGCTTGACCTACGTGAAACTGAGGTGCCAATTATCGCGCAAGCTCTGTTTTATCCAGCCTGCGATTTTGATAATACGCGGCAGTCCTACATAGACAACGCCAATGCGCCGCTGCTTCAAACCAAGGGTATGGACAGGGTCAACGCCATGTATTGCCCTGACACGTCGCTTCTGGCGTCTAACCCACGGGTCGCACCGCTTGTCGCTGATACGCATGCGGGGCTCCCACCCGCCTATATTGCCGTTGCGCAATATGATCCGCTGCGTGACAGTGGTGTGGCATATGCCGATGCCTTAAAAGCAGCTGGCATACCTGTCGAACTCACGCAGGGCGCAGGGTTGATCCACGGATATTTGCGCGCGATGGATACCTGCACGGATTCAATGGCTTCGCTCCGGGCAATGTGTGATTGGTTGGCTGAGGTCGGGTGATTGTTAAACCAGCAGTCAGCGCCGCTCAGCGCTCTGGCTGCTAAATTTATTACGCTGCTGGGTAGATTTCAAAGAGACCGGCCGCCCCCATGCCCCCGGCAATACACATTGACACTACGCCCCATTTTGCGCCGCGGCGTTGCCCCTCAATCAGCAAATGGCCGGTCATGCGTGCGCCGGTCATGCCAAATGGATGCCCGATAGATATCGCGCCGCCATTCACATTCACCTTGTCCATGTCCAGTCCAAGGGTTTGGCAGCAATAGAGCGCTTGGCTGGCAAAGGCTTCGTTCAGCTCCCAAAGGTCAATATCAGTAATCTTCATCCCCACTTGCTGCATCAATTTAGGGATCGCCAAGACCGGCCCAATGCCCATCTCATCAGGGGCACAGCCGGCAACAGCATAGCCGCACAATGCGCCAAGCGGGCGCAGCCCCCGCCGTTTGGCTTGCGCCTCCGACATGACAACACAGGCCGAGGCACCGTCCGACAATTGGCTGGCATTGCCTGCGGTCACAAATTTGCCCTCGCCCTTAACAGGGTCCAGCCCGGCAAGGCTTTCAACAGTGGTAGTCGGGCGGTTGCACTCGTCGCGCGTCAGCGTGGCCTCTTTGATTTCGATCTTACTTGTCTCGCGGTTCTTCACCGCCTGTGGCACGGTCAGCGGCACAATTTCTGCGTCAAACGCTCCGCGCTCCTGCGCGGCGGCGGTGCGCGCTTGGCTTTGTGCCGCAAACGCATCTTGGTCAGCCCGGCTGATGCCGTAGCGCCGGGCTACGATATCAGCGGTGGCGATCATCGACATATAAACCCCCGGCCTGTGCGCCTTGAGCCATTCCTCCTCAATGTCGTTGGTGTTCAGCTTTGCCTGTACCAAGGAGATCGATTCAACCCCGCCCGCCACGACCACATCTGACTGCCCGGCAGCTATCGCATTGCTGGCCGCGACAATCGCTTGCAGCCCAGAGGCGCAAAATCTGTTTATGGTTTGCGCAGCACTGCTGTCGGCCAAACCCGCACGCAACGCCGACTGACGCGCAATATTCATGCCCGTCGCCGCCTCAGGAAACCCGCAGCCAAGAATGACATCATCAACGCCGTCTTTGCCAAGCCCTGCCCGCTTAACCGCATGCGCAATCACATGCCCGCCCAACGTCGCGCCATGGGTGATATTAAGCGTGCCGCGAAACGACTTTGCCAGGCCTGTACGCGCCGTGGATACGATTACTGCTTTCGTCATGATTTGCTCTTTTCTGCATTTACTTCGGCATTCTCAATCGCCTGCAATTCGCGCCACAGAACCTTGCCGCTGCCTGATTTCATCAGCGCATTAACAAAACTAACAATCCGCGGCACCTTATAGGCAGCCATGTTTTTATGCGCCCATTTGGTAATATCTTCGGGCGTACATTCTGCCCCGTCGCGCAGGACAATCAGCGCCTTAACCGTCTCACCGCGATAAGGGTCGGGCGAGGCAATCACGCAGGCCTCTACAATGTCAGGATGGTCATACAGCGTCGCCTCCACGTCTGTCGGCCAGACCTTATAGCCGGACGCATTGATCATCCGCTTCAGCCGATCAACGATAAAAACATAGCCGTCCTCATCGACCCGCCCCAAATCACCCGTGCGCAAAAAACGCGCGCCATCGATCACCACAAAAGCTTCGTCATTGGCGGCGTCATTGTTCCAATAGCCGCGCATAACTTGCGGCCCACTGATCAGAATTTCGCCGACCTCATCATGCGGCACGGGGGCTAGCGTATCAGGATCGACAATTATGACATCGGTATTAAACACAGGCAGACCGCCGCATTGCCGTTTGGGTTTTTCGCGCGGGTTGGCCGTGGTCGGGGCTATTGTTTCGGTCAGTCCATAGCCTTCCAGAAATGTCAGATTGGTCAGCTCGAGCAACCGTGCGGCAACAGCGTCTGGCATCGCAATCCCGCCGCCAAAAACCGTATGAAGCGACGCGACATCCGCGCGTTTTAGGTCTTCCTGGGTGATGAAATCCATAACCATGGTTGGCACTGTCGGCCAAACCGATACTTTATAGTCGCGCATCAGTTTCGTCGCCGTGACCTTGTCCCAGCGCGGCAAAATAACGCTGGTCGCACCTATCACCACAGGGACGATCAGGCCGCATTGCAGCCCGACCACATGAAACATTGGCGAGACCGATAAAAACACATCCGCGCCTGAAAACCCAAACCAGTCATAGACCGCGCGCGCCGCATGCAAGGCCGACGCATTGGTGTGCATGCAGCCTTTGCCGCGCCCGGTAGACCCCGACGTATAGGGCAAAACCGCCAGATCATCGGGCAGACGCAGATATGTGGGCGCAGGCGCTTTGCACTGTGCCGCCGCCGCCCAGCTGGTGAACTTTTCAGGCAAAGGTTGCGCTGTTTGTCTGATTATTTCGGGCACGTCCAAGGTGATCATATCACCGAGAAAATCAGCATAAATGAGCATGTTGGCGTGGCACAATGTGCCGTCTTCTAGCAGCGGTGCGATCTGATCACTGCGGTCTTGAGCTACAAAAATAACCTCGACCTGCGCATCATCAACAACATATTTGATCTCTTTGGTTTTGTTCATTGGGTTAATCGGCACCACCACGGCCCCGGCCCGCAAAATACCGTAAAACACAAGCATATATTGCGGACAGTTTTGCGCGCAAATCGAAACCCTATCGCCCGGCTTCACACCGCATTCACTATGCAAATAGGCGGCAATATTGCAAATCTGACTATGAGCATCGGCGTAGCTCAGCGTTTTTCCATAGAAATTCAGGCAGTCCTTATTAGGATGCGCCGCCGCCGTATCTGCAAATGCTTGATAGAGTGTTGTTGTCGTTTTGGGCAGATCATGGGGCAAATCTTTTGGCCATGCCCGGTGTTGCAAACGTTTCATCCTAGTGTTTCCTTCCTGCCGCTCAAGCGGTGGCGCCGCCATCGACGGCGAGGCATTGGCCCGTTATGTGACGCGCGGATTCTGAGACCATAAAAATAGCTGGGCCTTTCAAATCATCGGCCCCGCCCAAACGCCCAAGCGGGGTGGCGGCGCGGGTTTTGTCGCCGATCCGCTCCAACAATTGCTCTGACATTTTGGACGGGAAAAAACCCGGGGCGAGCGCATTTACATTGATGTTATAGCGGCCCCATTCCGTGGCCAGCGCGCTGGTGAAATTTATTAACGCCGCTTTAGATGTGTTGTAAGCGACTGTAAACATGTCCATATCTGCGCGGTTTCCACCCAAACCGCCAATTGAAGCAATGTTCAAAACCTTGCCAGCCCGTGCCGGGATAAATGCCTGCGCTCCAATCTCTCGGGTCAGCACAAACGGCGCTGACACATTTAAAGTCATCACCTTATTCCAGCCGGCGGTAGAATGGTCTTCCATTGGTGCGGCCCAAGATGTTCCGGCATTATTGACCAAAATATCAAGGCCGCCAAAAGCCGTAATCGCCTGTGTCGCGATCGCGGGAATAGCGTCGAGATCCAGGAGATCACAGCTGATAATCGCCGCCTCGCCGCCCATCTTTTGCAGATGGGCCTGCGCTTCTTCAAGCTCTGCCACCTTGCGCGCGGTGAGAACCACCTTGCCCCCCGCCTCAATAATCCCTTCAGCGATTTGCAGCCCAAGCCCGCGCGAGCCGCCGGTGATAAGAGCTATTTTGTCGCTAAGATCAAACATCTTCATGCGCGGCTCCGGCTGCTATTTTCAGTGTTTCTGGCAGGCTCCAAATCGTCTCAGATTGCCCGGTAAACGCCCCGTAATATTGCACCATATCAACAACATTGCGCAGCCCAAATTGATGCCCCAGAGCAAAGGGCCCACCGCGCGCGGCGGGAAAGCCATAACCTGTCACATAGACCATATCCACGTCGGTTTCCCGCTGCGCCACGCCCTCCTCGACCAAGGCCCACGCCTCACGGATAAGAGCCAACACGCAGCGGTTAACGATCTCATTTGCAGATATGGCGCGACGGGTTTTCCCGAGCTGATCACAGACGCCTGCGATCAGATCGCCGCCCTCATCATAGGCACGCCCTTGCGGGTTTTGCGCATCATACAAATACCAGCCTTTGCCGGTTTTCTGGCCAAAGAGCCCTGCCTCGCAAAGCGCATCGCCCACACGCGGTTGCACCAGCGTCGGATCATTCTTGGCCCGCTGTTGCCGCACCCCCCAAGGGATGTCATTGCCGATAAGATCAAGCGCCTTAAACGGCCCGATCAACATGCCCCATTCTTCAAGAGCGGTGTCTATATCGCCCGGCAACGCGCCCTCTTCGAGCAAATACATCGCCTCTTGGTGAAACCGGTCAAACAGCCGATTGCCGATAAACCCATCGCGGTTGCCCGCGACAACAGCATGCTTTTTTAGGTCTTTAGCCAGAGCCAATATTGTTGCCAACACCGACGGCGCCGTTAGCTTGGACGGAATAATTTCCAGCAGTTTATTCGCCTGCGCCGGCACAAAGAAATGCGTACCAATAACCCGTTCAGGCGCACCAGTTGCCGTCGCAATCGCCTCAATATCCAAGGTGGAGGTGTTGCTGGCAAGGATCGTATTTGGCCCGCATATCTCACACAACTCGCTCAGAACTTTTTGCTTAAGTGCAATGATTTCTGGCACCACTTCAACGACCAAATCAACCGGCGCAAGGACGCTAACATCGCGGCCATAAGCCACCCGGTCCAACAGCGCCAAGGCGCTCGCATCATCAATCCGCCCCTTGCTGACTTGGCGCTGGGTCAGTTTTTGAATATGCGCCCGGGCATTGTCCAATGCCGCTTGTGAGGGATCAATAAGCGTCACTTTGCGTCCGGAATTAACGAAGGCCAGCACAATACCGCGCCCCATTGTTCCCGCGCCAACGACACCAATATGTTGGATATCAGCGGTTGAGGGCGCCTCAGCAGGAACCGCCCCCGCCTGCAAAACAGCATCAGCCAAATAGGCTTTGGCGGCGGCAAGCGGCGGCATGTTTGCAAAGCGGGTCTCAAGGCTTGCTTGGCTCATTTCTGATCATCGCGGATAGAGGTCTCAATGCTGCGATCTGGCGATGTGAAATAGGCGATAGTATTGTGGTTGCCCTTTTGCGCCGCGATGATTTGCCCACGCGCAATGGACCGAAGATGCACCTCATCTGGCCCGTCAGCTATCCGCAAGCTGCGCGCCATTGTCCACAATTCAGGCAGTGGCGTATCGGGCGAAAGCCCCATCGCCCCAAAGATCTGCATCGCCCGGTCTGTCACCGTCAGTTGCATCTGTGGGATCACAACTTTGATCATCGCAATCTCATTCCGGGCGGTCTTGGCATCAGATTTATCAATCATCCAAGCGGCTTTGAGCACCAACAAACGCGCCTGCTCAATCTCGCAAGCAGAGCGGGCAATCATCTCTTGAACAACACCTTGTTCATGCAAATATTTGCCGAATGTTTTGCGCTCTAACGCACGCTCGGTCATCATTTTTAGCGCCAGATCGGCCTGCCCGATAGAGCGCATGCAGTGGTGAATACGCCCCGGCCCAAGACGGGCCTGCGCCATGGCAAAGCCGCCGCCTTCTTCGCCAAGCAGGCGGTGCGCTGGCACACGGCAATCTTTGAAAACAATCTCGCAATGGGTCTCGTAGGAATGATGGTTCATCACCGAAATATTGCGGGTCACGGTCATGCCGGGCGTATCCATCGGCACCAAGATCACGCTTTGCTGGCGGTGGCGGTCGGCGTCCACATCGGTTTTGCCCATCACAAGCGCCACTTTGCAGGCCGGATTACCAGCGCCGGTGATAAACCACTTGCGCCCGTTGATCACATAATCATCGCCATCGCGGCGGATAATCGTTGTCACATTGGTTGCATCAGATGAGGCAACATCCGGCTCTGTCATGGCAAAACAAGACCGGATTTCACCGTTCAGAAGCGGCATCAGCCACTCATCCTTTTGCGCCTGCGTGCCGAACATATGCAGCAATTCCATATTGCCTGTATCGGGCGCAGAGCAGTTAAACACCTCCGAGGCCCAAATAACCCGGCCCATGATCTCGGCCAGCGGCGCATATTCCATATTGGTCAGCTTTGTGC
>JAESRG010000013.1 GCA_016764785.1 Paracoccaceae bacterium
TGCTTATGCTTACGCCACCGCTGCCGCAGCTGATGCCTACTCTTATGCGTATATCGCAGTTACCGCGGCCGCCACTGATGACGCTGCCGCTTACGCCACGGTTACAACTTACGCTGTTGCCAACGTTGATATTTGGCCCATTGTCAGAAGAGATTGTTGGGAAATCTCCAATACCGGTGCGCTCCACAATGCAGAACTCTGGCACGATCAACCCAACCCGCTTGCTGACCGCTGGCAGCAAATCAAGAGGTTGTTGCACGATGACCCACTCGATTGGTCGTTCTGGGTTAAATGGGTTGAGGCTGCATTGGACGGGGCGCCGCTGAACTGGGATATGCTCAGAAAAATTGCGTTAATTAGCCCTGAGGATTGGCGTCAAAATACTAGGCATATGAACGGTATTATCGCTAGCATTGAAGACGAGTTTAGGGATGTGCTGGCCGACCCAATTCGACTAGATACACAGACCCAAACAACTCCCGCCGTTGAGCATTTGTTTCAACAAAGAATACTAACTGAAATGGTGGCGGATGGTTTGGCTGGTCAAATCTATGACGCTATTGAGCGGTTTACGGCGGATACTGGTCAAAATGAATTGCCTGAGGCATTTCAGGCATTAGAATCTTTGCCGCCAGTACTCGAATCCATCGCATTGCTGGCAAGGCGTTCGCAAGAAAATGGCGGCCTCTTGCAAGAAATGCGCGAAGAAATTGGCAAGCTAAGAATGTTGGTGTCTGAACTAGAATATGATCTGCGTTTGGCTAAAGAGAATACTATCAAGCACGCATTGACCAAGAGCTTTATTGACCAAGCCGGAAAAAGCCTTGGCGACTGGAAGATGTATGGTGCATTAATTGGGGCTGTAACGTTTTTTGTTGCAAGCCCCGCACAGGCGGAAACACTCAACGGAATTAGCTCCTGCATCAAAAGTATTTTTGCCAGATAGTCAGAAAATTCTTTGCTTCATACTTGCGCTTGTAGGGTAGGTTCCACCACCCCCATCAAAAAAACGGTTCCCAAATCAGTACCGATTCGCTACACTGCCAAGATGCGCCCGTTCACGGGCCAATGACCCCATTCAAGCCATAAGGCGCGGGGCCAAAATATTGAGGCGGAACGATGTCGAGCAGGACAGCAAACCGCATCGCAGTGTTAAAAGGTGGCCCCTCAGCGGAACGAGACGTTTCGCTTGATTCAGGGGCGGCTTGCGCGCAGGCGTTGCGGGACTTTGGTTATAACGTGATTGAAATCGACGCTGGCGTCGATCTTTCTGCACGTCTGCTTGATGAAAAACCTGACGTGGTCTTTAACGCATTGCATGGTCGGTGGGGCGAAGATGGTTGCGTTCAGGGCCTGCTTGAATGGCTGAAAATTCCGTATACGCATTCGGGCGTGCTGGCGTCAGCGTTGGCGATGGACAAAGAGCGCAGCAAAGCCGCGTTTCGTGCCGCTGGGTTGCCGGTTGTCAGCAGTCTGTTGACCAGCTCTGAGGCTGCCAAGAAATCGCATCCGATGAAGCCGCCTTATGTGGTGAAGCCAAATAACGAGGGATCCTCGGTCGGGATATATATTGTCGACAAAAACGCCAACGGTCCGGCCAAATTGGCTGACACAATGCCTGAAATCGTGATGGTTGAAGAATTCATTCCCGGACGCGAGATGACCACAGCGGTGCTAGGCGGCAAAGCCCAGACCGTGACGGATATCATTTCCGAGGGCTGGTATGATTATCACGCCAAATACACAGTTGGCGGATCAAAACATATTTTTCCGGCGGATGTTCCGGCTGACATCTATGCGGCTTGTATGGATTACGCAGAGCGCGCGCACGCAGCGCTTGGCTGCAAAGGTCTGTCACGTACTGATTTTCGCTGGGACGAGGTTCGGGGGCTGGATGGCTTGTTTCTGCTTGAAACCAACACTCAGCCCGGCATGACAGCGACGTCGCTTGCCCCTGAACAAGCTGCTTATTGCGGCATGGATTTTCCGGCACTTTGTGCTTGGTTGGTGGAGGATGCGTCATGCATGCGTTAGTCGCCACCCGTGAAACAGTAACAGCACCCGTGGTGATTGCACCGCATCGTGACCCTGCGCCCTCAAAAATGCGGTACCGACTGCAACGGTTATGGCTGCGCAAATATGTGCGCCCCATCGTGATGATCTGGCTGCCGATCTTGGTGGTTGGGTTGTTGGTGCTGATGGTTTCTCGCAACGACAGTTTTCGCGGATTCATCCAGCAGAAATACGACAATGTTCGCGGCGCGATTGCCGCGCGGCCTGAGCTGATGATTGAAACGGTTCGTATTCCGGTTGGCTCGGTTGATTTGGTGCATCAGATTGACGGCGTGATGGACCTGACATTGCCGGTCAGCGCGTTGGATGTTGACCTTGAAGGTTTGCGTCAAATTGTTCAGGGCCTAAGCGCGGTTAAAACCGCCACCGTGCAGTTGGACGGCAACGGTTTGCTGGAAATCACCATTGTTGAGCGGATACCGGAAATGGTGTGGCGCACTGGCAACCGCATTTTTCTGCTGGATGAAACCGGCATTCGGGTGGCCGAAGTGCCGCGCCGTGCGGTGCGGGTCGATCTGCCGCTGATTATTGGCGAGGGCGCTGATCTGGCAATTCCGGAGGCGCGCGCCCTGTTCAAAATGGCCAGTCCGCTTGAGGAACGCATTCGTGCGCTTGTCCGTGTTGGGGAGCGTCGCTGGAACATTGTGCTGGATGGTGACCAGACGATTATGTTGCCTGAATTCGGGGCCGAAGATGCGCTGCGTCTGGTGGTTGAGATGCAAACAACCGAACAAATTATGAATTGGAACCTGTCTGTGGTCGATATGCGCGACCCAAACCGGCCTATTATCCGCCTTAATAACGATGCCCTGGACGAGCTGACGCGCCTGCGTGCCGCAGCTTTAGGAGAACCAGTATGATTGATTTATTTGAAACTCAGCGCGATATGCGTCACCGCCGTGAGGCTGCCGTTCGGCGCGGTATCGTGGCTGTTCTTGATATTGGTTCTAGTAAAATTGCGTGCCTGGTTTTGCAGTTCGTGACTGAACCGTCGGCGGAATCGCCCACCGATGTGACCATCCCGACGATGGGCAGCTTTCGGGTGGTTGGCGTGGCCACGACGCGGTCTCGCGGGGTTCAGTTTGGTGAAATCGTTGATATGAACGAGACCGAGCGCGCGGTGCGTACCGTTGTGCAAGGCGCGCAAAAAATGGCCAACACTCGGGTTAACCATGTGATTGTCAGCTTTGCTGGTGGGCGTCCACGCTCGTATGGGTTGGACGGCACTGTTGATGTTGAACACGGCGAAGTCACTGAGCGCGACATTGGTAATGTTCTGGCCAGTTGCGAAGTGCCGCCTTTTGGCCATGATCGCAAAGCCCTGCATGCGTTGCCGGTGAATTTCACGTTGGACCACAAGTCGGGCCTTAGCGATCCGCGCGGGCAAATTGGCGCCAAGCTGTCGGTTGATATGCATATGCTGACCGTTAGCGGAACCCCGGTTGAAAACTTGCTGGAATGTTTGCAACGCTGTGATCTTGAGGTGGCTGGCCTGTCGTTCTCCGGTTTTGCCAGTGGCGTTTCAGCCCTGATGGAAGACGAGCAAAAGCTGGGGGCCGCCGTCGTCGATTTTGGCGGCGGGTCCACCAGCATTGCGGTGTTTATTCGAAATCATATGATTTATGGCGACGCGGTGCGCATGGGCGGCGACCATATTACCAGCGATATTTGTCAGGGTTTACATGTGTCGATGGATGTCGCTGAACGCATTAAAACCCTGCATGGTGGCTTGCATGCCACCAGCGCTGATGACCGCGATTTGATCGAAGTGCCAAACCCAATGGCGCAGTGGGATAATGACCGCCGCACGGTAACGCGTTCAGAACTGATCGGGGTTATGCGGCCTAGGGTTGAGGAGATTCTGGAAGAAGTGCGCGCGCGTCTGGATGCGTCAGGGTTTGAGCATCTGCCGTCGCAGCGGATCGTTTTGACGGGCGGCAGCAGCCAAATTCCGGGGCTTGAGGATATGGCGAGCCGCATCTTGGGGCGTCATACTCGGATCGGAAAACCGTTGCGGGTGCAGGGTTTGCCACAAGCGGCGGCTGGCCCCGCGTTTTCAGCGGCAGTAGGCATGGCGCTGCACGCTAGTCAGCCGCAAGACGAATGTTGGGACTTTGAAGTGCCGAGCGACAGATTAGGCACGCGCCGCATCCGTCAGGCCATGCGATGGTTCCGCGAAAACTGGTAAATTTACACATCGCGCAGTTTTAGCGTGTGTATCGGTGGTAATTAGCCTATATTGTGATAGAACACAGTATATTGTGGGTAATTGAAGAATAATTGGTGACCGTGACTCGTTCTTAAGTTAGCATAACGAATCAGCAGGAATTGAACCATAAGCCCTAAAATGGGCGGTAAAACAGATAACAGGCGGACATTATTATGGCACTGAATTTACGTATGCCCGAATCTAGCGACCTTAAGCCCAGAATCACCGTTTTTGGTGTTGGTGGCGCTGGCGGCAATGCTGTCGATAACATGATCGACAAAAATTTGGATGGCGCGGTGTTCGTGGTTGCGAACACTGACGCGCAGGCGCTTAGCCAATCCAAAGCAGAAATTAAAATCCAGCTGGGTGAAAAAGTCACCGGCGGGTTGGGTGCCGGTGCCAAGCCGGAAGTCGGCGAAGCTGCCGCCAAAGAAAGCATCGACGCGATTGTTGACCAGTTGACCGGCAGCCATATGTGTTTCATCACGGCTGGCATGGGGGGGGGCACCGGTACTGGCGCCGCACCGATTATCGCCAAAACAGCACGTGAATTAGGTGTTCTGACGGTTGGTGTTGTGACTAAACCCTTTCAGTTTGAAGGCGCAAAGCGCATGCGTCAGGCTGAGCTTGGCGTTGAGGAACTGCAAAAAGTCGTTGATACGCTGATCATCATTCCAAACCAAAACCTGTTCCGTCTTGCCAATGAAAATACCACCGTGACCGAGGCGTTTAGCCTAGCGGATGACGTGCTCTATCAAGGTGTTAAGGGTGTTACCGACCTTATGGTGCGCCCCGGGATCATCAATCTCGACTTTGCCGATGTTTGTTCTGTCATGAACGAAATGGGCAAAGCCATGATGGGTACCGGTGAAGCATCGGGCGAAGATCGCGCCATTCAGGCTGCTGAAAAAGCCATTGCCAACCCGCTGCTCGACGAGATTTCGTTGAAGGGTGCCAAAGGCGTGCTGATCAACATCACTGGCTCTGAAGATATGACTTTGTTTGAGCTGGACGAAGCGGCGAACCGTATCCGCGACGAAGTTGACCCTGAAGCAAATATCATTGTTGGATCAACGCTTGATCCTAACATGGATGGCGTCATTCGGGTGTCGGTTGTTGCAACAGGCATTGATGCAGTTGAGGGCGCAGTTGCAACGCCGCTGCCGCGTAAGGCTGCGGAGCCTGTTCAGGCTGCAATTGTTCCTGAAGTGGCTGAAGTTGTTGAGGAACTTGTCGCTGATAGCTTTATTGACAGGCATGTTGCCGCAGCCGAAACGGCGCAGGTCGCAGAGCCTTCGCCAGAGCCTCTTCGTCAAAGTGAAGTTGCTGAAATGGAGGCAACATTACGGCTGCGTGAAGCAGTGGCAAGTGTTCCGAAACCGCAGCCAGCGCCGGAGCCGGCAGTGGCACCGGAACCGGAACAACACAGCCGTTTTGCCATTAACAGTCTGATCAACCGGATGACCGGTGGTCACGCTAAGGAAGAGAAACCTGCCCTGCGCACCCAGCCAACCCTGCATGCTACGGTATCAGAACCGCAGCTTGATCTTCACCGAGAAGAACAGGAACGCGCTGATATTCCAGCATTTTTGCGCCGGCAGGCCAACTAGAATTCCCTCCCAACTCAAGGGCGCTTGCTGGTCAAGCGCCCTTTTTCTATGATGATGCGAATGAAGTAAATCGTCACAAAGAGTTACCGGTCCGGTTGAGCAAAGCTATTCAATGCGTTGAAATATTAACCTATATAAGGGCAAAGATTTTTGATTTTGGGATAACCCGTGCAGCATACTCTGAAAAATGACATGACTTTTGTGGGCATTGGCCTGCATTCCGGTCGTCCGGTAAGGCTGGCGGTAAGGCCCGCTGTCGTTGATTCCGGTATTCAGTTCGTACGCACGGATATTTCCGATCAACCAAACTTCGTTGCCGCGCACTGGCGCAATGTATTTGATACCAAATTGTCGACCAATATCCGAAATGACAGCGGCGTTACGGTTTCGACCATTGAGCATATCATGGCGGCGTTGGTTGGCTGTGGAATTACCAATGCAACGATTGAGGTCGATGGCCCCGAAGTGCCCATTATGGATGGCTCTAGCCGGCAATTTGTGGGCAAGATTTTGCGGACAGGAATTGTTGCACAGGCAGCAATGGGATTTGTCTGGGTTGTTCGCCGGACTGTGACGGTTCAAGACGGGCTGGCTCTGGCTGAGTTTACACCAGTCGATCGAATTGAAATCGACTATTCCATTACCTTTGAAAACACGATTGTCGGAACTCAGTCGGCAAGGCTGGACATGCGCGGAGATACATTTGCCAATGAATTGGCGGATTGTCGGACATTCTGCCGGAATGCTGATGTTGACGCAATGAAAGGGGCCGGGCTGGCACTTGGCGGCTCAATGGATAATGCGCTGGTGATTGACGGAG
Organism: Paracoccaceae bacterium; assembly: GCA_016764785.1. Classification (GTDB taxonomy): domain Bacteria; phylum Pseudomonadota; class Alphaproteobacteria; order Rhodobacterales; family Rhodobacteraceae; genus UBA3077. Next base: position 6,713 of record JAESRG010000013.1, read on the forward strand.
ATCACTATTTGAACCCCGAAGGCCCACGTCGTGTTGACGAATGTGTGCGTCATAAAATGCTGGATGCGGTTGGGGATCTGGCCTTGGCCGGCGCGCCGATTCTTGGTCGATATCGCGGCGTGCGTGCGGGGCATCGCATGACCAACCTTTTGTTGCGTAAATTGTTCGAAACCGATGGTGCAGTCGCAAAAATACCTGCGACACAGACAATATTGTCTGTGCTGCCCGGCACCACTGCGCAAGAAACCGACCTTCTTCGGGCCGGATAACGCCAATATCGCAAATTACCGTTTTTCCTTGTCAAAAATTGTGTTAGCAACACTTTAAGAATTTGCGAGAGGTCAGGGTATATGGTTCAGTTTCGAGTATTAACACCCGTGTTGATGATGGTGTTGCTGGTCGGTCTCTCGGCATGTAATGGTGGGCGCAGTATTTCTGTTGATGACAACACCTCGCCGCAAGAAATCTTGGCCCTTGCCCAAGGTCAGGTCGACCGTGGAAAATTTGACAATGCTGGTGACCTGTTTCTTGAAGTGGAACGCCTGTATCCTTACACAATCGAGGCCGAACTTGCCGTAATCGAGGCTGCAAAAGCCTATCATGATGGCGCGTCCCTGATTGAAAGCCGTTCAGCTGCAAACCGCTATCTGGATTATTATCCGCGCGGTGAATATGCAGCATTGGCGCAGTATCTTGTCGCGCTGTCCTATTACGATCAAATCGTTGATATCCAGCGGGATCAACAAAATACGTTTCGGGCCCTGCAAGCGCTGCGCATCGTGATTGAACAATTCCCGGGGTCGCAATATGCAGAACTTGCCATACCAAAGTTTACCACTGCCTTGAACCAGTTGGCGGGTAAGGAAATGGACATCGGCCGCTATTATCTGAAACGTGGTCAATACAGTGCTGCGATTGGCCGGTTTGATGCAGTTGTCGATGAATATGGCGATAATCCGCACTTGCCAGAGGCCTATCACCGCTTGGTTGAGGCGTATTTGTCGCTGGGTCTGAACGGGGAAGCCGCGCGGAACGCAGCGATTTTGGCCGAGCGTTTTCCCGATAACGCATGGACCATTGCCAGCCAATCGTTGATGGCAACCGGTCGTCAGTCGAATTCTGGTGTGGGCCTGTTCGGGCTGATTTTTCAACGCAACTAACGCGGGGTTTTATGCTCCATCGTCTGTCTATCCAAAATATCCTTTTAATTGAACAGGTTGACCTGGTATTTGGCGTGGGCTTAAACGTGCTGACTGGTGAGACCGGTGCTGGCAAGTCTATCTTGCTGGACGCGCTGGGGTTTGTGCTGGGCTGGCGTGGACGCGCCGAGCTGGTGCGCAGCGGGGCGGAACTGGGTGAGGTCACGGCAGAGTTCGATTTACCTGACGGTCACCCGGCAATTTCGGTGCTTCAGGACGCGGGGCTGCCGTTTGATGGTGACCTGATTTTGCGTCGCACCAACAGTCTTGATGGGCGCAAACGGGCGTTTGTAAACGACCGGAGCTGCTCGGCAGAGGTGCTGCGCAGGCTGTCGGCAGCCTTGGTAGAAATTCACGGACAACATGATGATCGCGGGCTTTTAGACCCAAAAGGCCATCGCGGTTTACTGGACGCATTTGCCGAAAACGGCGCGGCTTTGGCCCAGACCCAAAACCGGTATTCGGCATTGCGCAAGGCGTTGAAAACCCTGAAAACACTGCAAGATGACCTTGAAATGGCATCTGAGGACGCGGATTTTGTCGCACATGCGGTGGCAGAACTTGAAACGCTGGACCCGCAGACCGGCGAGGACGCGACCTTGGACAGCCAACGTCGCCAAATGCAATCGGCCGAACGTATTCGTGCCGATGTCGAAAAAGGCCACGCGGCGATTTTGACGGCTGAGAGCATGATGATTGACGGGCAACGTTGGCTTGAGGATGTCTCGGGCGCTGCCGAGGGACGGTTGGATAGTGCGATTGACGCTATTGGCCGCGCAATGATCGAGATATCCGAGGCGCAGGCAGACGTTGCCGGCGCATTGTCTGGGCTGGATTTCAGCCCTTATGACCTTGAACAGGTTGAGGAACGGCTGTTTGCCATTCGCGCGCTGGCCCGCAAACACGATGTACAGCCAGACGCGTTGCCAGACTTGTTGCAGGATTTCCGTGAAAAGATGACCCGAATGGATACCGGCAATGCAAATCTGGCGGGGCTTGAGGCGGAGGTGACGGCGGCGCACGCGGCGTATCAAGTTGCAGCGCAAACACTATCAAACCGTCGTCACAAGGCCGCGGTTAAGCTCGACATTGCGATGGGGCATGAGCTGACCCCGCTGAAAATGGAACGGGCGCAATTTATGACCAAGGTCACCGGCGTTACTTGTGCACCCTCAGACCCCAAATAATTCCTGGCTTCAGTATATGTTAGTTTGCCATTTGAGCCAATCGTTTCCGTGGAAGCA
>JAESRG010000014.1 GCA_016764785.1 Paracoccaceae bacterium
GCCACCCCATCGGGGCCTCAGGGGCACGTATTATTGTCACATTACTGCACGCGCTTGAACGCCACGACTTGCACAAAGGCATGGCCGCGATTTGCATCGGCGGCGGCGAAGGCACTGCAATCGCCATTGAGAGAGTTTGATATGATACTGGATAAGTCCATCGCTGCGATCATCACTGGCGGCGCGTCTGGCCTTGGGGCCGCAACGGCAAAACGGTTGGCTGAGATCGGCGTTAAGGTAACTATCCTTGATATTGACGACAAACGTGGGCCGGAATTCGCCTCTGAAATCAATGGCTTATTTGTAAAAACTGATGTCAGTGATCCGCAATCGGTGCGTGACGCGCTTAGCCAAGCCCGCGCGGCTTTCGGCCAAGAACGTATCTGCATCAACTGTGCCGGCACTGGGACGGGGGCCAGCAAAGTGGTGACTCGCGACGGTCGGGCCCATGACCCTGACAATTTCGCGCGTATCTTGGGTATTAACCTGATCGGCACGTTTAACGTCGCCAGCCAAAGCGCGGCGGGCATGGYTGCGGCTGATCCACTAGATGCTGACGGCAACCGTGGTGTGATTATTAACACGGCCTCGGTCGCAGCATTTGAGGGGCAAGTCGGGCAAATTGCCTATTCGGCGTCAAAAGGCGGGATCGCCGCAATGACCTTGCCAATGGCGCGTGATCTGGCCCGCGATGGCGTGCGGGTGATGGCGATTGCGCCTGGCCTATTTGAAACGCCGATGCTGTCGGGCCTGCCCGAGGAGGTGCAACAAAGCCTTGGCGCGCAGGTGCCGTTTCCGCAACGTCTTGGCAATCCGGTTGAATATGCGGCCCTTGCCCAACATATTATTGAAAACCCGATGCTGAACGGTGAAATTATTCGCCTTGATGGCGCGATCCGCATGGCCCCCCGCTAACTTTCAAGTTCAGCATCCCAATACAGAAAATCCAGCCAACTATCATGCAGGAAATTCGGCGGAAACTTTCTGCCGGAATTCTGCAATTGCATTGGATCAGGTCGTACAGGCGTTTTTCGCAAACGCATCCCTGCTTGCCGAACGGTTTTTGAGCCTTTCGCAAGATTACAAGGACTGCACGCGGCAACCACGTTTTCCCATGTTGTGCGCCCTCCCCGCGCGCGCGGCACGATGTGGTCAAAGGTCATCTCGCCCATTTTACCGCAATACTGACAGCAAAATTCATCGCGCAAAAACAGGTTAAAGCGGGTAAATGCCGTCGATCGAGCGGGTTTCACATAGTCACGCAGCACCACAACCGACGGAATCCGCATGGTCACGCTGGGCGAATGCACAACTTCATCATATTGGGCGATCACCACAACACGGTCAAGGTATGCGGCTTTCACCGCTTCTTGCCACGGCCATAACGACAGCGGAAAATACGACAAAGGCCGAAAATCAGCGTTCAAAACCAGTGCTGGAAACCGCTTGTGCCCAGCGGGTTGCCAAACAAATTTACGTACTTGGCCGGGAGTCATGTCTCATCGCCTCAGTCCTTAAATCTGGATTAACGCGACTATATCTGGTTGAGGGGTTCAATCAACCCCCCAGATTATGACAGTTTTTATGCAAGCCCGAATTGTTGCCGCGCGAATTGCAAGGTCACACCCAGACCATCTTGTGCAATCCCGTGGCCGGTGCCTTGTGACACATGGGTGTAAACCTGAAACCCAGCAGCTGTCAGCGCATCCGCGGCTTCGGGCATCGACGAAGGCGGCACCACGTCGTCCATATCACCGTGCACCAAAAGGATAGGCGGTTTGCTAACGGCATCCGCCAATTGTTCAGGATGCAGCAACCGGCCAGAAAACCCGACCAGCCCAGCAAACGGTTCGGCCCGTTGGGGGCAAACATGCAAGGTTATCATTGTGCCCTGTGAGAACCCAAAAATTATGGTGTTAGCGGCAGAAACCCCTTCAGTTTTCAGAGTTTCGTCCAGCCAATCGTTCAGCGTTTGACTGGCAGTCAACAGGCCTTGCTCGGCAGCTTCCTCAGATGATCCATCCAGCCAGGGAATCGGAAACCACTGAAACCCCATCGGGTTACCTGTGCAACGATCCGGCGCGTTTGGCGCCACAAACACCGTGTCCGGCAGATGTTCACCCAAAGGGTCAGCCAAGCCCAACAGGTCTTTTCCGTCAGCGCCATAGCCATGCAGAAAGATCATCATGGTTTTGGCAGTGCCAGATTTGGCGGCACGGCGGTCTGATTTCAGGGTGGTCATTTCAGCTAATTCCTTCGCGTTTTTTGTCCACATGGTAATAGGCCCAAAGAATCCGCGCTGCAACCGATCTCCACGGTGACCACGCTTCGGCCATTTCGCGCAAGGCGCGTTCTTTTGGCCGCGCATCCAGATCAAATAAAACCTTTGCGGCTTCTTGCAAGGCCAGATCACCTGATGCAAAAACATCTGCACGACCAAGGCTGAACATTGCATAAACCTCGGCGGTCCAAATTCCGATTCCTTTCACGGCGGTTAACTCACGCACCACCATGTCGGTGCGCTGGCCTCGCAGCCCTGCAAAATCAATGCCCCGTTCCGCCAGCGCTTTTGCGTATACCGCTTTTTGATTCGACAGGCCAAGCCCGCGCAGATCGTCATGTTCCATGGCCAAAATAACCTCTGGTACAATCGCTCCGGCGGCCTCTAGCCGCCCCCAAATACCTCGCGCAGCCGCGACCGATATTTGCTGCGATACGATCGCTGACAACAGCGCCGTAAACCCGTCATCCTTAAGGCGTAAAGGTGGCAACCCAGTCAAAGTAAGCGCATAGGCGAACTTCGGAAACCGTTCCGACAGCCACGCAGCCCCCTCGGCAACGTCCGCGTCATTTAAAATTATTCGCCCAACCATCTGTGCCCCCTGTGCGACATTGCATCTTTGGTACAATTTTACAATTGCAACTCCCAATAGGCCAGATAAAAGGTTCTAATGACATATTCAAAAACCATTGATCAAGATCGCCGCGCCAAACGTAATGTTATGGTGCTGGTCGCCGCGCAAGCTATCCTTGGCGCGCAAATGTCGCTGCATTTTGTGCTGGGCGGATTGGCGGGCCAAATGTTGGCCAGCAACCCGTGTTATGCCACCCTGCCCATCACCATGACGGTGTTTGGCTCAATGGTTTCAGCCCCGATTCTGTCTGGCATTATGCAAAGGCATGGTCGTCGCGTCGGCTTTCTGATCGGCGCTACTGGTGGCGCTACAGGGGCCAGCATTGCGGCCCTTGCGCTATGGATCGGCTCGTTTCCGCTGTTTTGTCTAGGCGGATTTTTGATCGGCATCTATATGTCGGCACAAGCATTTTACCGGTTTGCGGCCACCGATACGGCCAGCCCCAGCTTTATGCCGAAAGCCATTTCATGGGTGATGGCAGGCGGGTTGGTTGCTGCCATCCTTGGCCCGCAACTGGTGAAAATCACCAATGATATGTTTGCCGTGCCGTTTATCGGCGCCTATTTTGCCATCATTGCGCTGAACCTCGGCGGCGCGTGGATGTTCTTTTTCCTCGATATTCCGAAACCTGAAAAACCCCATAAAGACGCCCCCAAAGGTCGGTCACGTATGCAGTTGTTGCGCACGCCAAAAATCGCGGTGGCGATGATTTGTGCGATGGTGACCTATTCACTGATGAATCTGGTGATGACCTCAACACCCCTCGCGGTGGTTGGCTGCGGGTACGGCACTGACGCCTCGGCTGATGTCGTGATGGGCCACGTTTTGGCGATGTTCATCCCGTCGTTTTTCACCGGCCATCTGATTGCCAGATTTGGTGCCGAGAAAATCGTCACCATCGGCTTGGTAATCCTCGGCACCGCTGGTGTTGTCGCCTTGGGTGGGTTTGAGCTGGAGCGCTTTTACATCGTGCTAATCTTGCTGGGTATCGGTTGGAACTTTGGCTTCATCGGCGCAACATCTATGCTGTCGACCGCCCACACACCTGAAGAAAGAGGCCGTGTTCAAGGCATGAACGACTTTGCGGTTTTCGGCATGGTTACGCTGGCATCCTTTGCCTCAGGCGGGTTGATGAATTGCTCAGGCGGCACCCCACAAGAGGGCTGGACAGCGGTTAACCTTGCCATGATCCCATTCCTTGTGCTGGCAGGCGGCGCCTTGATCTGGTTCGCCCTGAACCACAGGAAAACCGCGTAGGGTGGGGTTTCACCCCACCGATACTATCGACGAAAACGCCGTGCCCACCAAAAACTAACCCGTCGCCAAGCTGGCGATTCCTCAAGCAATCCGGCCTGAATGCTTTCGGGCGATTTTTGAGCGGTCTTTAGGGTCGCCACGGCACGCCACCCAGCCAGTACTGCTGGTCGAACAGCAGCCGAGACATCGTATCGCGCAACCGCCATACCAAGCGCATCTGCAACTAAACCCGTGACATTTTCTGGTAAAACCACCCTGCCCCGCGCGGTCAATTCTGGCGCGGCCCGCAACAGATTGGCCACACCCATTGCATAGCCAACCTGCCGAACTTTAACGATTTCGACATCACTGGCGCCCAACACCAGTGCAGATAATTCCATTATATTTGAGGATGTTGCATGGATATATTGGTCAAACGCAACCCGATCCGCATGCGGTTCTTTGTAAATGTCAAACTGTCTGGCGTTGATCATTTCATCAAACAATTTTCGCGGCAAATCATGCTTTTTAATCAGGGCAGCCAGCGGTTCCAATACTTGGTGCCCGCGCGGCCCGCGCCCTTCAAATATGTCACCGATCGAATCCAGCCACCATTGCAACCGCATTTCGGCAATCATTGTTTCGGCACTAGTCCAAGGCGCGCGCGCAATCTCAAGATTGAAGGCATAAAGCGTTAACAATGACGACTTTAACGGTTCTTGAACCAAAGACGTCGCCAAATATCGATCAGGATCGCCCTGCTGAACTTGTTGATCAAGTATCTGCGTCATTTGGTATCTCGCCTGTCAGCGCCACCAGATTTCAGAAATTCAGTTATGAGCGCAATCGTTTGGGATGTGTCCACCACCTCCAAATGCGAGACGTCAGGAAGGATAGCATATTGACCGTTCTGAGTAATCGCCGACATCATCGGCTGATAGGCCTCAGCCCGAAACGCTTCGTCGCGCGCCCCTGCAATCAGCAAAAACGGCGGCAAAGCTGCGATATCACGTTGATAAGCGTTTCGGGGCGCAAATGATTTATTCAGCCGAAACGAATAACTGCGCGTCACGGTATTGCCCAGCGGGCCATTTAATATTTGATCTGGAAACAGAAACTGAATCACAGTCAAGCGGTTCAACAGTTTAATTCTAAAGGTATTCAGGATTGATATGCCAATGATGCGCCGTGTCAAAACATGTGCCCAACCGCCCGAATTCTTGCGCATTGTTGCGGCCCGATGGTGAATATATGGTGCCAACAACACGGCTAAATCCAGTGTTTTTCCGTATTTTCCGCCCGCGAACCGCACCACCAGCCCACCGCCTGATGAATGCCCGAGCATCACTATTTTCTGCCCTTCTTGCTGATTTTCTGCAATCAAACCCGCCAGATCATCCTCAAACTGGCCCACATATTTGACGTCTCCGCGCGGCTGTGGCGCCACGCCATGCCCGCGCAGATCTGGCACCAGAACATCGGCCAGCCCTTGCGCGGCAATCTTTTTTGCCAATCGGTCGAACTGCAACCCGTGCCAGCCTGAGCCATGAACGCAGACCAAAAGCGGCCGCCCCTGTTGCCCACAATCATACCGTCGAAAGGCCAAGTTGGCCCCGTCGGACGCTTGATAAACGACCAAAGTCGCAGGTGGCTCAGTCGTTTTTTGGCCCGAAAAATCCAGCCCGTCGCCGCGCAGATCAGCAACAGGGCGTTGTGACGCAATCAAAATCAACGCGACAATGATCGGAACAGAAAACCCGACCGCTGAATAAATCAGAAAACTTGTCATGCGATAATATCCGCCGCCCCGTCGCGGATCAGCTTCCAGCGAATTGCATCTAGCAGCGCCTGAAAAGACGCATCCACGATGTTGGCCGAAACCCCGACGGTCGACCAACGCTGACCTTTGCTGTCTTCGCTGTCGATCAGCACCCGCGTTACCGCCCCGGTGCCGCCACTGGTTATACGAACTTTAAAGTCCACCAGCTTCATATCGTCGATGATCGACTGATACGGCCCAAGGTCTTTTGCCAGCGCTTTGGCCAACGCATTTATCGGCCCGCTATCTTTGCCCAGCTCGTCCATACTTTCAGAAGCCGACAACATCCGTTGCCCGCCAATCTGCACCGCCACCACGGCCTCAGACAGCGTTACAATTTTGTTGGCCTCGTCCCTGTGACGCTCAACGGTGACACGGTACCGCTTGACCTCAAAGAACTTCGGCAGTTTGCCCAGTGCTTCACGCGCCAGCAGTTCAAAACTAGCCTGCGCAGAATCGTAAGCATAACCCCTGTCTTCGCGTCGTTTCACCATGTCCAGAATATCACCAAGCGCCGGATCACCCTTGGCAACGTCAAGCCCAGCATCGGCCAGCCGCGCGCGCAAGTTCGACTGCCCCGCTTGGTTTGACATCGGCACCAACCGCGCATTGCCCACGGTTTCGGGCGGAATATGCTCATACGTTGTTGGGTCTTTCAGAATGGCGCTGGCATGCAGCCCCGCCTTATGCACAAACGCCGAGGCCCCGACATAAGCCGCCTGCGCCATCGGCACGCGGTTCAAAATATCATCAAGCATTCGCGATAGTTTTGTCAGCCCCGACACATCCTTGACCGATATTTCATAACGACTGGCATAGGGTTCTTTCAGCAGTAAAGTCGGAATAAGGGTGATCAGATTGGCATTGCCACAGCGCTCGCCCAAACCGTTCAACGTGCCTTGCACCTGCCGCACGCCCGCGTCGACCGCCGCCAGTGAATTCGCCACCGCGTGTTCGGTGTCATTATGGGTATGAATACCCAGATGATCGCCCGGAATACCGGCAGCAATGGCCGCCAGAACACCCGTGCGAATATCACCCGGCAACGCGCCGCCATTGGTGTCACACAACACGATCCAGCGCGCGCCCGCATCATAAGCGGCTTTGATACATTCCAGCGTGTAATCAGGGTTGGCCTTATAGCCGTCAAAGAAATGCTCAGCGTCAAACAGCGCCTCACGGCCAAGAGTTTTGAGGTGCCTGAACGAGTCCGCGATGGCCTCAACGTTATCCTCCAACGGGATATTCAGCGCAGTAGTAACATGAAAATCATGAGTTTTCCCCACCAGACAAACGGCCGGCGTTCCGGCGTTCACCACCCCTGCCAGCACGTCACAATTCGCGGCCGAACGCCCTGCCCGTTTGGTCATGCCAAACGCAGTAAAAGTGGCATTTTTGAAATTGGGAGGCTTACCGAAAAATTCGGTGTCGGTGGGGTTAGACCCCGGCCAGCCGCCCTCAACATAATCAATGCCAAGGTCATCGAGCGCCATTGCAATGCGCGTTTTATCATTGGCCGAGAAATCAACCCCTTGGGTTTGTTGCCCATCACGCAGCGTGGTGTCAAAAAGATATAAACGTTC
>JAESRG010000001.1 GCA_016764785.1 Paracoccaceae bacterium
CCATATCAGCTGGATTATTATCAATATGCTCATGCATAATCGCAATATTAAATGCTTCTTTGAGTAGTACTCTAGCTGTAGATATTGATGACCTAGCTAAACCTTTCTCAATTAAATTATCATGCCATTTTTTTATATGTATTGGCCTGATTTTTGAAGGCATCATTTTATCAAAGTAAGGTATTACATTTTTCTTTAAAATAGCCTTGTATGTAATAATGCTTTTATGTTTCAATGATGTGGCTTTGAATGAATGGCGCACCCTCAGCCGCGCCCTGTTCAGGCGATTTCAGGCAACATTCCCATTCCAGAACCGCCCAGCTGTCATAGCCATATTGCGCTAGTTTTGAGAAAATGCCTTTGAAATCGACTTGTCCGTCACCCAATGAACGGAAACGTCCCGCGCGATCTGTCCAGCCTGCATAACCAGAATAAACGCCTTGGCGACCAGTCGGATTAAATTCGGCATCTTTAACATGATACGCACTGATGCGGTCATGGTAGATGTCGATAAAGGCAAGGTAATCAAGTTGTTGCAGCACAAAATGCGACGGATCGTAGTTGATCATAGCACGGTTATGGCCGCCAACCGCATCGACGAACATCTCAAATGTGTGGCCGTCAAATACATCTTCGCCGGGGTGGATTTCATAGGCGATATCGCAGCCTGCGTCCTCATAGGCGTTCAAAATCGGTGTCCAGCGGCGGCCCAGTTCTTTAAACGCTTCCTCAACCAAACCCTCAGGGCGTTGTGGCCACGGGTACAGGAACGGAAAAATCAGCGAGCCGGTGAACGACACCGACACATTAAGCCCAAGCCGTTGGCTGGCTTTCGCGGCTTTGAGCATTTGATCAACGGCCCATTCTTGACGCGCCTTTGGGTTGCCATGCACCGATTTCGGGGCAAAAGCATCAAATGCTTGGTCATAGGCGGGGTTTACCGCAACCAACTGCCCTTGCAGATGGGTTGAAAGTTCGGTGATCACCACACCCGCATCTGCACAAATACCTATGATTTCGTCGCAATAGGTTTGGCTTTCAGCCGCCTTATCAAGGTCAAACAGGCGTGGATCAAATGTCGGAATTTGCACGCCTTTATACCCTAAACCTGCGGCCCATTTGGTGATGTTTTCAAGCGTGTTGAAAGGGGCGTCATCCCCTGCGAATTGTGCCAGAAACAGTGCTGGACCTTTGATTAAACCGGCCATGTGATGTGCCCCCTATTTAGGAATGTAATTGAAATAGTCGAAATCGGCCGCTTTGGCGCGACCGCTGGTGTCGAACGCTAGCATACCGATAAATGCGCCGGTAAAGGAACCATGTTCGCCGCGCCCGCCCTCATCTGAAATGACGCTGGCATCAAGTACTGGCCCGATGGCAACCCAATCGCCGGTGGTGCGATAGAAATATTGCAGTTTATCATGGTTAACTTCGGCGGCCAGTTCAACGGTGTCACCGTCAAGTGGCACGTTTTTGTCCATCGGAAATGTAAGCGCCGCGTCAGGCCAATCACCAACACAGTTCTGAATGGTCAGCACTGGCCCGCCGGTATTAGGGTCAAAGGTTACAACCAGCGCATGGAATTTTGAGCGACTGTAATAATGCGTTAACCCCGCTACCTGCTGATAGGTTTCGGGCGCGAATGTAAGCTTGGTCTCGGCACGAAAGGCATAGTCTTCCTGACGCCGTGCCACCAGCGCTTGTTCAAACCAACTGCCATAGCTTTCGCGGCCAAACAACCGCAGGCTACTGCCGGTCAGTTGGAAAATCCGGTTGGTGTCAGGTGTACGCAGCCATTGAAATTCGCTGGGTAATTCAGGCCCGTCAAACGTGGTATACACTGCGTCACGCGGCTTGGGCATGATGGTTGGATCAGGCGAAGGTACCTCAACATCGGGCACCATGGTGCCGTTTTCCAAGTACAGCCAGTCATCATCGCGCCACACACATTTTTGAATACCGGTTTCGCGGCCCAAAGTGCAAAAGTTTTTGCTGAGACCGGGCAGAGGGCGGCCCATCAGGTGGGTGTGATAGGCCTCGCCGTTTGGTGTTTCAACATATTGGCCGTGGCCTGCGCGCTGGATGATGTTATCGGGTGCGTCTTTGGCAGAAATCAGGTGTTTGTTTGGATGGTCCTCATATGGCCCGTCAATATTGCGCGCCCGCGCCATGGTGACGGCGTGGTGATAACCTGTGCCGCCCTCAGCCGTGGTCAGGTAATAATAGCCGTTTTTCTTAAAGAAATGCGGCCCCTCAACCAGCCCCAAATCGGTGCCAGCATAGATATTTTTGATTGGGCCGACTAGTTTCTCAGTAACGGCATCATATTCTTGCAACAGAATGCCGTCGAACGCCGGATGCGTGGGCGATCCGCCAATACTGTTGGTGGTATGGCGCCATTGCATGTTGGCAAACCATTTTTTGCCGTCATCATCATGGAACAAAGTCGGGTCAAAGCCCGATGAATTGGTATAGACTGGATCAGACCATTCACCGTCAATGGTATCACACGTCACGATGTAATTATGCGCATCTTTGAAATTGCCGTCATAGCGTTTCACGTCGGTGTAAACCAACCAGAACTTACCATCTGCATAAGACAAACACGGCGCCCAGATGCCGCAGCTGTCGGGGTTGCCGCGCATATCAAGTTGCGATTTCCGGTTCAGCGGACGGGTTATCATCTCCCAATTAACGAGATCGCGGGAATGATGGATTTGCACACCGGGGTACCACTCAAACGTGGAAACGGCGATGTAATAATCCTTGCCGACCCGCACGATTGACGGGTCAGCGTTAAAGCCCGGAAGGACTGGATTGACGATCATTATTTAATTCCTTCAGCTGTCGGATGAGCGCGCCCAGAGGTTGATATCTTCCTCGTTCGCGTAAACATCAATGTCGGTCAGCTCAGCTGCCGTGAATTCCAGATTATCAACAGCGCCAACGCAGTCAATCACCTGTTGCGGTTTGGACGCGCCGATCAAAGCGGTGGTAATACCGCCGTCGCGCAGCACCCATGCCAGCGCCATTTGCGCCAAGCTTTGGCCCCGCGCCGCGGCAATATCGTTCAGCTTGTTGATGTTCTCAATGGCTTTGTCGCTCAGCATATTCGGGTTCAGCGATTTACCTTGGGTGGCGCGGCTGCCATCGGGCGTGCCTTTCAGGTATTTGTTGGTCAACATGCCCTGTGCCAGTGGCGTAAACGCGATTGACCCAACGCCCAGTTCTTTCAATGTGTCCTTCAGCCCGTCAGTTTCGACCCAACGATTGATCATATTATAGCTGGGTTGATGGATCAGGCAGGGAGTACCCAGATCGTTCAGAATTGCCACGGCCTCACGGGTTTTTTCAGAGTTATACGATGAAATGCCTACATAAAGCGCGCGACCTGAGCGCACGATATAATCAAGTGCGCCCATGGTTTCTTCAAGAGGGGTGTCAGGGTCAAAGCGGTGCGAATAAAAGATATCGACGTAATCCAACCCCATGCGTTTCAGCGACTGATCGCATGACGCAATCAGGTATTTGCGGCTGCCCCACTCGCCGTATGGGCCGGGCCACATGTCGTATCCGGCCTTGGACGAAATGATTAGCTCATCGCGATAGGGCATCAGATCTTCTTTCAGGATTGACCCGAAAGCGTGTTCTGCGGAACCCGCAGGCGGGCCATAGTTATTGGCCAAATCAAAATGGGTGATGCCATTGTCAAACGCAGTTTGGCAGATGTCACGTTTGTTCTGGTGGTTGGAATCACCGCCAAAATTGTGCCAAAGGCCAATGGATATTGCTGGCAGTTTTAGCCCGCTGTTACCGCAACGGCGGTAAACCATGTTGTCGTAACGTGTGTCGCTTGCTTTATAGGTCATGTTGGCCTCCCGTCAAAAAAGTGTCCCGCAAGCCGTCGGGCTTGCGGGAAGATGTTTTATCGCAACAATGCAGCGGCCTCGTCGGGGCTTAGATAAGCCGGACGGTCGCAGGTTGTGGTCATGTCAATAAAGGTGCCGGTTTCGCCGGATTTAATGATCGACGTCATCACGTCAACAGCATGCACAGCCCGATCGAGCGAGCAGCGATGATCGCGCCCCTCAACAATCGCGCTAACCATATCGGCCAGACCGGCAGTGCGATAATTCGCCATCATCCCGTCGCCATGTTCCTGATTTGGAATGCCAAGCGGGTGATCCCAGCCATCAACTTCTTTGATGTCTTTATCCTTGCCCGAGTATTCCACGGTGCCACCAAAGAAGTTCGGATCGGGGACATAAATTGTGCCCTCGGTGCCGTACAGTTCCATGTTGGCGTGGCGGTGGCTCCAAACATCCCAGCTGGTGGAAAGAGTAATGGTCGCGCCATTTTCAAATTCCAGCAGGGCGTGGATGTTGGTCGGGGTTTTAACCGGAACGGTTTCACCCTCGCGATCACCAGACCCGATAGTGCGGGTGTCGGACACAGCGGTCGCCAGTGCTGCAACCCGTTTCACCGGCCCGATCAGGTTGATCAGATTGGCGATATAATACGGCCCGATATCCAGAATTGGCCCTGCCCCGGGCAGGAAGAAAAAGTCGGGGTTTGGATGCCAGCTTTCCATGCCATGCGACATGACATGGCACGAGCCAGCGATGATTTTACCCACCAGACCCTCGTCAATTTTCTTGCGCGCCAGCTGATGTGCGCCGCCCAGAATGGTATCAGGGGCTGACCCAACCCGCAGGTTTTTCTCTGCCGCCAAATCGCGCAAAGACTTGCCCTGTTCTAGCGTCAGCACCAAAGGTTTTTCCGAAAACGCATGTTTTCCGGCCTCAAGAATGCTTTTTGTTACGCCGTAATGTGCGTCAGGGATGGTCAGGTTAACGATGACGTCGATGTCATCTGACGCCAACAAATCTTCGACCGTGCGCGCGTCAACGCTGAATTCCTCAGCGCGGGCTTTGGCGGCATCCATGTTCAAATCGGCAACCGCACGGATTTCCAGATTTTTGAACAATTTGCCGAGCTTCAGGTAAGCCGCAGAAATATTTCCGCAGCCAACAATGCCTACTCCTAGATCACTCATGTTGGTCTCCTAATATTTCTTTGCTGCGTCAATCGAGGTTTTTGCAAACCGCGTCGCGTCATTCGGATTGTCGTGTTCCATCACGTAATACTTCGCAGACGTACCTTTCAGCGCATCCATCAAACCCTGCCAGTCAACGGTGCCTTCGCCCACGTCGGCCCAGCCGTCCTCATCGACATTTTCACCAGCGGGGGCGATGTCTTTGATATGCACCGCTGAAATCCGGTCGCTGAATTTTTTGATATAGGCAAACGGATCGCCGCCACCGCGCACGATCCAGGCAATGTCAGCTTCCCATGTCAAATCAGGGCCGCCCTCTAAGATCAGATCCATCGGGATGGAGCCGTCTTCAAGCGTCACAAATTCGAAATCGTGGTTGTGCCAGCCAACCGTCAGGCCGGCGTCAATGTAGGGTTGAAACGCGGTTTGCAGCCGTGCGCCAAATTCACGCCAGCCGTCAGCGGTTGTCGGGCGATCTTCGGCGGCCAGATGCGGGCAATAAATGGCTTCCATGCCAAGAGTTTTGGCCATAGCCAAATTGGCCTCAACATTGTTCTCAATCGATTGGAGGCCAACGTGGCCCGATGCCATGTGCAACCCAGCCGCATCCAAATCGGCCTTTAGCGTGTCGATGTCGTCAAGGTCAGCGTAAAGCGCGCCATAACCTTCGACCTGTTTATAGCCAACCGCGCCAAGCATTTGCAGCGTTGACGACAGCGGCGGGTAATTACGCGAGCTGTAAAGCTGGTAAGAAAAATCTGTCATGGGTATTCTCCGGGTTGTTTGGCTTAGATCAGCCGGGTGTTAGGAATAAGTGGCGCTGTAAAGGTCGCGGACCAATATGGTTTTCGCGGCGTCCTCAGCGCTGGTATCTTTGGGCTTAAAGGTGATTTTGACGGTCTCGCCGGGTAGTTGCATAAAACAGTTATCCGAGAACCGACCAGAAACGCCAGCCTCAATTGACACAAACAACGCCAATGCCGAGACAGAGGTTTTGATGATGACTTTGTCACCTGAAACCTCAGTTTCAAAGCTGAGCTTGCTGTCTTGCAGCTCGAACGATTTATAGGGTTCCGGCGTGTAATGGCCACGTCCGCTTTGGCCGTTTTTGGCCGAAAACGAATAGCCGAGCATCTGCCCTTCGGGGATTTGATTTTTCGTCAGGGTCAGCAAAGTTTTGGCGGCGTCAGTATTCACCAGAGCACTGGCTGATTGCAATATGGTCGTAGAGCCGTCCAGCGACAAAAGTACCAGCGTCACCTCGACTTCCTGCGCGTCAAGACAGTCATTGACGGCAACAACCTTCAGATTATCACCATCAGGAATGATCGAGACCGTCACCGGCTGGAAGAAATTTTTGGCCATGTGGTGCATGGATTTCCAGTCGCCACCGTGGTTCAGGCCCGACCAGCTCATGGTTGGCCACGTGTCATTCAGTTGCCAGTAAAGCGCGCCCATGCAATGGGGTTTGATGCTGCGCCAGTACTCAACAGCGGTTTGCATCGCCAAGCCCTGCTGGACTTGCGACAGGTAAACGAAATTCTCGAACCCCTCGGGGAAGCGGAAATACCGAAACATCGTCTCGGCAATTCGCGCGTTGCCACCAGCGTTTTTCTGGTGGCTTTCCATGATTGGGCTGCCGATATTCAGGTCTTTATCATCGGTAAATTTCCGAATGATATTCATCGACGGAAAGGACTGGAAACCAAATTCTGAACAGAAACGCGGGTTGATGTCGCGATAGTTGTCGAATGATTTACCTTCGTGCCAAACCGCCCAATAGTGCATATCGCCCGAGCTATCGTCGTGCCACGCATCGCCGAAATTCATTGGCCCGGGTGATGGGCTGGAGGGCCACCAAACGGCGCTCGGGTCGGTTTCTTTCAGGGTATTTTCGATGGAGCGATTCAGGCGG
Organism: Paracoccaceae bacterium; assembly: GCA_016764785.1. Classification (GTDB taxonomy): domain Bacteria; phylum Pseudomonadota; class Alphaproteobacteria; order Rhodobacterales; family Rhodobacteraceae; genus UBA3077. The sequence continues at coordinate 6,972 of JAESRG010000001.1, forward strand.
TCATAGCCCACCAGATACCGGTCACGATTATTGATCGAGGTTTCAAACCACCCCAGCGCACCAATCAGTTCATTGTCGCCACACCAAAGCGCCAGACAGGCGTGGTGCGACAGACGCGCGACCTGATCGCGGACCTCAAGGGTTACGTCATCCAGAAATTCTTTGTCAGACGGGTAAAGATTGCACGAGAACATGAAATCCTGCCAGATCATCAGGCCCATTTCGGAACACATGTCATAGAACCAGTCAGCCTCATAACGGCCGCCACCCCAGACGCGGATCATATTCATGTTAACGTTAACAGCAGACTGCAAAAGATCGCGCGTTTCTTCTTGGGATATCCGTCCCGACAGGGCATCAGCCGGAATCCAGTTGGCGCCGCGCGCAAAAGTCCGGTGCTCGTTGACTTCAAACGTGAATTCAGCACCTTTGGCGTCTTTTTCGGTCAGTAATTTGATGGTACGCAGCCCGATTTTACGGACCGCCAACTGCGGTCCGACTGTGACTTCAAGATCATACAAAGGTTGTTCACCTAGCCCGGCAGGCCACCATATTTTAGGCGATTCAATGCAAATTGTGCCTGAGATCGACCCACCCGAAACCTGGCCGGTCAGCGACTGCCCGTCGATTTCGATTTTGTAATCCTGCCCGTCAACCACGTTGTCCAGCGACACCGTGATGGTCAGGTCAACCTGACCATCTTCATGCACCTGCCCAACATGGATTTGTGAAATCCGGTTGTCTGAATGGCCAATGGTAATATCGCCAGCCACCCCGAACGGGGCGAGGGCGATGTTCCAGTCCCAACCAAAATCGCTTTGGCATTTGCGCAGCATATTCCCGTTTGGGATATCGCAATTGCCCTCATGAAACGGAATTTCATAAGGCTGTGCGGCTTGGCGCTTGTTGGCCTCAGTGGTGTTCGACAGAAAGTGGATGGCGATGGTATTCTCACCAGCAACCAACAGGTCGGTCACGTTATGGTGGAAAAACCGGAAAGCATTGGCCGCGGTGAACAGCAATTCGCCGTTCAAACGCACTTCGGCAACGCAATCAAGCCCCGAGATATTCAGCTCATAATTCTCATCATCAGGTGAGAAATTGAACGTCCGCTCGACATCCCAATCACGATCCGCAATCCAGCGACTGTCGTATTCGTTTTTGCCCCAATACGGGTCTTCGATCACCCCAGCATTATACAATGCCGAGATAGAATCGCCCGGCAATGTCATCTCAACATCGTAGTTGCTGGAATCGTCACGCAATGACCATTTTCCCGATAAATTAATCATGTGTTAAAGGCGCTCCTCGGTCGCGGAATCAAACAACGATGCTTTGCCGATGTTGAATTCAAGATGTAACGTCGACCCTTGCTCGTATTTTTCATCCGCGTCTACCAATGCCGAAATCCGTTGGTCTTCGACAATGAAATACAGCAGGCTTTCTGAGCCAAGGGCTTCAACAAGTTCCAGATTGGCAACGACAGTTTTACCCTCGATGGCCGCGCGGTGAACTGTGGTATGCTCGGGGCGAAGGCCCAGTTTGACATCCGATGAGGTCGAAGCGGTGTTGTCACCGTCGTATTCGGCAAGCGGAACCGTAACATTTCCAAAAGTAAACGTGCTGCCGTCGCCAGAGATTTTACCGTCAACAAAGCTCATCCCCGGTGATCCAACAAAACCCGCCACAAACAGGTTGGTCGGGCGATTGTAAACCGTATATGGATCAGCAAGTTGCTGGATAAATCCGTCACGCATAATGGCGATACGATCCGCAAGGGTCATGGCCTCAATCTGGTCATGGGTCACATAGATCATAGTGTTTTGCAGGCGGTTATGCAGCTGTTTTAGTTCTACGCGCAGCTCGGTCCGCAACTTGGCGTCGAGGTTCGATAGCGGTTCGTCAAACAGATACACATCCACATCGCGCACCAGCGCCCGACCAATGGCCACACGTTGACGTTGCCCACCAGACAGGGCGCCCGGCTTGCGATTAAGCAGGTCTTGAATTTGCAGAATATCAGCAACGCGGCTGACCCGTTCTTTGATCTCAGCCCGAGAGAATTTCTGGGTTTTCAAGCCGAAAGAAAGATTGCCACGCACCGTCATTTGCGGATACAGCGCGTAAGACTGGAACACCATGCCGATGCCGCGGTCTTTTGGTTCAGCCCAGGTTACATTTTTGCCCGAGATATGAATTTGACCGCCTGTGATGTCTAGCAACCCCGCGATACAGTTCAGCAAGGTTGATTTGCCACAGCCCGAAGGCCCTAGCAGTACCAGAAACTCGCCTTCTTCGATGTCGATATTAAGATCTTTTAGAACTTGAACAGAGCCAAAGCTAAGATCCAGATGTTGTACGGATACACTTGTCATTTTATGTCAGCCTTTTACTGCGCCGGCGGCAATGCCCCGAACAAATAGTTTTCCAGAGAAGAAGTAGATCACCAGCGGTACGATCCCTGTCAGGATGGTTGCCGCCATGTTGACGTTATATTCCTTCACGCCCTGAACCGAGTTCACGATGTTGTTCAACTGAACAGTCATCGGCCAGTTTCCGGGCTTGGTGTAAATTACCCCGAACAGAAAGTCGTTCCAGATGCCGGTAACTTGCAAGATGATCGCCACCACAAAGATTGGCAGAGACATCGGCAGCATGATCTTAAAGAAAATGCCCCAAAAACCGGCCCCGTCAACCCGTGCAGCCTTGAACAGCTCCTCAGGGATTGAGACAAAATAGTTGCGGAATAGTAGGGTCAAAATGGGCATCCCAAAGATAGTATGCACCACGATCAGACCACCAAGTTTGGTATATAACCCAACCTGTCCAAGCAAAAGCACGATAGGATAAATCATCACCTGATAGGGGATAAACGCCCCGAAAATCAGAATGGTGAAGAACATGTTGGAGCCCTTAAAGCGCCAGTTTGCCAAGGCATAGCCATTTACCGATGCAATCGCGATTGAGAGGATTACCGATGGAATCGTGATTATAACCGAGTTCATAAACCCGTCACGAAGCCCACGGCTTACCGGCCCACAATCATCTCCGGTGCAGCTTGCCCCGTTCCAGGCTTTTCCCCATGCTTCAAAGGTAATGTTGGATGGTAAAGCAAAGATATTGCCAAGCCGGATTTCCGGCATGCCCTTAAGCGAGGTCACAATCATCACATACAGTGGCAGCAGGTAGTAAGCCGAGATGATAATCAAGGTGCCATACAGAAACAGGTTCCGCCGCGTGAAGTATTTTTTGGGTTTGGGGCCGCTAGGGCCTTCAAGTGTTACTGTTGCATCAGACATGATTTTTCTTGCCTCCAAATGCGCGGATAATCGACGGGATTATGATGACAACCACAATCACAAACGTGAGCATCATCGTTGACGCTGCCAAGCCTTGCCCAAGATTTTGGGACGCAAACATCAGGTCATAGACATATTTTGCGGGCACTTCCGACGCAAGGCCGGGGCCACCGCTGGTTTGCGCCACCACAAGATCGTAAAGTTTGACAATGCCCGAGGCGATCAGCACCAAGGTTGTGGCAAAGATCGGTTTCATCATCGGAATGACAATATAGATATAGGTTTTCCACATCGGAATGCCATCAATGCGCGCGGCTTTCCAGATGTCCTCGTCAATGCCGCGCAGTCCGGCAAGCATCAGGCACATGATTAGGCCGGTTCCTTGCCAAAGACCCGCAATCAAAATGCCGTACATCACGATGTCAGCATCATAGATCGGGTTGAAATTGAAGTTTTCAAAGCCCATATCGCGCACAACTTGTTGCAGGCCGTGATCTTTGTTCAAGATCCACTGCCAGACAAGGCCGGTTACGATAAAGCTTAGCGCGAAAGGATATAGAAAAATGGTACGAAAGGTATTCTCAAATCTGATTTTCTGATCCAGCAGCGCGGCCAGAATAAAGCCAAACACAAAGGTAAAAACCAGCGAACAGATACCATAAATGGCGATATTCTCGATTGAAAGTAACCAGCGGTCACTGTTCCAAAGGCGCTCATACTGCGCGAGACCCACAAAGTTTTTGGTTGCGATCCCCGAGATATAGGAGAAATCCAATGACCCATCGCTCAGCCACGAAGGGGTCGGGATCGAGAACAGCTCGGTGGTCTCGAATATCTTCTTCGGTAGCATTTTTGATTTGGTAAAAGAGTAGACAACCGTCCACCCCGTACAACCAACGAACACCACCAATGTGGTAAAGATCATCGGAATGGCGGCAATTTTTGCTGCCATATTGCGGAATAACTGTGAAGGACGCTTGGTGTGCGCCATGGCCTTCTCCCTCGATTGGGTGACTTATAAGGAGTCGTGGGATATCAAGCATTTGCCTGAAAGAGACTACATGTCGGTGAATTAAAAGACTGTCGACCCGACACAGGTCAGGTCGACAGCAACTTTAGTCTAAACGCTAGACCTAGTCAGCGTTTGCAACGATGTCAGCGTAACCGGCCTGAACCTCAGCAACGGTGATGCTGTGGTCGTTCCAGAACGCAGTCATCAGGTCGTTGAACTGGTTGTTCGTGTCTTCAGTGAACAACTGAACACCCGATGGCAGAATTGCGCCACTTGCCAGAATTTCCAGACCTTTTTGCATGCAATCATTTGCTGAAGACATATCGATGTCACCACGAACAGGCAGCGAGCCTTTTTTCAGGTTAAACGAAACCTGAACTTCGGGAGAGATCATCAAAGATGCCAGACGCAGCTGAGCAGCAGTGATTTCAGGGTCGTCATTGGTTGGGAAGTAGAACGCGTCACCACCGGTGTCGAGAACCTCATTGTAACCAAGACCTGGCAGGCAGGTATAGTCAACGCCAGCAACTTGACCAGCAACCTGGAATTCGCCTTGCGCCCAGTCACCGTGGATCTGTGCAGCAGCAGTGCCCGTGATCACCATGTTGGTGGCCTGGTTCCAGTCATTTACGTCTGAGCCAACCGACAGTTTACGTGCTGTGTCGAATGCTTCAAATACGCGAGTATATGCAGGGCTACGCGCAACATCAGCATCTTTGTCAATGTTGACAGCTTCCCAATCTTCGGAAGACGTCAAAGCAACAGCCAACGTGCCGAATGCCAAGTTGGTCTGCCAAGACTGTTGGCCCATTGCCAACGGAACGATGCCAGCTTCGCGAAGCGCAGGGCCCGCAGCAACAAATTCGTCCCAGTTTGCTGGAACATCAGTGCCAGCAGCTTCAAAAGCAGCATGGCTCATCCAGATCCACTGAGCGGAGTGAATGTTTACAGGAACGCAATAGATGCGGCCGTCAACAGTACAAGCGTCAAGCAGTTTGGTTGGGTTTACAAAGTCAGCCCAGCCTTCGGCTTCAGCCAAATCAGTTAGGTCCAGCATCAGGCCCGCTTCGATCAGCTCTTCAGCTTGACGACCGGTGTTGAACTGGGTTGCGCCCATTGGCTCGCCACCAATGATCCGCGAAATCATGATTGGACGTGCAGTGCCGCCACCGCCGGCGATCGCGCCGTCAATCCAAGTGTCGCCACCAGCTTCAAATGCTTTTGCAAATTCGGCAACCGCTGCCGACTCGCCACCGGATGTCCACCAGTGTGTTACTTCAAGTTCGGTAGCAAATGCGCTTAGCGGCAAAGCCACAGATGCAGCAAGTGCTGCAAGGGTCGTACGATAATTCATTTTGGTTCCTCCCAACTGTATCGTTACAGATTTTTGAGGTTAGGGCAGGAAAAAGGGAAAATCAACTTATTATTTTAAATTCTGAATTTAATGAGTTTATGCGTGGAGCTTGTTAAAAATAGAACCCGGTTTTGAGCGGAAAAAATGCGAAATTTTTGGCCGGTATTTGGAATTAAGTTTTGTTTACAGTCGCTTACGTTGCGAGTCATCGCGGCACATTCTATCTCAATACGCATATCTTTGATTATTCTGATTTATGAATATAATTTGAGGTCGGGAAATGGCAGTCGACAAGCGCTGATTATTCGATAACATGTAACGATAACAATAAGACAAATATTTCCATTAGATTCGCAATATTACGATTCCAACCACACCCATGATTCGACCCTCAAACTATGACATTAAACAAACAGTTGCCAGATATTGATATCGCGAACGCTGGAAATAAACGCCCGACGCTAAAGGATATTGCGTATCTCAGCGGGCTAAGTGTGACCACTGTCTCCAAGGCATTGAACGACGCTACTGACATCAGCAGCAAAACCAAATCCCGGGTGCAGTTGATCGCCAAAAAAGTAGGGTATCGTCCAAACCGAGCAGGCATTCGTTTACGCACAGGCAAGACCAATGTCATCAGCCTTATTCTGTCGACCGAGGTTGGGGCGATGGGCATGACGTCGCCACTGGTTACAGGCATTTCCGACATCATTGGTGACACCAATTATCATTTGGTTGTAACGCCTTATGACATGAATCAAGACCCGCTCGTCCCTGTGAAATATGTTGTTGAAACTGGCGCGGCTGATGGTATTATCCTGTCGCGGACCGAACCCCATGACCCGCGGGTAAAATACTTGCATGACGCTGGGTTTCCGTTTGTTACTCACGGGCGCACCCGCATGGGGATCGAACATGCCTTTCATGATTTTGACAACACTGCTTATGCGAAAAAATCGGTCAAGTTTTTGATAGATCGCGGGCGCAAGCATATCGGATTGATCCCGCCACCTGACACATTGACTTTTGCACAGCACATGAATTCCGGGTTCTTCTCGGAACTTGATCGGCACGACCTGCAGGAAATGCCGATTCGCAATATTTCAATTGATTCGACCTTTGAAGAAATTGCCGCCGAGATTGAGCGAATCATGCGCTCAAGCCACCCCTTGGACGGTATTGTCTGTGGCAGTGCCAACTCGGCTATTTCGGCAATTGCAGGAATTGAAGCGGCGGGTAAAACAACCGCTGCTGACATTGATCTGGTCGCCAAGGAATCTTTCGAATTTCTAAGCCGTTTCCGCCCCAACCTATTCGTTATTCAGGAAAATTTTCGTGATGCCGGTCAACATTTGATCAAAATGGTGTTGGGCATGATTGAAGGTGACCGTGCTGAAAAACATCAATTTCTTGAGGCACCAGGCCCTCTCGGTAACACTGAAACCTGTGCCAAAACCGCCTGACCTTTAATACCAAAGGATATACGATGTCTGACGATTTTCTGATACTCGACCCGCGTTTTTCTGACCTTTTGGCAGCAGACGCAAAGATCGAAAAACTGTATGAGGGCTGCGGCTGGGCCGAAGGCCCCGTCTGGTTTGGCGATCAGGATGTTTTGATTTGGAGCGATATTCCAAACAACCGCATGCTGCGCTGGTCGGCAGATTCCGGCGTGGATACATTCCGCCACGACACCCAGAAATCCAACGGGAATTTTCGCGACCGGCAGGGCCGTCTGGTGACGTGCCTGCATGATGGGCGCAAGGTTGTTCGCACCGAATATGACGGATCGACCACGGTTATTGCCGACAGTTATCAGGGTAAAAGACTGAATTCGCCCAATGATGTGGTGGTCACATCTGACGGTGCGATCTGGTTTACTGACCCCAATTACGGCTTGATGAATAACGACGGTGAGATCGTGATCGACCAAGAACAAGCCGGTTGTTTTGTGTTTCGCGTCTCGGCAGACCTATCTGAGATCACTTCGATGGTCGAAGATTTTGTCAAACCCAACGGCTTGGCGTTTTCTGCTGATGAGAAAACCCTTTATATTGCTGATTCCGGTTTCTCGAATGACCCTGACGCCCCGCATCATATCCGCGCCTTTGATCTGGATGCTGACGGCAATCTGACCAATGATCGTATTTTTGCAGACATAACTCCAGGCCTACCGGATGGGTTTCGGTTTGATACAGCGGGAAATCTTTGGACCAGCGCCAAAGACGGGGTGCAGTGTTTTGCGCCCGACGGTACGTTGATTGGTAAAATCCTGCTGCCCGAGGTCTGCGCAAATTTGACCTTTGGCGGCCCTGATAAAAACCGGATATTCATGACGGCCAACACTTCACTTTACGTGGTTGATGTGGCAATTTCCGGCATTCAAACACCTTAAGGAGGCCCCATGGCCAATCCAAAACGCATTCTGTTTACCGGCGGCAGCGGCAAAGCGGGCAAACATGTCATCGAATATCTGCTGGCGCAGGGGCATCGGGTGCTGAACGTTGACCTTGTGCCGCTTGATCTGGAGGGTGTTGATAACCTGACCGTCGACATCACCGATTCCGGCCAGATGTTCAACGCCCTGACTAGCTATGCCAACTTTGATGAACTTGAACCCGGTACCGGCGTGCCAAAATTCGATGCTGTGGTGCATTTTGCAGCGGTGCCGCGCATTCTGCTGGTGCCGGATAACGAGACATTTCGCGTTAACACTATCGGTACTTATAACGTGATTGAGGCGGCCTCTAAGCTGGGAATTAAAAAGATCATCGTGGCCTCATCCGAGACCACCTACGGCGTTTGTTTTTCAGATGGCGAAACCAATCCGGACTATCTTCCGGTGGATGAGGATTACGACGTGAACCCGATGGATAGCTATGGTCTGTCAAAGGTTGTGAACGAGAATACCTGTCGCGCTTTTCAGCGTCGTTTTGGCCACGATATTTACGCCTTGCGGATCGGCAATGTGATTGAACCCCATGAATACAGCAACTTCCCCGGGTATTTCGAAAACCCTGCGGTGCGTCGCCGCAATATCTTTTGCTATATTGATGCCCGTGATCTGGGCCAGATTGTGGATCGCTGCCTGTCAACTGATGGCCTTGGCTATCAGGTGTTTAACGCGGGTAATGACACAAATTCGGCCAATATTCCGTCAAAAGAACTGGCTGAACGGTTCTTTGCAGGGGTGCCTGTCAAAGACGATTTGGGCGAACATGAAGCCCTGTTTTCCAACCGCAAAATCCGCGAAGTTTTGGGGTTTGTTGAGGAACATGACTGGCGGAAGTACGTTTCCGGCTGAGAGCCCGACCCTAACCCTCCCCTGAGACGGGAGAGAATTGGTTCCGCATCCTTGAACACATTCTCCTTGATGAATGTAAGTCTCTGTGAGAGGATAAACCCTCAATTCAGAGGTTTACTTATGAAAATTCTTGTTTCTCTGGCCGTATTGCTTGGTGGTGCGCTGCCGGCCGTGGCGCTCGATATTCATCACGTCGCTGAAAATACCTATGCGCTGGTGGGGTCACTTGACCAACGCGCCCCCGAAAACCTTGGCAACAATGCCACGTTTGGCGTGGTTGTCACCTCGGAAGGGGTGGTGTTGATCGATGCGGGCGGCAGCTGGCTGGGGGCGATGGAAATTGACGCTTTGATCGACGAAATCACCGACCAGCCGGTAGTGATTGTGATCAATTCCGGCGGACAGGACCATCGCTGGATCAGCAATGACTATTGGCAGCAGCAGGGCGCGCAGATTATTGCTTCAACTGCGGCGGTGGCTGACCAACAGGCGCGCGGGTCACTGCAAATGACAGTTCTGAACGCGCTGATCGGCGATAAGCTGGCGGGCACCAGCCCCGTTTATGCCGATACGACCTTTGACTCTGATTACGATTTTACACTGGGCGGGGTTGATTTTGAAATCCGCCATATTGCCCAAGCCCACACCCCCGGCGACAGTTTCATCTGGCTGCCCGCCACCCGTACCGTTTTCACCGGCGATATTGTCTATGTTGACCGAATTCTGGGCATTGGCGACCAATCCCATTCCGGCACGTGGATCGATGTTTTTGAGGAAATCGCAGCCCTCAACCCTATCCACCTCGTACCCGGCCACGGTCCCGCTACCACTATGGAACATGCCACGGCAGACACATATGATTATCTCGTCAATCTGCGTGCCAAAATGGGTGCCTATATCGACGACGGTGGCGACATCATTGATTCCGTCAATGTTGACCAATCCGCGTTTTCGTATCTGGCGAATTTTGACAGGCTGGCCAAGCGCAACGCCCAGCAGGTTTTTACCGAGATGGAATGGGAATAGCGGTTACTGACGAATCCAGTTTTCAACGATTACCCCGTCGTTATCCGCCTGAAAACTTAAGTTGTTTCCAGAGCAGGTATAGGTGCCGGTTACGCCGCCGCCCATCGGGGCAGTCTCGTCGGTAAACGGCGTATCGATGAACATCGGCTCGTCGCCCCCTAAGTAGAGTTCAGCCGAGACGCTAAACTCGTATTCGCCCAAATCGAAGTCAAAGGTGCCGCCATCTGCGATCACCGAAAAGTCACTGGTTCCGCTCATGGTAATAACAGTGCGGGGTGCTCCGGGATTCTGGACATCCACAATCATGTCATTGATGAGATAGCTGCCGCTGTCATCGGTAAATATCATCAAGATTTCGCCAGTGATTTCAACGTTCTCGGCCCCCGGTATTGTGTTGAACTGATCGGTAAATTCCTCCATATCTGGAGACCAACTGCCGGTTAGGCAGGAATCAATTGCTAAAACCGGCGTCGCGACCAGTGTCACAGCCAATGTAGAAAGAATTTTTGGAAAACGCTTCATAATATGCTCCGTATTTTGATATAATTAAGTCGGATTCTCCACATTAATGGCGCCTTATCCAGTGATAGTTTTCAACCCAGCGAAGTGTTGCCCAATGGGCAAGTGAAATAGCAGTGCTGGTTGTGACATTTATATAGATTAGGTTATTCGAATGTGTTAGGCATTCCGGTTAATGCGCTTAAGATAATACGGGGATTATATGACCAAACATCACCAGCCAGCGTTGGATACTTCGCCAGCCGTCAGCGACGAAATTCGTCAGACCACTTGTTATATGTGCGCCTGTCGTTGTGGAATTGATGTTCATATGAAAGACGGCAAAGTCAAATATATTGAGGGAAATAAAGACCATCCGGTCAACAAAGGCGTGTTATGCGCCAAGGGTTCTGCCGGTATAATGCAGCATTACGCGCCCTCACGTTTGCGCAACCCGATGAAGCGGGTGGGTGAACGCGGCGAAGGCAAGTTTGAAGATATTTCATGGGATGAAGCGTTTGAGATCGCAGCGGGCTGGTTGAAACCCATTCGTGAAACCGCCCCTGAAAAGCTAGCGTTTTTCACGGGGCGGGACCAATCACAAAGCATGACCAGCTGGTGGGCGCAGGCGTTTGGCACTCCGAATTACGCGGCGCATGGTGGGTTTTGTTCGGTCAATATGGCGGCTGGCGGCATCTATACAATGGGCGGGGCGTTCTGGGAATTTGGCACACCAGACTGGGATCGCACCAAGCTGTTTATGATCTTTGGTGTGGCCGAGGATCACGATTCAAACCCCATTAAAATTGGTCTTGGTAAGCTGAAAGCACGCGGGGCCAAGGTGATTGGGGTCAACCCTGTGCGCTCGGGCTATAATGCCATTGCCGATGAATGGGTGGGCATTACGCCGGGAACAGATGGGTTGTTTATTCTGGCGATGGTGCATGAATTATTGCGTGCTGGTAAGGTCGATCTGGATTATCTGATCCGCTATACCAACCTGCCATTTTTGGTGAACACTGATGAGACCAGTGACGAATCCGGCCTGATGATCCGCGACGCGGATGGCAAAGAAATGGTGTGGGATCGGGTGAACGGCAAAGCCGTGCCGTGGGATACCAAAGGCGTAAAACCGGCGCTGCACGGCCCGCAATCTGTTGATGGTGTGACCTGCAAACCCGCGTTTGAGATCATGGCCGATAAATACATGACCGATGAATACACCCCCGAGGCGGTCGCTGATCGTTGCGGTATTTCCGCTGATCGCATTCGCAAAATCGCCGCTGAACTGGCGCAGGTCGCATTTGAAGAAGAAATCATCCTCGACATCCCTTGGACCGACTTTAAGGGCGAAAAGCACGACAAGATGATCGGCCGCCCTGTCAGTTTTCATGCGATGCGCGGAATCTCGGCGCACTCCAACGGTTTTCAGACCGCGCGCGCGTTGCATATGCTGCAAATTCTGCTGGGCTCGGTTGAGGTTCCCGGCGGCATGCGTTTCAAACCGCCATACCCAAAACCGGTTGAGGGCCACCCGAAACCGCATCACACTGTCACCCCCGGCAAGCCGTTGAACGGCCCGCATTTGGGGTATCCGCGTGGGCCAGAAGACTTGTGTATTGACGCAGACGGCAAGGCCAAACGCATTGATAAGGCCTTCACGTGGGAGAACCCGTTATCGGCGCATGGCATGATGCATATGGTGATTTCCAACGCCCATGCCGGTGATCCATACAAAATTGACACGTTGTTTATGTACATGGCGAACATGTCGTGGAATAGTTCAATGAACACCGGCGGTGTAATGGATATGCTGCGTGACAAGGATGCAAACGGCGAATATGTAATTCCGCATATCATTTATTCCGACGCTTATAGCTCTGAAATGGTGGCGTTCGCCGATCTTATTTTCCCCGATACGACCTATTTGGAGCGGCACGATTGCATCAGCATGTTGGACCGCCCGATTTCCGAGGCTGACGCAATGGCCGACAGTATTCGCTGGCCAGTGGTTGAGCCTGACCGTGATGTGCGCGGCTTTCAAACGGCGCTGATTCAGCTGGGCGTAAAACTTGGCTTGCCCGGAATGGTTGATGAAAATGGCGCGGCGATCTATGAAGATTACGCCGATTATATCACCAACCACCAGCGCCGCCCGGGCATTGGACCATTGGCCGGTTTTCGGGGTGCTGATGGTAAAGGCAAGGGGCGCGGTGACCCTAACCCAACCCAAATTCAGGCCTATATTGATAACGGTGGCTTCTGGATCGACCATATCGACCCGGAAAACGCCTATTTCAAACCGTGGAATAAGGGTTATCAGGAATGGGCGGTCAAGCGCGGTATTTTCGATGTTGAAATGCCGTATGTGTTTACCGTCTATCAAGAAATCTTGCAGAAATTCCGTAACGCTGCCGATGGTAAAGGCGCGCTTCAGCCGCCCGACCATCTGCGCGCGCAGCTTTCAGCAACGATGGACCCTTTGCCAATTTGGTATGAACCATTTGAGCAAACTATAATAAATCAAGACGAATATCCGATCCATGCCCTGACCCAGCGGCCAATGGCGATGTATCATTCGTGGGGGTCACAAAATGCGTGGTTGCGCCAGATCCACGGCACCAACCCATTGTTTGTATCGGGAGAGCTGTGGGAACAACATGGCTTTACTGACGGCGATTGGGCTGTCGTGACCTCGATCCACGGCGAAATTCAGGTACCGGCGGTGCGCATGGACGCCCTGAACGGCAAAACCATCTGGACATGGAACGCGATTGGCAAACGTAAAGGCGCATGGGCACTGTCGGAAGACGCGCCCGAGGTCACCAAAGGTTTTTTGCTTAACCATCTCATTCACGAATTATTGCCACCAAAGGGTGACGGGTTGCGCTGGGCGAATTCTGATCCAATCACGGGGCAAGCGGCGTGGTTTGACCTGCGGGTTAAAATAAAACGTATACCAAAGCCCGATCACATCCAGACAAAACCTGATTTTGCCGCGCAGAATTCTCCGGTTGGGCAAGGCCCGAAAAACGTCTCCTACGGGAAGGAATGGACATGACGCAGCTTCCCGCATCCACAAAGAAAAAACTGGGGTTGGTAATTGATCTAGACACCTGCGTGGGCTGTCATGCCTGCGTGATTTCCTGCAAGGAATGGAACACCACAAGTTACGGCGCGCCGCTTTCAGACGTTGACGCATATGGCGCTGACCCCGTGGGCACTTTCCTGAACCGTGTCCACACATTTGAGGCCAAACAAGAAGGCTGTTCAGCCCAAACTGTGCATTTTCCGAAATCCTGCCTGCATTGCGAAGACGCGCCCTGCGTCACCGTTTGCCCCACAGGCGCCAGCTATAAACGCGAGGAAGACGGCATTGTATTGGTGAATGAGGACCACTGCATCGGCTGTGGTCTGTGCGCGTGGGCCTGCCCATATGGGGCGCGTGAACTCGACAAAGTTGAAGGGGTTATGAAAAAATGCACCCTGTGCGTTGACCGGATTTATAACGAGAATATCCCCGAAGAAGACCGCATTCCAAGTTGCGTAAAAACCTGCCCCGCAGGTGCGCGGCATTTTGGGGATTTCAACGACCCAAATTCAAATGTGTCAATTCTGAGCGCCGCACGTGGCGGCATGGATTTGATGCCGGAACAGGGCACTAAACCGGTCAACAAATACCTACCGCCCCGCCCCAAGGCTGACATTGTCCCTGAACTGGATGTTCTGGGGCCATTGCTTGCACAAAACGAAAAAACCGGCGGATTTTTGGGTTGGTTAGACCGCACATTGGAGAAATTGTAATGCATCCGGCACCCTCGGTAATTATCTTCACTGCCCTGTCGGGGCTTGGGTTTGGCTTGATGTTCTGGATGGGCCTCGGCCTGCCAGCAGTTGAGGGCACAACAGCCGCGATTTTTGCGGTTTTGGCAATGGGATTGGCCACGATTGGACTATTGTCCTCAATGTTTCACCTTGGCAATCCGCAACGGTTTTTGCGTGCGCTGACCCAATGGAAAACCTCGTGGTTATCGCGTGAGGGCATTTTGTCTATTGCGACGCTCGGGGTATTTTTTATCTATGCCTGCCTGTGGGCATTCTTGGATAATCGCGTTGTTTTACTGGGGTATTTGTCGTCAGTAATGGCGATGGGGACGGTGTTTTTTACCGCGATGATCTATGCGCAGATGAAAACCGTGCCGCGCTGGAATGCGATGAGCACACCGCTGTTATTCTTGCTCTATGCTGCTGGCGGTGGAGCGCTTTTGGCCGCTCAAATGACCGAAGCCATGCTGTTGCTGGCCGTGTTGGCTGTCGTGCAGGCAGGAGCGTGGATCCAAGGGGACGGGGCCTTTGCAAAGTCTGGATCAACCATTGAAACAGCCACCGGATTGGGGGCGCTTGGCAAGGTGCGTTTGCTCGAAAAACCCCATTCCGGCACCAATTATTTGATGACCGAAATGATCCATGTGATCGGGCGGAAACATGTGACGAAATTACGGGTTATTTCGATCTCGCTTATGGCGGTTCTGCCGGTTGTTCTTATTTTGCTAACCGACGTCGGCCACATGGTTGGCGGGCTTTTAATCTTGCTGCATCTGGTCGGGTTATTTACAGCTCGCTGGCTGTTTTTTGCAGAAGCCGAGCATGTGGTCGGTTTGTATTACGACAAACGTTAACATCGATAAACCAGTTGCCTAAGGCCAGCTCAGACGGTATCGCTGGGTCAGCCATAATGTGATATTCAGCCAATATAGCAATTTCCCCCATGAGGTTCCCATGTCGCTTTCCCCCGCCATTTCAAAAGCTTTAAACGAACAAATTAACCACGAGATGAGCGCGTCTTATCATTATCTGGCCATGTCGAGCTACTTCGAAGCGCGCGACTTGAAGAAATTCGCGGCACTGTTTCGCGAGCAGTCGGCCGAGGAAACTCAGCATGCGATGAAAATATATGACTATGTTTTCACCCGCGGCGGCGAGGTGCGTCTAGGCAATATTGATGCTTTGGTGGTCAACTTTCAGACCGCTGAGGAAGTGATCCGAACCGCGCTGAAAATGGAACAGGGCGTGACCGCGCAGATTAACGCGATCCATGCGCTCGCCGTTAAGGAAATGGATGTTGCAACGCAGGTTCTGATGAACTGGTTTGTTGATGAACAGGTTGAGGAAGAAGACAAGTTCCAGACCCTGATCACCAAAGTCGCCGCCGCTGGCGAGGACGACTGGCGGTTGCTGATCTTGGAAGACGCGCTTGATTTGGGTGTTGCGGAATAATTAGAGCGTATCTTGAGCGTGTAAGGTCATCTGGTGATGGGCTTTATCGCTTTCGGTAAACCACTTAAGGTCATCGCGCAGGCTGACGACCGATCCGATGATAATCAGCGCTGGGCCTTTGATGCCCGAATCCAAAACCTTGTCATGGATATCGCCAATGGTGCCTGTCACAACCTGCTGGTTGGAGCGGGTGCCATTATCGATCACCGCAGCAGGGGTTGCGGGGTTTAGCCCGTGTTTGACAAATTGTTCCGACAGGGTGCCAAGGCTGGACAGGCCCATATAAACCACGACGGTTTGAGAGGGGTTGATCAGTGTTGGCCAATCCAGATCCAGCACGCCGTCTTTGCCATGCGCGGTGATCAGCACGCAAGATTGCGCGTGGTCACGATGGGTCAACGGAATGCCCGCATACGACGCGCAGCCTGACGCCGCCGTAATGCCGGGGATCACCTGAAACGGGATGTCATGCTTGGCCAATTCTTCAAGTTCCTCGCCGCCACGGCCAAAGATAAACGGGTCGCCGCCTTTTAGGCGCAACACCCGTTTGCCTTGTTTGGCAAGGCTGACCATCAGTTGGGTGATGTCTTCTTGCACCATCGTGTGTTGCTGGGGCATTTTTCCAACATTCACCCGTTCAGCGTCACGCCGCACGAGGGTCATGATTTCATCGCTGACCAGCCTGTCGTACAGCACGACATCGGCGCGTTGCATCAGGCGCAGGGCCTTGAATGTCAGCAGGTCGGGGTCGCCAGGGCCAGCACCGACCAGATAAACCTCGCCCATCTGCGGGGTGTCGGCGGCTGTGGCGGCGATGTTGAGGTCTTCCAGCAGGCGTTTGCCTGCGGCCTCGGCGTCTCCGGCCAGAAAGAAGTCACCGACTTGGCCCTCGATGGTGTTTTCCCAGAAATGACGGCGTTGATCAGTTGACGTCAACTTATCCATCACCGCGTCGCGAAATCCGCCGACAAATTTGGTCAGACGACCGTAAGCGGCGGGCAGCATGACCTCAATTCTGGCGCGCAGAATACGGGCGATGATGGGCGCGTTACCCCCCGATGAAACAGCAACAATTAGCGGAGATCGATCCACCACTGACGGGGTGATAAAATCGCAATATTTGGTTACATCGGCGATGTTAACCAACACGCCCGCCTGTTTAGCCATACGGTGCAGGGCTTCGTCACGGGCATCGTTTTCGGTCGCGCCATAGGCAACGATGCATCCGTCAAAGTCGGCTTGTTCAGGGGCGCGAGGAAAATATGTCAGGCTTGGATGGCTGAGGAGTTTGTCGAATTCCGGCGACAGGTTCGGGCAGAACACAAAGACATTGGCGCCAGCGGTCAACGCCCGCTCAGCCCGCCGCGCGGCGGGGGTGCCCCCCCCGTCGATGATGATTTTCTTGGCTTTAACGTCAAGGAATATCGGCAGATGATCCATTATTGTTTTGCCGCCCAGTCGATCAGGCTTTGGCTGATGGCCGCTGCACTGTCGCGGTCAATGTCGATGGCGGTAATGCGATTACCCTCACGGAAAGTCAGGCGCAGCAGGTGCATGCCGCTTTCGAATTCATGGTTTTGAATCGACAGTTTGCGCATATACGGCAGCTCATAATCCTCAATCGGAGTCATTTTACCGGTCATAACGCGTGCCCCTTGTGAACACAGCCTCTAGCCGCCATTCCCATTTTTTCGGGGTATCGCGATAGTCTGGTTTGACGTCAAATTCGATAAACATATGGCCGGATTCGCCTGCGTTGGCGACCAGCCGTTCGAGCTCCTCAAAGCTGGCGACATCGGGATTACCGATGATAAGATCTGATAGCTTGGCCATTTTTTACCCCCTGATAAGTCTGTTATGGAACCTGATGCGATACATCAAGCGTTGGCTTGCGCCGGTTTGCGCGCTGGGGTCGAACCCGGCGCGATTGTGGAGCGCGTTATTTGACAGCACCCCTTGCCCGGCTTTTAGCGTAATCTGGTGCATATGCCCGGTTTCGGTTTCAAGAATATGTTGCAGGGCTTTGGCCGCTGGCGCTGCTTGAGCTGACCACGTGATGCTGCGGGTGCGGGCTGTATAGCGCATGATCAAATTGCCATTTTCAACGGCAAAAACCGGGCCAATGCTGACCGGACGGATGGATCCATCGGATTCAGTATTGGGCGGAATGCTCATGGCATCAGGCCGCATCAGGGCTGCGATAAAATCAGGGTTTAGGTCGCGCAACCGGATATATGCAATCTCAGGGTCGATGATCTGGTTCTGCCCACCTTGATCAGCGGGCCGCGCGCAATGCAGCACAAAACTGCGGATTTGGTCGTTGGCCGCGTTGTAATATCCATCAGTGTGCCAGTTCATGGCTTTGCGCGAATACGGAATGAATCCGCGCTGATTTTCCTGTTCAGACACCCGCAGCGCCACCACGCCGTGGTCGCCAGCCGAGCGGTGGGTCTCAGCGATTTTCAGGTTAAAATGTTTGGTGAACCGGCGCAGAGCCTTGGCAATTTCAGCGTCATCCTTGGGTTGGTTCTGAACAGCATACAGCGCAAAATTAGTTTTGCTGCATTGCGTCAGAATCAAATTACGCTCGGTTGACGTCGGGTTGGCCAAATCGGCAATTTTAATGAAATCCAGCGATTTTGAGGCGGTTGCCGCGGCCAATTTTTGGCTTCTCCAGCTATTATACATAACAGAATTGTTTAATTGCCAGTAGCCTTCGGTAACACCAGAAAACGCATCATTATTGATATTATCGTTCATTATCAATGGCCTTTCCGGGGCTGGATCGAAAATCTGGCAGGCGGTTTTGCAAGGCTCGGGCGGCTTTGCCGGAATTTTACTTTACATTCCATTATTGTAATATATAAATTTAACAGAGGAATATGCAATCGGTTTTACAGATTGTCTTATGGCTTAACCGGCCCGCACTGGGTTTGACCATAAAGCAAGCAGTCGGGAGAGTTATCAACCGATAAGCAAGCATAATAGGGAGAAGGCCATGAAAGACGGCGATCAAGTCAAGAATCCAACACCGATGCTGGACCAGTTGGAGGACGGCCCGTGGCCGAGCTTTGTCACCGGTCTGAAACGTCTGCGCGACACCGAGGGCGCGCAATATGCGCCGATGATGAATGACCTTCTGGGGCAGCTCAACAAATCCTATGAGACCCGCACCGGGTACTGGAAGGGTGGCACGCTGTCGGTTTTTGGCTATGGCGGCGGAATTATCCCGCGTTTTTCCGAAGTGGCCAGCGAATTTCCTGCGTCAAAAGAATTCCACACGCTGCGGATTATGCCGCCGGCTGGATTCCATTACACCACCGACTTGCTGCGCAAGCTTTGCGATATCTGGGAAAAGCATGGCTCGGGTCTGATTGCGTTTCACGGCCAGTCTGGCGACATTATGTTTCAGGGCTGTACATCTGAAAATGCACAAAAAGCCTTTGACGAACTGAACGAGCTTGGCTTTGACCTTGGCGGAGCGGGGCCAGCCTTGCGGACTGCAATGTCTTGCGTGGGACATGCGCGCTGCGAACAGTCTTGCTTTGATGGGGCGAAAGCCCATCGCGGGATCATCAACAAGTTCCTTGATGAAATGCACCGGCCATCGCTGCCCTATAAGTTCAAATTCAAGTTTTCAGGTTGTGGCAATGACTGCGTGAACGCGATTCACCGTGCCGACTTTGCGGTGATTGGCACGTGGCGTGACGATATCAAGATTGATCAGGAAAAGGTCAAGGAACATATCGCTGAAAAAGGCCGAAAATATACCATTGATACGGTGATTTCCATGTGTCCAACCCGCGCGATTTCGCTGAATGACGATGATACATTTGACATCGACAACAAGTCCTGTGTGCGCTGCATGCACTGCATTAACGTGATGACCAAAGCCCTGTCGCCCGGCGATGACCGTGGCGCATCAATCATGATTGGGGGCAAACGATCATTAAAAGTTGGTGACCTGATGGGCACCATGATCAAGCCGTTTATCAAGCTGGAAACCGAAGAAGATTTCCAGGAGTTGGAGGATTTCGCCGAGGCCTGCATCGAGTTCTTTGCCGAAAACGCTCTGGAGCATGAACGCATCGGTGAAACCATCGACCGGATCGGGGTTCCGGCCTTTTTGGAGGCGCTGGATATCGACGCTGACCCGAATATGGTCAACCACCCGACCACCTCCAGCTATGTGCGCACCGACGATTTTGACGAAGAATCGGCAAAATGGTTCGAACGCAAAGCCGCGGAAAAAGGGTTGGTTGTTGACGCTTAAGGGGGCGGTGGGGTGAAACCCCACCCTACGAATTTCGCCGTTATGCGGCTAGGGAGATGATATTATGAACGAGATGAGTAAAAAACCACGGACGCCAGACGAAGTCGGTGTTCCTGACCCGAAGCCATTCATGCATCCGTTGAGTATCAAGAATTACGGCACATGGGATTATCACGACCGCCCGCGCACCGGCGTTTTGCGCCATGTGGCCAAATCGGGTGATGAACTGTGGACAGTGCGCGCAGGCACTCAGCGTCAGATGGACGTTTATACCATTCGCAAGCTTTGCGATATTGGCGATAATTTTGCCGACGGCTTTGTGCGTTTTACCACCCGTTCGAACATCGAATTTATGGTTGCTGACGAAGCCAAGGTAGCCCCGCTGATCGAGGAACTGACAGCCAGTGGTTTCCCGGTTGGCGGGACTGGCGCCTCGGTGTCGATGATTTCGCACACCCAAGGTTGGCTGCATTGTGACATTCCGGGGACCGATGCGTCTGGCGTTGTCAAAGGCCTGATGGACATGCTGCACAGCGAGTTCATTCAGGAAAAAATGCCGAACCGGGTGCGGATTACCACGTCTTGTTGTCAGATTAACTGTGGCGGGCAGGGCGATATTGCGATCAATGTGCAGTATACCAAACCCCCGAAAATCAACCATGATCTGGTGGCAAATGTCTGTGAGCGCCCCGCCGTTGTGGCCCGTTGCCCTGTGGCAGCGATCCGGCCTGCAATGGTCAACGGCAAGCCAAGTCTTGAGATCGACGAGAAGAAATGTATCTGCTGTGGCGCGTGTTATCCGCCGTGCCCGCCGATGCAAATCAACAGTGCCGAAAGCACCAAGATCGCGATCTGGGTTGGGGGCAAGCACTCGAATGCACGCTCGAAACCGACGTTTCATAAGCTTGTTGTGGCTAACCTGCCAAACAATGCGCCGCATTGGCCCGAGGTTAACGCGATCGTTCTGCGCATCGTCAAAGCCTATAAAAAGGATGCGAAACATTGGGAGCGCATGGGCGAATGGATTGAACGCATCGGCTGGAGCCGGTTTTTCGAGATGACCGAACTAGCGTTCACTAAGCACCATATTGATACATGGACGGGCGCACGCAAAACCATGAACGCCTCGGCGCATGTGCATTTCTAGGGGTCTGAAATGAAGTTTGGAATTGTCGTAAGCGAAGGGCCATACACGCATCAAGCGTCTGACTCGGCTTATAATTTTGTCAAAGCTGCGCTGGCCAAAGGCCATGAAATTGCGCGAGTTTTCTTTTACCACGACGGGGTCAATGTGGGCACACGCCTGTCGATTCCGCCCCAAGATGACCGTCAAATTCAAAAGCAGTGGACAGCACTTGCGGCTGAACACAAACTTGATTTGGTGATCTGCATTGCCGCTGCACAGCGTCGCGGTTTGCTGGACGAAAACGAGGCCACGCGCCAAGGCAAAGACGCCAATAACATCGCTGAGGGGTTCCGGATTTCCGGCCTTGGCCAATTGATCGAGATGGGCATCCAGTGTGACCGCACCATCACTTTTGGCGATTAGGGGAAGACCATGAGCGAAATCATTAAAAAATTCCTCTATGTGAATCGCAAGGCGCCGTACGGCACGATTTACGCGCAGGAAAGTCTTGAGGTGGTGCTGATTGGCGCGGCGTTTGACCAAGATGTATCAGTGGCATTTCTGGACGACGGCGTGTTTCAACTGACCAAAGGCCAAGACACCACGGCGGCTGGCTTAAAGAATTTCTCGCCGACTTTTCGTGCGTTGGGCGATTATGAAGTCACCAAACTTTATGTCGAACAAGAAAGCCTTGATGAGCGGGGCCTGACCTTGGATGACCTGCAAGACATTCAATATGAAGACGAAGATGATGATTATGCTGAAAAGCCGTCGATCATCGTGGTGTCACGCGCCGAAATGGCTGACGTGATGGCCGATCAAGACGTCATTTTGAGCTTTTAGGGGGAAATCATGGCAACTTTACACACAGTTAATAAATCTCCGTTTCAGAACCAAACGCTGATCAGCTGCTTGGGTCATACCAAAGCTGGCGACGCGGTTCTGATGTTTGAAGACGGCGTTTATGGCGCAACCAAAGGCACCGCATTATCGGATGCGGTGGCCGGTTTGGGCGCTGACGTGAAACTATATGCCCTTGGCCCAGACCTTGCGGCACGGGGGATTGATGCGGGTCGGCTTGCCGACGGTATCACCCTGATTGATTACGATGGTTTTGTAGACTTGGTCGCCGAAAACGACCGCACGCAAAACTGGCTATAAATATACCCCGACGGGGAAAGCAACCAAAAGGAATACACTATGTCATACGACGTAAACGGCGCCACGATTGAACACGACGAAGAAGGCTACATTACCAATCTGTCCGAATGGTCCAAAGAATTGGCCGGCATCATCGCGGTCGCCGAAGACATCGACATGGGCGAAGAACACTGGGCTGTGGTCAACTTTCTGCGTGAATATTACGAGGAGTATCAGATTGCACCGGCGGTGCGGGTGCTGATTAAATCGATCAAAAAATCGATGGGTCCAGAAGTTGGCAACAACAAATACATGTATGAACTGTTCCCATACGGCCCAGCGAAACAGGCATGTAAAATCGCCGGTCTGCCTAAGCCAACGGGCTGCGTTTAAGGCGTTTTCAACGCTTAAACGGTTCAAATTTTAACGGGAGGGTAAATCGTGGTTTCTACGGTATATGCAGTGCTGTTCTATATCGCGACCCTGGTTTTGGTTGTCGGGGTTGTGATGCGAGTTATCAATTACGCGCGCACGCCTGTCCCGTTGAAAATCGTGGTGTCACCCGCGCCGCGCACCCGCAAGGGCGTGTGGTTTCGCATGTTCCGCGAGGTGACGTTGTTTGAAAGCCTGTTCAAATCCAACAAGTGGATTTGGCTGTTCGGATACCTGTTTCACTTTGGTATGTTGCTGGTATTGCTGCGGCATTTCCGGTATTTTCAACGTGACGTCTGGGGATGGGTAGAAATTATTCAACCCTTTGGCATTTATGCCGGTTTCGCGATGGTCGCGGGGCTTGCTGGGCTGCTGTTTCGCCGGATATTCCAGCAACGGATCCGGTATATTTCTGACCCGTCAGATTACCTGATGTTGCTGCTGTTTCTAGGCATTGCCGGCAGTGGATTGATGATGAAATTCGTCAACCACGTTGATATTATCGCCGTGAAAGCATTCATGCTGGGGCTGATGCGGTTCCAGATTGGCGAGATGCCACGCGACCCGATTTTGATGATTCACCTCGGTTCGGTCGTGTCGTTGATGCTGATTTTTCCGATTTCGAAACTGATGCACGCACCCGGAGTATTCTTTTCGCCCAGCCGCACGCAGGTCGATAATGCCCGTGAAAAACGCCATATTTCAAAATGGGCTGCTGAGCTTCCCGACTTGCCCGAGGGCATTCCCGAAAAGAAGGAGGGCTAGGCGATGGCATCACTTGACATGGACGCCAAGGGCGGCCCGAAATTTGTTGGCGATCCGCTAAAAATTCCGCAAATTGAGTGCGGCGCGATGGCTGATAGCAAAACATTTGCGGCGTATCCGGTGCACAACGAGGATCTCGGGTTTCCGGGTGAATTGCTGGACAACTGGAAAGAGGTCGCGATTGCCAAAATCGGTGAGCTGGCCGACAAAAACCGCGCCTTCAAGGTTTACCTTGATGCCTGCGTGAAATGCGGCGCTTGCACCGATAAATGCCATTACTTTTTGGGCACTGGTGACCCGAAAAACATGCCGGTTGCGCGCCAAGACCTGCTGCGATCTGTTTATCGGCGTTACTACACATTTGCCGGAAAATATTTCCCGTGGCTGGTGGGCGCGCGCGACATGACCCGCGAGGTTCTGGACGAGTGGTACACCTATTACCACCAATGTTCGCAGTGCCGGCGGTGCTCGGTTGCTTGCCCTTATGGTATTGATACCGCCGAGATTTCCATGGCAGCGCGTGACATTCTTGACAGCGTCGGGGTGGGGCAAAAATATTGCAACGAGATCATCGCCAAGCTGAAGAAAACTGGCAATAATCTGGGCCTGAACCCCAAAGCACTGCGCGCTACGCTGGAGGATCTTGAGGAAGATCTGGAAGAAGAAACCGGCATTGCAGTCAAGTTGCCGCTGGATGTTCAGGGCGCAGATATTTTGCTGATTACCCCCTCGGCCGACTTTTTTGCCGAACCGCATATCGAAGGATTGCTGGGCTATGCCAAGGTGTTTCACGCATCGGGGGTTAGCTGGACGATCAGTTCCTATGCTTCTGAGGCGGCGAATTTTGGCATGTTCATCGGCAGTTATGAAAACATGCGCGAGGTGTCGTGGCGCATCCGGCAAGCGGCCAAGGATTTGGGCGTTAAACGGATTGTGTTTGGCGAATGTGGCCATGCGTGGCGGGTTGGATATTCGTTCCTGAATACTCTTGCCGGGCCGTTTGATTTTCTGGATCAGAATTATCCAATTCCGCAGCACATTATGGAATTCACCAGCGATGCCATCGACGACGGGCTTTTGAAAATCGACAAGTCACGCAACGATGAATTTGTGATGACCTATCACGACAGTTGCAACGTGGCGCGCGGGTCTAGCATGGGCCGCAAACAAGGCGGGCAGTTTGATCTGCCACGCAAGGTTATCAAGGCCGTGTGTAATCATTTTTATGAAATGGAACGCGACACAATCCGCGAAAACACCTTTTGCTGCGGCGGGGGTGGCGGCTTGCTGACTGATGATCTGATGGACCTTCGGATCAAGGGTGCCAAGCCCAGAATGACCGCGCTGCAACAAGTGACCGAAGATCACGGCGTAACCCATATGGCGGCGATTTGCGCCATTTGTAAAACCCAGTTTTCCAAGGTGATGCCGAAATACGGCTATGAAATGGACAACGTTATGTCTGTGCATCAACTGGTCGCGAATGCCGTCATTCTGGACGGTCAGGAAACCGAGGCCGATGTGGCCACAGCGGAGGATACCCCATGAATAACCAAGTGACTCATCGCCGTTATACCGAGGGCGAAACCGAGGCGGATTGGGATCTTGAGGACAAGATTTTTCAGCAGGACACATCGTATAAATGTCCGACTTACATCCAGAAAACCGCGCCTTGTTCGGGGTCTTGCCCGTCGGGTCACGATATTCGCGGCTGGCTGGCGATTGCGCGCGGTATGGACAAGCCTCCGGTTGAGGGCATGGCGTGGCAGGAATATGCGTTTCAAAGCATGGCCGAGGCCAACCCGTTTCCAGCCACGATGGGTCGGGTTTGCCCCGCGCCCTGCGAAAGCGGCTGTAACCGTAACGAGGTCGACGACTATGTCGGCATCAACGCGGTTGAACAATATGTCGGTGACTGGGCCAATGAGAATGGCGTGAAACTGGCGACATGCGCCGCAGATACCGGCAAGAAAATTGCCATCATCGGGGGTGGCCCGGGTGGCTTGGCCGCGGCGTATTTTCTGCGCCGCAAAGGCCACGGCGTCACCGTTTTTGAATCGCATTCGGAACTGGGCGGCATGATGCGCTTTGGCATTCCGGGGTACCGAACGCCGCGCGGGATGCTCGACACTGAAATTGGCCGGATTGTTGATCTGGGCGTGGAAATCAAGCTGAATACCCATGTCGGACAGGATGTCTCGGTTGAGCAGCTTGAAGCGGATTACGACGCGATATTCTGGGCCATTGGCGCCCAAACGGGCCGACCTTTGCCGATTCCGGGTTGGGAAGGCACTGAAAACTGCATCAACGGCATTGAATTTCTAGACGCCTTTAATAATGGTTATGTTCTGGGTACCGCAAAACGGGTTGTTGTTGTGGGCGGTGGCGATACGTCAATTGACGTGGCCTCGGTGGCGCGGCGTTTGGGCAGCATCACCAATGTGGCTGAAACCCAGCATGCTGACGGTACGGTGATTGATTTTACCGCCAAAGACGCGGCGGGTGTTTTGACCCGTGAGGGCATGCAGGCAACGCTGACCTCGCTGTTTCCGATTGAACAAATGACCGCCGCCGAGCATGAGCGCGAAGACGCCAAACGCGAAGGCGTTGACCTTCAGGGCAGCGTGATGCCGCTTGAGGTTATAACCGACGACGCGGGCCGTGCGATTGCGCTGAAAGTCTGCGATTGTGTGATGAAAGGCAACGCGCCCGAAGCCGTTGAAGGCACCGAGCGTGAAATTCCGTGTGACATCATAATCTCGGCCATTGGCCAGATGGGCAACTTTGCCGGTGTTGAAACGATGGATAGCGGCAATGGTTTTATCGCCGTCGAACCGAGTTACAAAGTCAAAGGCAAAGACAAGCATTTTGCTGGTGGTGACATTTTAAAACCACATTTGTTGACCACAGCGATCGGCCATGGCCGTGTTGCAGCGGCCACCATTGATGATTTTCTTGATGACGGTGAAATTGCTAAACGCCCGACCATCGACATCCATCAGTTCAACCTGCTGAACGAGCTGAATGTGCGTGGCCATGGGTTGGCTGAATTTGACCACTTGGCAGCGCGCGGCACCGACGAAGCTGCATATGCGGTGCATAATTTTGAAGATCGCTCGGCAAGCCAAATCATCAAACATGGAGAATTGTTCAAAGGTCATTTCGATTTTGTGAAACGCGAGGTTCGCGACGAAGTTCGCATTGAGGGCGAAGACGTGTTGGGTAACTTTGAAGAACGCATTATCGCGTATTCTGAGGAACAGGCCCAAAAAGAGGGCGAACGCTGCATGTCCTGTGGCATGTGTTTCGAGTGCGACAACTGCGTGATTTATTGCCCGCAGGACGCTGTTAGCCGCGTGAAAAAATCAGACCGCACTTTGGGCCGTTATGTTGAGACTGATTATTCCAAATGTATCGGCTGTCATATCTGCGCTGATGTGTGCCCGACCGGTTACATTAAAATGGGTTTGGGGGGCTAAGCCACGATGCGGATTCTTGTGTTGATTGCGATTTTGTTGGCGGGGGGCGTTTCGGCGCAAGACTTGTTTCCAACCGTGCCGCAAGCGCGGTTTGACCTCAGCACGCCGCACCCTGACGACATCCGTATTAACCATATTGATTACCTGCGCCATGACCGCGATGCGACCATGCGTTTGGGCGACCGAGACATTGAATTCAGCCTGAAAGACTGCGTTGATTGTCACGCGGTGCGCGGGCCGGATGCCGGTTTTGTCACCGTCGAAAGCGAACAGCATTTTTGCCGCGCCTGCCATGAATATGCAGCGGTACAGATTGACTGTTTCCAGTGTCATAATTCCTTGCCCGAGGTCGATCTGGATCAGGCAGGGTTGATTTCTGACGATGAAATGGCAGCGCTCAGCGCTTATCTGGAGGGGCTGAATTAATGAAACTTCCGATGCTCAATACCAAAAAGGTTGACCCCGTCGACATCGGTCGCCGCCAGTTTTTGCGCAGCGGCGCGGCGGCAGTTACCGTGACCTTGGCACCGGGCGTGACCATCATGGCATATGGTGGCGCGGCGGCGGCGGGGGCCAATCCGGCGACCCGTTGGGGGCTGCTGATTGATGTGAATAAATGCGCCAGTGATTGTAATGCCTGCGTGACGGCTTGTTCGACGGAAAATGGCTGGGAAGACACAGGCAACCCTGAAACCGACCCGCAGTGGATTCGCAAAATTGACCTGCACAACCCCGAAACTGGGTTGGACCAGTCGTTGCCAATGATGTGCCAGCACTGCGAAGACCCACCTTGCGTGGACGTCTGCCCAACCGGCGCGTCGTTCAAGCGGCCCGACGGTATTGTGCTGGTCGACAAACATACCTGTATCGGCTGTCGGTATTGCATAATGGCCTGTCCGTACAAAGCACGCTCATTTGTGCATGCTCCGTTGACGGGCCAAAAGGCGCACGCGCCGCGCGGGCAGGGTACGGTTGAAAGCTGCACAATGTGCGTGCATCGGGTGGACGAGGGCGGCCAACCTGCCTGCGTTGAGGCCTGCGGCACAACCGGTAACGGTGCAATGCTTTTTGGCAATCTGAATGACCCCGAAAGCGAGATCGCGCAGCGATTGGCGACCTATGCGTCCAGTGCTGTGCGGGCTGATTTGAACCTCAATCCGGGTGTTCGGTATACTAACCTATAGGGGCTGAAAATGGAACGGATCGTTTATCGCGAACTAAAATCTACCCCGCAGGTCTGGGGCATGCTGGCGTTGCTGGCTGGGTTTATCGGCGCAGCTGCGGCCTCGGTTTTGTATGTTGAACATCACGGTCATATCGTGACCGGCATGACCAATCAGATTGTCTGGGGCTTGCCACATGTGTTTGCGATTTTCCTGATTGTTGCCGCGTCGGGCGCGTTGAATGTGTCGTCGATCGGCTCGGTTTTTGGCAAGACAGCGTACAAACCTGTGGCACGGCTTTCCAGCCTTTTGGCGATGGCGTTATTGATGGGCGGCTTGGCGGTGCTGGTGCTTGACCTTGGGCGGCCTGACCGTTTGATCGTGGCGATGACCAAGTATAATTTCCGGTCAATCTTTGCGTGGAACGTGCTGCTTTATACCGGCTTTCTGGCTGTTGTTGGCGTTTATCTTTACGCACAAATGGCGCGGGGTGTGCATAGCTTTGCGCTTCGCACCGCCGGCACGGTTGCGTTCCTGTGGCGGTTGGCACTGACCACTGGCACCGGCTCAATTTTTGGCTGGCTGGTGGCACGACCGGGCTATGATGCGGCGATCATGGCCCCGATGTTTATCGCCATGTCTTTTGCGTTCGGCCTCGCGTTTTTCCTGATCGTGATGACTTGGACTTGCCGCATGACCACGCGGGTTTTCAGCCCCGAGCTGCGCACCCGTCAGGCACGCCTTTTGGGCGTGTTTGTGGCCGTGGTGGTTTACTTTACGATCATCCAGCACCTGTCGAATATCTATGTCGCTGAGCACACGGGTTATGAGCGGTTTATCCTGCTGGAGGGCGGTCTTTATACATGGCTTTTCTGGGGGGCGCAGATCGGGCTGGGCAGCATCGTGCCGATGATCCTGCTGTTTCACCCCAAGTTGGACACCAAATTTGGCTATGTCATTCTGGCGGCGCTTTTGGTGGTGCTGGGCGGGTTTGCCCAATTATACGTGATTATCGTCGGCGGGCAGGCTTACCCGATGGACATGTTCCCCGGGCTCGAGGTTTCAAGCAGTTTTTACGACGGAGTAGTCAGCCAATATTCCCCCAGCATTTATGAATGGGCGCTGGGCATCGGTGGCGTTGCTCTGACTCTGTTTGTAACCGGATTGGGCATGAAGTTCTTGCGCATTCTGCCCGACAACCTTACCGATGAGAACATCGATCCTTCAACACTTGCAGGTTAAAATGCTTACAGAACCCCATCCATTTGCCAAATTTGTCGCGATCCTTGGTCGCGGAAAAACCAAACAACGCCATCTGACGATTGAAGAAGCGTCGGAATCTATGGCGATGATTTTGCGCGGTGAGGCCCGCCCCGAACAGATCGGTGCGTTCCTGATGTTGCTGCGCTTGAAAGAGGAATCGCCGGGTGAAATCGCTGGCTTTACCCTTGGCACCCGGGCGGTTCTGAAACTGCCCGGTGTGATCCCCGAGGTTGATATCGACTGGTCGTCATATGCGGGCAAACGCCGGCAATTGCCGTGGTTTTTGCTGTCGGTGATCCTGCTGTCGCAAAACGGCGTTCGGGTGATGATGCATGGCTCGGGCGAGCACACGCCGGGCCGGATCTATACCGCTAGCACGCTAGAATATCTGGGGTATCCGGTGGCCACAACCCTTGCTGAGGCGGCTGAGCAAATCGCCGAACGGAACCTCGGGTTTATCGCGTTGGAACATCTTTGTCCGCCGCTGCAAGACCTGATGGAGCTAAAACCCATTTTAGGATTGCGCTCACCCGTGAACAGTTTTTCGCGGATGATTAACCCGTTTAATGCACCGGTGATGATGCAAGGAATTTTTCATCGTGGCTTTATGGATATCCATGCGGGCGCCGGAATTTTGCTGGGTCAGCCAGTGACAACCGTGTTCCGTGGCGAGGGCGGCGAGATTGAACGTCGGCCAAATAAACCCACCGTCGCTGGAACCGCGCGGGATGGTAAAATCACCACCGAAAGCTGGCCGCAATTGCTGGAAGACGGCCACGCGGCCGCGGACCTTGAGATGGATCTAGGCAATCTGGTGGCGGTTTGGCAGGGCAAAAAGGTCAGCGAATATGCCACGGCCTCAATCACCGGAACCTTGGCGATTACGCTGAAATCATTGGGCAAAGCTGACACGGTTGAGGCCGCGCAGGCCATAGCAAACGACATGTGGGACGCGCGCAATAAAGCCTTGTTGCCGCTGGTCGGCTAACCCGATGTCGCGGATATTTATTGCGGCGGCGCATAAATCATCCGGCAAAACGGTGATTTCCACCGGCATAACTGCAGCGTTGCGGGCGCGAGGATCAACCGTTCAGACCTTCAAGAAAGGCCCCGATTATATCGACCCGATGTGGCTGTCTGAGGCCAGCGGCGCGCCGTGTTATAATCTCGATTTCAATACCATGAGCCATGCGGAATTGCTGCGTCTATTTGGTCAGCGTGCTACCGCAGATATTGCGTTGATCGAGGCCAATAAAGGCCTGTTCGACGGCGTTGACCTTAAGGGCTGCGATTCAAACGCGGCCTTGGCGAAACTGCTCAAAGCGCCGGTGGTGCTGGTGATCGACACGGTTGGTATGACACGGGGTATTGCGCCGCTGATGCTAGGCTATCAAAATTTTGATCCCGAGATTGAGATCGCGGGGGTGATCCTGAACAAAGTTGGCGGCCCGCGCCACGAGGGAAAACTGCGCGCGGCGATGCAGGCATATTGCGATATTCCGGTGCTTGGCGCGGTCGGGCGCACGGCGGATTTGGAAATCGGAGAGCGTCATCTAGGGCTGACCACGCCCGCTGAAACCGGCGAATTTCCGGCGATGATTTCGCGGATAGCGCGGATCATTGATGGTTCGGTCGATTTGGACAAGCTGATCGAAATCGCAGGTAATGCACAGGCGTTGCCAGCGGTTTCTGCCCGTGTTTCGACAACCCGCAGCAAGGACGTCCGTATCGGCATTCCGCGCGATACAGCGTTCGGATTTTATTACCCTGATGACCTTGAGGCGATGGAAAACGCCGGTGCCGAGCTGGTGTTTTTTGACACGCTTCGCGATGCCAAATTGCCCGACATTGACGGGCTGTTTATCGGCGGCGGTTTTCCCGAAACCCAAATGGTGGCACTGGCCGAGAATGTCTCGATGCGGGCCAACATTCGCCATGCAATCAAATCGGGTATGCCCGCTTATGCAGAATGCGGCGGGCTGATGTATCTTTGCAAGTCACTGTCGTGGCAGGGCAAACGGTTTGACATGGTCGGGGCGATTGCAGGCGATGCGGTGATGAACGCGCGACCACAGGGGCGGGGCTATGCGCGGTTGCGCGGAAAAACCGAATTTCCGGCGCATGAATTCCATTACGCGCGAATTGACAACCTGCCTAAGGACACCAAATTCGCCTATGAGGTACTGCGTGGTCACGGCATCGACGGGCAGCATGACGGGGTGATGTTGAACAACCTCACCGCCGGATTTTGTCACCTGCGCCATACCAAATCCAACCCTTGGGCTAGCCAGTTTGTCGACACGGTGCGCGCAAAAAAAATGCCCCGCTAACAGCGAGGCATTCCTTGGGAGCATCCAAAATCAGTTCTTTTTGATCTCAAATGTATAGATATTACCTTCGGTTCCTGAGGAAAGCAGGCTGTTGCCGGTCTGATTACAGAACGCGGCAAAGTCGGCCACGGAACCAGGATCGGTTGAGCGAACCTCAAGGGTCTGTCCAGCCTCCATGCCTTTCAGGGTTTTTTTTGCTTTGATGATCGGCAGTGGGCAATTCAGCCCTTCTACGTTCAGAGTTTGGTCAGCCATCGTGGTATTCCTCAGTTTCGGTTGGTCATATTGATTACTTATGAATTGAAAATCGCCCTAAGTGTGGGCGAATTCCAATAGGGGATGTTAGAGGCATCAAAATGCCCTAAATAAACAGATTAATGTCAGAGCGGGTTGCCACGTCGATATAGGTCGCCGCGCCGCCAAGCTCGATGCCGTCAATCATGTCCTTTGTGTCCATTTCAAACAGATCAAGGGTCATCTGGCAGGCGATCATCCGTACGTCGGATTCAATCGCCGCCTCGCGCAGTTCCTCAATCGAGGCCACGCCTTTTTTCTTGAACAGATTTTTCATCATCGTGGTGGCACCCCGGTCAACCCCCGGCATGGCCGCGATGATATTTGGCATCGCCATATGCATGCCCATCATTGGCATTTTCATCGCTGGATTGCCCAGTGTGGTCATTTTCAGGTCCAGCTTTTTGTTCAAAAGCGGCAGGCCGTAAAATGTGAAAAACATGGTCACTTCAAGGTCCATTGCCGCAGCGGTGGTGCCCAGAATAAACGGCGGATAGGCCCAGTCGAGCGAGCCTTTAGTGACGATAATCGACATGCTTTTGGCGTTTTCAAAACCGCCGGACTTGTTGTCGTCGGACATTGACGAACCCTCCCAGATTTTACGTATTATAATACATTGCGATTATTGAATACCATGAGGGGCGCGGAGTCAAGAAAACCAAGCATATTACGCTGAATCAGGCGTAATATTTGGCTGATGAAAATAAATGCTACCCATACAATCATATATACACTAATTTGAATGAATAACACGCAGCCGGAACGGCGCTGAAGGTTTTGGGAGAAGACGATGCTAGATAGCTGGAGAGACATAATCATTGAATCGCCGGATTTTTACATCGGCTATGGCGGGCTTTTGATTGGTACCGTGTTCGGATTTATCGTGTTCTGGACTAATTTTTGCACCATGGGGTCGATTTCGGATTTCATGAACTTTGGCGATTTTCGCCGGTTTCGGGCGTGGATGCTGGCAGGGTTGGTCGCCATTCTGGGTGTCTATGGATTGCAGAAAGCTGGGGTGATGAACCCCGCGGATTCGATGTATTTGACCGTTAATTTTGGCTGGCTTGGCAATGTTATCGGCGGTATTTTGTTTGGTGTTGGTATGGTGCTGTCCGGCGGCTGTGTTAGTCGGAACCTGGTGCGCGCGGGCGGTGGAGACCTGCGCTCACTACTGCTACTATTCGTGATTGGCGTGTTTGGATACATGACAATTGGCGGTATTTTAGGGCCCTTGCGGGTGTCTTGGTTTGCGATTGGCACGGTTAATTTGGCTGATAGCGGCATGCAAAGCCAAAGTGTCGGTGCGTTTCTGGCGCACCTAACAGGCATGGATGAGGCACGGGCTGAATCGGTTGCACTTTGGGTGATCGTTGCATTAATGGCGGCGTTTATCTTGTACTCCAAAAGTTTTCTTAAATCACCGTTACTGCTGGCATCGGGCATTGGCATCGGGCTCTGCGTGGTCGCGGGCTGGATGCTGACCGGCTTGGCGCAAGATGATTTTGCCGATGTTCCGGTGGCGCTGGCATCGCTGACCTATGTGCGACCAACGGGTGATATGATGGATTACCTGATGCGCCAAACCGCGCTGGGCGCGCCGAGCTTTGCGGTCGTGACCACCTTTGGCGCGCTGCTGGGTGGGTTCCTTGGGGCGTTGGTCAAGCGTGACCTGCGGCTAAAAACCTTTGCGAATAACAGCGACACGGTACGCAATATTTTTGGTGCCGCGATTATGGGGATCGGCGGCGTGTTGGCGCTGGGGTGCACAGTAGGGCAAGCAGTGACGGGCGTTTCTACACTGGCGCTGGGGTCGTTTATTACGTTTGCCTGTATTGTGCTGGGCGGAATGATTGCAATGAAAGTTATGGAGTGGTTGGCCTAAGCTGGCAGACTAATTGCTGCCTTGCCTTCTTTGTTGCCTAAATACTCACCTCCCGAGCCGCAGGCGAGGCCACGCCCAACTGTTCGCGCCCGGCTAGGCGTGTGGCAAACAGTTGGGCGCCCTCCTTTTACCGGCAAAAATCCTCCCGCAGTCCGGCGGCATCTTTGCTGGGCAAAGGCCCCTTTCTTTGGGCTGGGTTAGCCCTCGTCTTTATCGGGGTTGAGTTGCGCGGCGATCGCTAAGGCGATGGCCTGATAGGCTTTGGCGTGGACGCTTTCTGGCTCGGACGCCACAATCGGGGTGCCTGTGTCGGAATGCTTGCGGATGTCCATATGCAGCGGAATTTCCCCGAGGAACGGAATTTTCAATTTTGCGGCTTCTTCGCGCGCGCCACCGTGGCCAAAAATGTCGGATTGTTCACCGCATTTCGGGCAGATGAACGTGCTCATGTTTTCAATAATGCCAAAGATCGGCACGTCAACATTCTGGAACATTTTTAGACCTTTGCGCGCGTCAATCAGGGCCAGATCTTGCGGTGTTGAGACAATCACCGCACCCGCTACCGGCACTTGTTGCGCAAGGGTCAGCTGGATGTCACCGGTACCCGGCGGCATGTCAAGGACCAGCACGTCGAGTTCGCCCCATGCGACTTCGTTGAGCAGTTGCATCAGGGCTGACACGATCATCGGGCCGCGCCAAATCACCGGATTGTTTTCTTCCATCAGAAAACCCATCGACATGATTTTAATGCCGAACTTTTCCATCGGAATAACGGATTCGTCGCGAATTTCCGGCCGTTCGCCCGCCATACCCGCAAGCCGTGGCACCGAGGGGCCATAGATGTCAGCATCCAGCAGTCCAACCTTAAGGCCGAGCGCGTGCAGGCCAAGTGCGATGTTGATCGCGGTGGTCGATTTGCCAACCCCGCCTTTGCCCGAGGCAATGGCCAAAATCGACGTTACCCCCGGAATGGCCCCGGCTTTGGGGCGCATGTCTGGCCCCACCGGGCGTTCTTTGCGGGCTTTTAGTTTGGGCGGTTCCGCCACCACCGGTGCGGCGCGGTCAGCGGTCAGGGCGATCAGCACTTTGTCAACGCCATCCAACGCCCAGACAACCTCTTCGGCTTTGCGTTGCAGCTTGACGGGGTCACCGCGAAAATCCTCGGGGACGGTGATCGAGAACACCACTTTATTGCCAGTAATGATGATATCGGACACCAGATTGGCTGAGATGATGTTTCCCTCAAGCCCGCGCGTTTCAACGCTTTTTAAGGCATCAATAATTTTATCTTGTGTGACTTCGGCCATTTGTGCCCCCCCTTATTATTGACCCCTTATCAAGGTCAAGTAATACACATATTAAAAATGTAATATGTTATCAAAAGGGGGAGCCGTCAATAAGCCAGCGCAAAATAACTGAAATTAACCGTCAACCCACAGGTCGATTGCTTCGCGATTTAGGGCGTCGTCTTGGGGCCACTTAGATTGGTAAATGATGGTGATTCCAAGTTCTGGCAAGTATTTTGATTTCGTAACACCAAAGCCGTTCTCAGCCATGATATAGGTCTGATAAAAATCAAACGCGACGTATTCGCAATCACCGATCATCACGTTTTCACTGGCGTGAACGGAATAAGAATAGGTCGCGGGCTCTACAAAATCGGGTTCGACTAAGGTCTGAATGCCGCCGCCAACCATACCTTCCACCAGTGGAAATACCGCTGCTATGTCAAAGTCGTATTCAAGATTGAAATCTCCGGTTGGGGTCCATGTTCCGGCTGTCCGCTCAAGAAAGTTGGTTTCGAAAATACCGTTGACCATGTGATTTTGCCACGTTGTTTCCCGTTCAGCGTTATCGGTTCCGTTTTGAATGATAATCCCCGATTCACCCTGCCGGAAGTTTTCGGTATCGCCAGAGCTGAACAAGACAGAAATGCCGG
Organism: Paracoccaceae bacterium; assembly: GCA_016764785.1. Taxonomy (GTDB): domain Bacteria; phylum Pseudomonadota; class Alphaproteobacteria; order Rhodobacterales; family Rhodobacteraceae; genus UBA3077. The sequence continues at coordinate 42,831 of JAESRG010000001.1, forward strand.
TGGTCATATCGGCCAATGTTGGGCATTGGGCAAAAACACCTGTTGGTACGGCAAGTAAAGAAATCATGGCGAAAGGGCGAAACATAGCTATATCCTTTTGAAATCGGTCAATGACGAGAACATAAGCCAATTATTCAATCAAGCAAAGACCCAGTTCACCCGTTTGCAATTTTTGCAAAGCTGCAAAATTTCGATTTGTCATGATTGTTTGGCTTGACCTCGGTCAGTGAGATGCTAGGAAGCGGACGGCCCCCATCGTCGCGTCTGCGATTGTGGTATACTATCCTAAAGGACGACATCGTCACATTTAAGGAAGGGCCTTGCATGGTTTCTCGCGTTATTCCCGTTAGTCCGTTTGATCTGGTCATATTTGGCGCGACAGGTGATCTGTCTCGACGTAAAATTTTGCCTGCCCTGTTTCGGCGGATGCGGGCGGGGCAAATGCCTGAAAACTCTCGTATTATTGGCGCGGCGCGAACTAAAATGGACAGCGCTGGGTTTCGCGATTTTGTACGCGAATCTATGGCGGAGTTTGAGCCAACGGCCAAAGATACCCCTGAGGTTCTGGAGACCTTTATTGCTGCGCTTGAGTACACGCCGATTGACGCAATGGGTGATGCTGGCTGGAAACCGCTGAAAAAGCTGATCCGCAAAGATACTGTGCAGGCGTTTTATCTGTCGGTTGGGCCAAGTCTGTTTGGTGAAATCGCGCATCGTTTGCATGTGCATGGCATTGCCACGCCCGAAAGCCGGATCGTAGTTGAAAAACCGCTTGGGCATGATCTGGCCTCGGCCAAGGACTTGAACAAGCGTCTGGGTGAGTGCTTTGAGGAGCATCAGATTTATCGCATTGACCATTATTTAGGCAAAGAAACCGTGCAAAATCTGATGGCAATCCGGTTTGCTAATGCGCTGTTTGAACCGTTGTGGAACTCAAAATACGTTGATCATGTGCAAATCACTGTGGCCGAAAGCATCGGGGTTGAGGGGCGCGGCGGCTATTACGATAAATCGGGCGCGTTGCGTGACATGGTTCAGAACCATATGATGCAGTTGCTGTGCCTGACCGCGATGGAACCGCCCGCCAAGTTCAACGCTGATTTTGTGCGCGACGAAAAGCTGAAGGTTATTCGCGCGCTTGACCCACTAAAGGTTTCTGACACGGTGCGCGGCCAATATCGGGCTGGCGGTGGCGAGGCAAGTTACATCGAGCATGCCGAAAATCCTGACAGCCATACCGAAAGTTTTGTGGCATTAAAGGTTAATATTTCAAACTGGCGTTGGGCTGGCACGCCGTTTTATTTGCGCACCGGCAAACGGTTGCGGGCGCGGATGTCGGAAATTGCGGTGGTGTTCAAAGACCCACCCCATTCCATTTTCGAAGAATCTAACCATCGCAAAGGCAATACCTTGATCATTCGGTTGCAACCGGATGAGGGGATCACCCTGCGCATGACCATCAAGGAACCGGGGCCGGGCGGCATGCGTCTGACCGAGGTGCCGCTGGACATGAGCTTTGCTGACGCGCTAGGCCCCGATGCGATTGTCACTGATGCGTATGAACGGTTGATCATGGATGTGATCCGTGGCGATCAAACATTGTTCATGCGCGGTGACGAAGTTGAAGAAGCCTGGGCGTGGATCGACCCGCTGATTGCCGCGTGGGAGGCAGATTCAAGCAAACCCGCACCTTATGACGCTGGCAGTTCCGGCCCAGAAGATGCCTTGGCGTTGCTGCACCGTGATGGCCGTCGTTGGAGAGAAATTGATGTCTAACTTTATAGAATATCCTGATCGCACCGTGTTGGCCGTTGATCTGGCTGAAATCGTCGCCGAGCAACTGCAAGACGCGATTAACCTGAACGGCAAGGCCAGTCTGGCCGTGCCGGGCGGAACAACGCCAGCGGCGTTTTTGACAGCGCTGTCAGGGGCTGATATTAACTGGACCAAGGTTAGCGTCATGCTGACCGATGAACGCTTCGTGCCGGAAAGTTCTGAACGCTCAAACACGCGATTGTTACGCGGCACTTTGTTGCAAGGCAAGGCCGCAGCGGCAACCATGATCCCGTTTTATGCCAAGGCTGACAAGCCCGAGGACGTGTTGGAACAGTTGACGGTGGGGTTGAACCCCACCCTACCTTTGGACGTCTGCGTTTTGGGCATGGGGGCGGATATGCACACCGCCAGCATTTTTCCGGGGGCTGATTTACTTGACGAGGCCCTGTCAGACGACGCGCCGATCTTGTTGCCGATGCGGGCGCCAAACGCGCCAGAGCCTCGGTTAACCCTAACGGCGCCAGTGCTGCGCGCCGCCAAACATATTCATATTCTGATCGCTGGCGCGGATAAGAAAACGGCGCTTGAATCAGCGTTGATCGAGGGGCCGGCAACCGAAGCGCCGATCCGAATTATTCTTTCCCTTCCCCACAGCGACATCCATTTTGCGGAGTAAGCCCCATGCAACTGAACGACACAATCAAGCGTGTAACCGACCGGATCATTAGCCGCTCGGAAACGGTGAGAACAGACTATATGGCCCGTTGCGAGCGGGCCGCTGAAGAAGGGCCAAGACGTGCCCATCTGACATGCGGCAATCAGGCCCATGCCTTTGCAGCATCTGGCGAGGATCAAGACCCGTTGGTCACTGGTATTGGCGGTAATCTGGGGATTATCACTGCCTATAACGATATGCTGTCTGCCCATCAGCCGTTTGAAAAGTTCCCTGAACTGATCCGCGCGGCGGCTCGGAAAATAGGGGGTACTGCGCAGGTTGCTGGCGGGGTTCCGGCGATGTGTGACGGGGTCACGCAGGGGCAGCCCGGTATGGAGCTGAGCCTGTTTTCACGCGATATTATTGCGATGGCAGCCGGAATTGGCTTGTCGCATAACGTGTTTGACAGCTCGGTTTATTTGGGCGTTTGCGATAAGATTGTGCCGGGTTTGGTGATTGCTGCGGCGACATTCGGACATTTACCAGCGGTGTTTTTACCTGCTGGGCCGATGACAACTGGGCTGTCGAATGATGACAAAGTCAAAGTGCGGCAGCAGTTCGCTTTGGGCGAAGTGGATCGCGAAGCCTTGATGGCCGCCGAGATCGCCAGTTACCACGGCCCCGGCACCTGCACGTTTTATGGCACTGCCAACACCAACCAGATGTTGATGGAGTTCATGGGGCTGCACCTGCCCGGTGCCTCATTTGTGAACCCCAACACGCCGTTGCGCGATGCGCTAACCATCGCCGGGGCCAAGCGGGCTTTGGCAATTTCGGCGTTGGGCAATGAATATACCCCTGTGTGTGAGGTTCTGGACGCCAAGGCGTTTGTGAACGGCATCGTTGGTTTGAACGCCACTGGCGGGTCAACCAACCTGTTGATTCATCTGTTGGCGATGGCCAAAGCAGCGGGGATCGTGCTGGATTGGGAAGACTTTGCTGACCTGTCTGACGTGGTGCCGCTGATTGCGCGGGTCTATCCAAACGGGCTGGCAGACGTGAACCATTTTCACGCGGCGGGCGGTTTGGGGTACATGATCGGTGAGTTGTTGAACAACGGTTTGTTGCACGATGACACCCGCACCATTGTTGGCCAAGGGTTGGAGCATTACACCCAAGAGCCAAAATTAAAAGATGGCGAGGTCGTCTGGGAAGGCGGCGCGCGTAAGTCGTTGAATGACAAGATTTTGAAACCGGTTTCGGACCCATTTCAACCAAATGGCGGCGTTAAACGGCTGATTGGTAATCTTGGGCAGGGGGTTATGAAAATCTCGGCTGTGGCTGAAGATCGGCGGATTATTGAGGCGCCGGTGCGGATATTCCACGATCAGGAAGATGTGAAAGTGGCGTTCAAGGCCGGTGATTTGGACCAAGATGTGGTTGTCGTCGTGCGTTTTCAGGGGCCAAAGGCGAATGGTATGCCAGAGCTGCATTCACTAACGCCGCTGTTGACCATTCTGCAAGGGCGTGGCCACAAGGTTGCGCTGGTGACGGATGGACGGATGTCGGGCGCGTCGGGCAAGGTGCCGTCAGCGATCCATGTGTCGCCCGAAGCCTTGGACGGCGGACCCTTGGCGCGACTGATTGACGGCGACATTGTGCGCGTTGATGCGGTGGCGGGCACGCTGGATGTGCTGGATGAGGCTGCGCTGGAACGGCCCTTGGCGACAGCTGATTTGTCGGCCAATTCGGTTGGCACCGGGCGCGAATTGTTCGAGATATTCCGCAAGTTTGTTGGCCCTGCAGAAACGGGAGCCAGCGTTTTATGATCGAAACAATTGAGCAACTAGAGGCGCTTTACGGCACACCAAAACCACCTTCATTGGTGAAGGTGGTGGATCATATTACCGCTGAATACGGGGCGTTTATCAAGCTGTCTCCGTTTGTGGCGCTGAGCACTGTTGGCCCCGAGGGTCTGGATTGCAGCCCGCGCGGCGACGATGGGCAGGTGGTGTTTATCGAGGATGATAAAACGCTGGTGCTGCCTGATCGGCGCGGCAACGACCGGATTGATAGCCTACGGAACATCGTGCGCGACCCTAGGGTTTCGCTGATGTTTCTGGTGCCCGGGTCCAGCATGGTTGTGCGGGTTAATGGCACAGGCCGGATTTCCGCAGCGCCGGATCTTTTGCAGCGGTATAGTAAATCCGGCAAGGACCCTCGGTCGGTTATTTTGATAACGGTGCAGGAGATTTACTTTCAATGTGCGCGCGCCATCATGCGGGCGGACTTGTGGAACGGGCCGGTTGAGGCGAATTTGCCGACGGCTGGAGAGATCCTTTCCAGTATAACAGACGGTGCCGTTGGTGGCGCCGATTATGATAAAACCTGGCCCGAACGGGCCGCAAAAACGATGTGGTGATAATATGAAAATTTCTGCTCAAGATGCGTGTAAAGCCAACCGTGAGGTGTGCGGACGCGCCCCGATTGTGCCGGTTCTGGTGATCAAAGACGCAGCCACTGCGCGGCCATTGGCCGAAGCGTTGGTCGCGGGCGGATTACCTGCGTTAGAGGTAACATTGCGCACCCCCGCAGCGTTGGATGCAATCAAAGCCATGGCGGAAGTGCCCGGCGGTATCGTTGGTGCGGGAACGCTAATCACACGTCAGGACGTGCAAAATGCCGTAGACGCGGGGGCCAAGTTTGGCGTGTCGCCCGGGGCCACTGATGAGCTGATCGCGGCTTGCGAAGAACTGGGTCTGCCCTTGCTGGCTGGCGCTGCCACCGCGACGGAGGCCATGCAAATGTTGGCGCGCGGCTATGATTTGTTGAAATTCTTTCCTGCTGAGGCCTCGGGTGGGGCGCCTGCGTTGAAAGCCATTGGCGCGCCGTTGCCGCAGATTACTTTTTGCCCGACTGGGGGCGTTAGCCTTGCCAACGCCAATGATTATCTGAGCTTGCCAAATGTGATTTGTGCGGGCGGTAGCTGGGTTGCGCCAGCAGATAAAGTTGTGGCTGGCCAAATCCTGCGCCTTCTGGTCGAGCGATTTTTCGCGGTCATCCAGCTCACGCGACCGGGCCTGCAAGTCGGCCCGCGCCTGATCTACGATCTGCTGCACTTCACGGGTGTCCACTTTGCCAATGATGACCGCGTGGCCCTCATCGAGCTTGGCAGCATTGCCGACCATCACCGCGACCTTGCCCTTGCCCTCGCAAAGCTTCTTGGCCACATCAGGCTCAAAAGCAGCGGTGTCGTCCTTGTTGTAGCGGGAATATCCTTGGGTGAATTTCACCAGTAGTCGTGCCATGATCTGGCCTCCGTCAATTGAGAATGGAAAAGGGCGGCCTGTCAGGCCGCCCGTATCAGGCCGGGGTTATTACAAACCCCAACTGGTGCCGGTGATGACCGCGATCGCTTCATCATGGGCTGGTGCCAGATCATGACGAGACACCGCCCGCATCAGTGTCAGGTCTCGCTGAAATGCCGAAATGGTATCGCCACTGGTATCGACAAAGGACGCCTCAGAGGACGAAGCGATGCGAATGGCCTGGTCGTCGCCAATCATAATCTCCGAGAAATCCGCAAAGGTGATCTCGGTATCATTGCCATCGCCCAGGTTGTTTGGCACCTGCGACGTCGTCTCAACCGGATAACCAAACAGGGTATTGCTGGCCTCGATCGACGGGAACATCTTGGTTCCAGCCGCATTGATCAGGCTGGCCAAGAAATTCTTGGTTGCACCGCGCATGATCCAACCGCACCGCATCATCGGCACGT
>JAESRG010000015.1 GCA_016764785.1 Paracoccaceae bacterium
ATAAACGATTGAGGCCGCAATTAACGGCTCCACGATAGATGCCGGAACAGCCACAATCCCCAGTATCCCCAGCGCCAGCGTGACCGAGTGCGCCAGCGTAAAAGCGGTGATCTGCCACAGCAGCGGATGCAACCGCGTAGACAGTAAAAACAGCCCGACCACAAACAAAATATGATCAAGGCCCTTGGGCACAATATGATCGAACCCGACCGCTACGTAATTGACAAAAACCGCCCCGAAAGACTGCGCCACACCGCCGGTAATCGGGATCGGCTCACTCAAGGTTCCAGCGGTCAGAAACGTGTCAAAATCCACCTCTCCGTCCATCAAACGAATGATGATTTGCCCGTATTCCTCGGCCCAGCCGACCCGAAATTCCTGCGCATCTCCAAGGCTGCCGGTAATCGTCACAACACTGTTTCGACTAAGGTCAATATCGCCAATCTCGGGGATCTCCACAGCAGAAACAATCGCTTCACCCAGCGCTTCATCAAGCAGCACAGTAATATTACGCGCAAACGCTTCGCGATTAAACGCGCCATCCAACGCCGCCGGGTCACTGCCGCGCAGCCGGTCATACAGCGCAACATTGTCGCTGTCCGAGGTATCCCCCTCCTCAGCCCCGATTTCAGCCACGACGGCCTCTAGGTTAAGGGTGATTTCCAACCGAAACTCGCCGCCCTGCAAATAAAGATCAGCGATCGCCGGGCGAATTTCATGGGCGCTGGCAAAATTTGCCAGCCCTAAACACAATGTGATACACAGTGCGAAAAAACGCCCTATACTGACCTGCATTATCCACTCCTATTTTTGGGAACATTATGAATATTTTAACCAAACTTCCAGCCCACATTGCATTTTTCGCTGTATTGCTGACCGCTACGGTGGCCCATGCGCATGAATACTGGATTCAGCCGCACCAATACCGGATAGAAATTGGTGAAAACATCGTCGCAGACGTCCGCGTCGGACAAGATTTTCGCGGCAATACGCTTGCCTATTTTCCCAATAATTTCAGCGCATTTGAGGTCACCGACCCAAGCGGCACACACCCAATTGAGGGGCGCATCGGTGATATGCCCGCCGCCGACATCCCGACCACAATCAATGGTCTGCATGTCCTCAGTCAGTTCACCACCACCTCGCAGCTCACTTATGATGACTACGCCAAATTTGAACGTTTCATCCTGAAACACGGCATGGACTGGGTGCTGGCAGCCCACGCTGAACGCGGCCTGCCCGACGATGGTTTTGCCGAGGGTTATACCCGTTTTGTCAAAGCCCTTGTTGCCGTCGGGGATGGTGCGGGTGCTGACCATTTTGAGGGCATGTTTTTCGAAATGGTTGCCCTCAAAAACCCCTATACCGACAATGTATCAACCGGATTACCAGTGATGATCCTATTTCGCGGCGAGCCGCTCACCAATACCCAGATCGACATCTTTTATCGCGCCGACGGCGACGCCACCCTGTCGCATGTGGTCACCGGCGCTGATGGCAGCGCGCTGATCCCCAATCAGGGTGACGGAGAATACATGATCAACGCGGTCCACATGATTATCCCATTTGAGGAAGATATCGCGCGTACCGGCATTGTCTGGCACTCGCTCTGGGCCTCAATGACCTATCGGCTAGGCCGCTAACACCGGCCCAACGCTCAGGAAAACCCGATGGCGCAGCCGAGGGCCTAGCCCAAAGGGAGGTTGGCTCTTTGCGCAGCAAAGACGTCACCGGACTGCGGGAGGGCTGCGTTTTGGCACAAGGAGGGCTCCCGCCTGTTGGCGCCAAATCCTAACGGATTGGGCACAAACAGTTGGGCGTGGCCTCGCCTGCGGCTCGGCAGGTGAGTATTTATGCAACAAAGAAGCTGGTAGGGAGGGTTTATTGATCTAGTTAAACCCATTCGCCCGCTGTACTTCGCGCACATAGGCAATGATCGACGTTAATTCAGCATCGGTAATATGTTCCTGTGCGGGCATATCGCCAAACCGCCAGTGATGTTGACGCGACCCTTGTTTGACCGCCAGAACAATTGACATGTCGCCGTGATGTCCCGGCACATAAAACTGATGCAGCAAGGGCGGGCCGTTATTGGTGCCAACCAGATTGACGCCGTGACAGGCGGCACACGTCCCGTTGAATGCTTCTTCGCCGCGCGTGCCGATCTCGGTCAATTCCAGTGCCGAGACCGTTGTGGTTTGCGCAGGCAAATCGTTCTTTAACAAGCCAAAATACGCACCCACTGCAAGCCCAATCGCTGCGCCAAAAATCAGTGTGTTTCTCATATTGATTCCTCAGTTTTATTTCCTGCCAGACCGTCCAGAATTGGACAATCGGGTCGGTCGTCTCCGTGGCATTTATCCACCAGTTCCGACAGCGTTGCCTGCATGGCTTGCAGCGCTGTAATTTTTTCGCCTATTTGTGTCAGATGGCTTCGCGCCATGGTTTTCACGTCCGCCGATGCGCGCCCGCGGTCCTCATAAAGCGACAGTAACGCCCGGCATTCCTCAACCGTAAACCCAAGGCTGCGGGCCCGTTGCACAAACGAGAGTTTATGCAGGTGGTCCTCGGAAAAATCGCGGTATCCATTGCTGGATCGGTCGGGCGAGATCAGGCCGATATCTTCATAATACCGGATGGTTTTTGCCGGAAGGCCGCTTTGCGCGGCTGCGTCACCAATGTTCATCTATGCCTCCGGCTTCCAGCGTTTAAGCAGCAATGAATTGCCCACCACAAACACGCTTGAGAACGCCATAGCGCCGCCAGCCAGCGCGGGGTTCAACAATCCAGCGGCGGCGATCGGGATGCAAACCACGTTATAAGCAAAGGCCCAGAACAGGTTTTGGCGAATTTTAGTGCCAGTTACCCGCGCCACGTCCAGCGCGGCGGCCACCAACCTTGGGTCGGGCCGCATCAGGACAAACCCTGCCGTTTCAACGGCTACGTCGGCGCCGCCACCCATGGCAATCCCGAGGTCAGCCAAGGCCAGTGCTGGCGCGTCATTCACCCCGTCGCCAACCATGGCAACGGGGTGGCCCAGCTTTGACAGTTTAGCAATTTCAGCGGCTTTGTCTTCGGGGCGCATGTCGGCAATCACCTGATCAATGCCTGCCAGCGTTGCCACCACGGCAGCGGTTTCAGCATTGTCGCCGGTCATCAGAACCGTCTTGATACCGCGTTTATGCAGTTGCGCCACAGCCGCAGCTGATTCAGGGCGAATAGTGTCAGCCAGGGCGACCAGCCCCAACAGTTTTCCGGCTTTGCCAAGCCCAACAACCGTACGGCCCCCGGCGCGCATTTTGTCAGCTTGGGCCTGTTGCGCAGCGGTTATGTCATCCGACACAAACCGCAACCGCCCCATACGAAAGGCCACGCCATCAACTGCCGCCTCGATGCCCTCGCCGGCGGTGGCGCGGGTTTGGCCCGGTTTTGCAACCGTAAGCTCGCGTTCCCGCGCGGCTGCAATCACGGCTTTGCCCAATGGGTGTTCTGAGCCCGACTGCACCTGTGCAGCAATCGCCAGCAGCTCATCATCAGAGCCGCTAAAACTAACAATCTCAACCACTTTGGGTTTGCCCATCGTCAAGGTACCGGTTTTATCAAACACCACAATATCGATGCCCCGCGCGCGCTCAAGGGTTTCAATATCGCGGATCAAAATGCCCGCCCGCGCCCCTGCGCCAGTGCCCGCCACCAACGCTGTTGGTGTGGCCAAGCCCAGCGCACACGGACAGGCAATCACCAGAACCGAGATCGTCGCGACCAGCGCCGTTTCAGCGCTCGCGCCCGAAATCATCCAGCCTGCAAAGGTCAGCAACGCCAACACAATGATCACCGGCACAAAAATCGCGCTTACGCGGTCTACCAGTTTTTGAATGGGGGCTTTGCCAACCTGTGCTTCCTCAACCATATTGGCGACCCGCGCCAAGGTGGTATCTGCGCCAACCTTAAGAGTTTTGATCTGCAAAACGCCGCCGCCATTGATGGACCCTGCGATCACTGCATCACCAACATGTCGCGCAACTGGCATGGATTCACCGGTGATCAGGCTTTCGTCCAGCTCGCTGTCGCCGCTGATGATTTCACCGTCAACAGGCACCCGCGCACCGGGGCGCAGCAAAGCAATATCGCCAACCCGCACCGCGTCAATTGGTGTGTCGATTTCAACGCCATCAACCAACAACGTCGCCGTTGTGGGCCGCAGCCCCATTAATTGCCGCAACGCCGCACTGGCCGAGCGTTTGGCGCGGCTTTCCATATACTTACCCAGTAACACAAGGGTAATCACAATCGCCGCCGCTTCAAAATAAAGCTGCCCATGTGCGTCATGGCCCAGCACAATCACGCGCCACAGGCTGTAAAAGAACGCCGCCGAGGTTCCCATGACCACCAGCAGATCCATGTTGCCTGCCGCATTGCGCACCGCAGACCATGCGCCCACGTAAAACCGCCACCCAATGATAAATTGCACAGGTGTTGCCAACGCCAGCTCCTGATAAGGGGTCAGGTGATAGCCGTATCCGGTGAACATCGACACCATCTGCCCAAGCAGCGGCAGCGACAGTGCAATCGCGGCGATCAGCTCCCATTTCTGGCGAGTCAGTTGTTTTTCAAACCGATCTTTTGGCGCAATATCAGCTTGAAGCGTCGCCGTATAACCGGCCTCGGCCACAACCGCAGCAATTTTGGTTACGTCTGTCACCGCCGGATCAAAGTTAATAGTGGCGTTTTCCAACACCAAATTGACGTTGGCACTGATAACGCCCTCCGCACCATTCAACGCAGTTTCAACACGCCCCGAACAACTGGAACAGGTCATTCCTGCAATGTTCATCTTTACCGTCGATACGGTATCGGGCAACTTAACCACCGCCGCATAACCGGCATCGGTCGCCACTTGTGCAATCGCTTCAGCACTGGTTTGGCTGGGGTCAAATCGCACCGTCGCATTTTCCAACACCAGATTAACACTAGCCGCACCAACGCCAACCGCGCCGTTCAGCGCTTTTTCAACGCGTCCCGAGCAACTAGCGCAGGTCATCCCCGAAATATCCAGTTTCACCGTTTCAGTTGCATCAATAACGGCCTCAACCGGCGCGGACAGCACGGTTTCATAGCCCTTTTGGGTCACGATATTGACCACCTGCCCCGCGTTCAAAACCGCCGGATCAAACTGCACTACGGCGTTGGCATCGTCCAAGCTGACTGTTACGGTGATAATGCCATCAGTCTCAGACAAAGCGCGTTCAACCTTACCGGAACAGCCCTTACAGCTCATCCCGCTGATATCAAACGTGATTTCTTGTGTGCCATCTAAAGCCATAGTACGATTCCTTCTATTTCCACCTTTAGATAAGGGTTCCAGCAACTGGAAGGTCAAGAGATTTCAAAAAATAACTTTCGCTTTGCCGCGCCGCTTGGCAAAGTCCTGAAAACGGAGACCAAAATGACATCGCCAGATTACGACACCCTGTTTGACGCTGAAATCCATGCCTATCTGAAAACCTGCGCCAGTTTCGCGCCCGAAGCTGGCACCGCCACGCCCTCCGAGGCCCGCGCGGTGTTCGATAAAATGAACCTGCATTTCAACCTGCCGATCCCCAAAAACGTGTCCACCACCGACAGCAAAATCAACGGCGTTCCGACCCGTCATTATACCTGCTCCAACAGCCCAAAGGCGGTGGTGCAATACATGCACGGCGGCGGGTTTATGGTTGGCGATCTGGAAAGCCACCACACCATTTGCGCCGATATTTGCGATCAAACCGGCCTTGATGTGGTCTCGGTCGATTACCGTCTGTCCCCCGAACACCCGCACCCTGCCGCATACAACGACACGCTGGCGGTGTTC
>JAESRG010000016.1 GCA_016764785.1 Paracoccaceae bacterium
AAAGTTGAACTTCTCTTTTGGTTTGAGTCTGGGTCCGGAACTGTCCGTCACGTCACTGTTTCCCTATCATTTAGTTACCGCCGGATGTTTTCCCCGACTGAAAAAATGGCGCCGACCCGTTAAGGTCGGCGCCACGAAGTCGTTTAGCGCATAGGAGGCGAATACATCAGACCGCCATCGGTCCACAGTGCATTCAGGCTGCCAGCACGTTCAATGCCGATGCCTTGCTCGCCACCACCCATATAGGCTTCATAAATCTCGCCGTAGTTGCCGACGTTTTTGATGATGTTGTAAGCCCAGTCTGCGTCTAGCCCAAGGCCGTCATGCAGGTTGCCTTCAACGCCCAACATGCGACGCACGTTTGGATTGGTTGAGTTGGCGCGCATGTCGTCAACGTTGGCCATGGTGATGCCCAGCTCTTCGGCGTTGATCAACGCAAAGATGCTCCACTGTACCACATCACGCCATTGGCTGTCGCCGTGACGAACTGCCGAAGCAAGTGGTTCTTTGGACAGGGTTTCAGGCAGGATCATGTGATCTGCTGGAACTGGGAATGATGCAATGTTGCCAGCCATTGACGATTTATCGCCAGTAACCGCGTCACAGCCGCCATTCAGATATGTGTCATCACGTACGTTGTAATCTTCAAACGTTACGTTGCTGATGTCTAGTTCATTAACCCGGCTAAAGTCGGTCAGGTTCAGTTCGGTTGTGGTGCCGGTGGTCACGCAAACCTTGGCACCCGCTAGTTCCATCGCACTGGTGATGCCGCTGTCTACGCGAACCGTAAAGCCTTGGCCGTCATAAAAGTTTGGTGACAAGAAATCGATGCCCAGTTGGGTGTCGCGTGTCATTGTCCAAGTGGCTGTACGCGACAGCAGATCGCTTTCGCCGTTGGCCAGTGCTGTAAAGCGCGCTTGTGAGCTAACCGACTGAATTTCAAGTGCAGCAGCGTCGCCGAAGATTGCCGCGGCAACAGCCTGACATACTGCAACATCAAGGCCGTACCAGTTGCCTTCGGAATCGAGGTTGTAATACCCTGGGGATGGCTGGCCAACCTGGCACCGCACATGACCGCGTTCTTTTACGATTTCCAAAGTGCCTTGGGCCGAAGCGACAGTTGCACCCGACATAGCCATAACGGCCAGTGTGGCGACTGATGCCAAACTTGTTTTAAGTTTCATAAGAATTCCTCCTGGTTATTTTTGTTGTTCCGCGAAGTTACGGAACCCGTAAGGTTGGTGTCCAATACTATTATCGACATTAGTCATGCAAAATTTGCATGACATAATTCCAGCCATACAGATTTGTTATCAGATATGTATGACAGTTCCATGATTGTGCGCTTCCCGTTGCAACAAAACACGCCAGAATTTCTCCACTCGGGGCTCAGTGTATTTTGCACAACGATAAATCCGAATATCCACCAAAAGATCATCCGCAAGGTTTGCGGCCCGCACCAGCTTACCTTTGGTCAGGTCATCGGCGATCAGCCTGTGGGGTAACCAGGCCAGACCAAACCCCTGAATCGCCATTTCCCTAAGGCCGGTGGCGACCGAAGATTCATAAATAGGTTTAAATATCAAGCCACTATACAGGCTGGTCATGTGGTTTTTGATAGGCCACGGCGAATTTTCGGCCAGCGTATGTAAACACGGAATTGGCTCTTTTGGTTGGTCGGGCAGCCACCAGCGAGCGCTGCCATCTTGGTTCGGGCTGGCCACCGGCACCAGCGATTCTGTGCCCAGCTTCAGGGACGGAAAAATCAAAGCATCGCTTTGCGCTCCGCGTTTTGGGTCCAGATAACTGATGAAAAAATCGACCGAGTTACTTTCCAGAGCCGAAAAATAATCCAGAATAGTCACATATTCAGTTTTGACGACAAACTGGTTGGCATCAATAAATGGCTGAAGGCTTCGTAGCCAGCCGGGCAAGAAAATCTGTGAAAGCGTCCCTAAGGTTGAAAACCGCATTTTTTCGGCTTCTGCAATTGCTTGATTTTGCACATTTGCCTTACCCGATTCGGCCAGATCAACGATCTGCTGGGCCACAGGTAGAAACATTTTTCCGGCTGCGGTCAGTTGTGAGGGCTGGCTGCTGCGGTCAATCAGTGGCGCGCCGACCCAGACCTCCAGCGCCTGAATGCGTCGGCTAAACGCTGGCTGCGAGACGCTACGCGCTTTTGCGGCAATGCGAAAGTTTCCCTCGGCGCTCAGCTCCAGAAAATCCCTTAGCCATTTGATTTCCATGGTCGTCCTCGCTCGTGTTTTACGTCCAGCTTAGTCAATAGGCGCAAAAAACGCGGTATCCCGTCCAGTGACCTCGGCCCAGAGACGATCACCATAGCTGAAATGCCACCACTCGTCAGGATAGTTTATCATGCCAACGGCGTGCAGTTCTTTCACCAACAAATCTCGATTTTTGCGGAGTTCATCGGCAACGGGCCAATCGGTGGGGGCAACGCCGGTCAGGCCTTTCATTAACCCGCCAAATTCCAGTTCGGTGCGATCGGGTAGGGCGAGTTTAACGTCAATTGCCGCCCCGGCTTGGTGGCCGCTGCCAAAACCATCGGGCGGGGCAACCCAGCGCGAGGATTCTGTGTAAACTTGTTCTGGCGTCCAGTCTGGGTTGTCGGCCGTGATGCGGGCATGTACCGGCTTCCACAGCTCCCACTGACGGGACCGTGGGCGAAATGCTTCAAATATCATCAAACACAATCCGTCGGGCAGGTTTTCCGCGCAGCGCAGAACCTTGTCGCGCACCACCCGCCTGATCCGCCAATCGCTGGTTTCCAGAGGGTTCAGGAACAGACGGTCGGTTTCAACAAATTCAACGATATCCGCGGGGATTTCCCGTTCAACGACTGTAATCATATTGTCCAATCCAAAACCACTTTGCCGCTTGATCCTGATTTCATCGCCGCAAAACCGGCGGCAAAATCGTCGGCTTTGAAATGATGGGTGATTACCGCGCTGACGTCCAGACCGTTTTGCAGCATCGCTAGCATTTTATACCAAGTCTCGAAAATCTCGCGGCCATAGACACCTTTAATGGTGATGGATTTTAGCACAATTGACGACCAGTCAACGGCAGATTTCCCTGGTGGAATGCCCAGCATCGCGATGCGCCCGCCCATGACCATTGCGCCGATCATCTGATCCAACGCAATTTGCGCGCCGCTCATCTCCAACCCGACGTCAAACCCTTCAACAATTCCCAATGCCGCTGAAACGTCTTTCAGCTCGGTCGTGGCCACATTTACCGTTGTCACATTGGCCACCTTGTTGGCCAGATCTAGGCGGTCTTGGTTGATATCGGTTATCACCACATGCCGCGCACCGATGTGCTTTGCCACGGCTGCTGCCATGATACCAATGGGGCCAGCGCCGGTGATCAGCACATCTTCGCCAATCAAATCAAAGGACAGGGCGGTATGCACCGCGTTGCCCAGCGGGTCGAGAATGGCGCCAATGTCATCAGAAATACTGTCAGGCAGCACCACCACGTTAAACGCAGGCAGGCGCAGAAATTGTGCAAAAGCACCGGGTTCATTAACGCCGATGCCACGGGTTTCGGGATCAAGATGGAATTTCCCCGCCCGACTGGCGCGGCTTTTTTTGCCAATCAAATGCCCCTCGCCAGAAACCCGCTGGCCGACGCGCAGATCACTGACATTTTTGCCCATCTCGACAATGACGCCCGCAAATTCATGGCCAGTGATCAGCGGAACCGGCACGGTTTTTTGCGACCATTCATCCCAGTTCCAGATATGAATGTCGGTGCCGCAAATACCGGTTTTAACGATTTTGATCAGCACATCATCCGGCCCAATGTCAGGCACGGGTTCGCGTTGCATCCATAGGCCCTCGGTTGGCTTTGCCTTAACCAGTGCCTTCATACCGTTCGATCGGTCGGTCATTGAATCACCCCGATGGCTTTACCCACTTTTTCAAATGCCGTTAGCGCGAACGTTAAATCATCGCGGCTTAGGGCCGCGTTCATCTGCGTGCGGATGCGCGCCTTGCCCTTGGCCACCACAGGAAAAAAGAATCCAGCCACAAACACACCCTCGTCAAATAATTGCGCGGCCATTTCTTGTGCCAGTTTAGCATCGCCCAGCATCACGGGCACGATGGGATGTTCGCCGTCCAGCAAGTCAAACCCCAGCGCGGCAAGACCGTCGCGCCAGAAAACCGTATTTTCAAACAGCTTTGTGCGCAGATCGTCGCTTTCCTCAACTAGATCAAGGGCTTCGAGCGCCGCCGCAACAATCATCGGGGGCAGTGAATTTGAGAACAGATAAGGCCGTGCCCGTTGCCGCAGCAGGTCAATGACTGGCTGAGGCCCAGCAATATAACCGCCAATGGCCCCGCCCAACGCTTTGCCAAGGGTTCCGGTCAGAATATCCACACCGTCAACCACATCAAAATGGGCCGGCGTGCCGCGCCCTTGTGGCCCCATAAAACCGGTGGCATGACAGTCGTCAACCATGACAATAGCGCCGTATTTCTGCGCCAACGCGGTGATTTCCGGCAGTTTCGCCAGATGTCCGTCCATTGAGAACACGCCGTCTGTGGCAATCATAATGAACCGCGCCCCAGCGGCTTTTGCCTCGATCAGCCGATTTTCGAGTTCCGTCATATCAGAGTTGGCGTACCGATAACGTTGTGCCTTGCACAACCGAATGCCGTCGATAATTGACGCGTGGTTCAGCGCGTCAGAAATAATGGCGTCCTCAGATGTCAGCAGCGGTTCAAACACCCCGCCATTGGCGTCAAAACAGGCGGCAAACAGGATCGCATCATCCTTGCCCAAAAAACCGGCTAACCGCTGTTCCAGCGTGCGGTGCTGGTCTTGGGTGCCGCAGATAAACCGCACCGATGCCATGCCAAAACCCTGTGTATCAAGGGAATGTAGCGCGGCTTTGATAAGCCGAGGATGGTCGGCCAGCCCCAGATAGTTGTTGGCACAAAGATTGACCACGCGGTCGTGTTGAACGCCGTCCAGCGAGACGTCAATACGCCCAGCTTGGGGCGAGGTGATCTGACGTTCACGCTTGAAAAGCCCGGCGGCCTCGATCTCGGTCAGGGTGTTGGATAGATGGGTCAGGAAAGGGTTTGGCATAGGAATGCTCCAGCAGTTGCCTGCTCATTATTCCGGCTTTGCGGATATTGTCAATATAAAGGAATAAAATTCCTGTATATTGGATAACTACGAGTTATGCACAATCAGCAACGCCTTGGCAGCCGTTCCGGTTGCCTGAATTCCGTGAGGGCAGTCAGCGGCATAGCGGATGGTATCGCCAGCGTTTAGCGTCGCAGTCTCGGTGCCCGTGGTTACGGTCAGCCCCCCCTCCAGCACAGTCAGATGCTCAACACAGCCTTGACGATGAGGGTCACTGAGCAGTACGCCGTTTTCGGCAAAACCGATCTCATACACCTCAAGCCGTCCAACCTGATCGGGAGGGCTGAGAATGCGAATCCGGCAGCCCTCGCCTTGGCTATCAATGGTTGGGGTGCGGTTGGCC
>JAESRG010000017.1 GCA_016764785.1 Paracoccaceae bacterium
CACATAAACCCGCCGAGTTTTTGCCCGCGCCCGAAAGCTGCTTTCTTTCCAGATAATCGCCATCATCACATGCACCGGCGTGCCCCATTCGGCCTCGGTTCTTTGCAATGTCCGCAACCAGCCATGTCGTTGGTCCAGAATCGCGCAGGCGTCATCTTGCCGCGTCGGAGGGCTAGACTCACGTGCGCATGACCCAAGGATCACTAAAATTATAAGGGCTAGATATTTCATCTGCCTGCCTCTGATTACTGCTTGTTTTATTATTATGCGCTTAGAAAACCCCAAAAATACGCAGAAATCAAGGCCTGCTAGATCAAGAAAACGAGAATAAGCGGAATCGCGAGTATTGAAAACAGGGTTGAAACCACAACCAGTCCGGCGACTTCGCCGGAATCCGCGCCATATTTTTCAGCCAGCATATAGGATGTGACCGCCACCGGCGTCGCAACTTGCAAGATGAGCGCCGCAAACGCCAGCGGTGGCAGGTCAATAATTATGCCAACCCCAACCGGAATTGCAACACAGATCACCAGCTTCATCAGTGACAACCAAACAGCCCGGTTTAACGACGCGGGGTGCAGTCTGGTTATGGCCACGCCCAACGTGATTAACATCAGCGGAATGCCCATTTGCCCAACCAAATCAAGGGCGTTCATGCTCCAATCCGGTAAATCCCAGTCAAAAATAACAAACAATGCGCCAAAAACTGTGGACCAAACCATTGGTTCTTTGATCGCCACAGCCACCGATTTTCCGCCTGAAACAAACCAGATACCGATGGTAAAAGACAGGAATGCCATAATCGCAAAGATCACCACGGCAAAGTCAAAACCGACCGCGCCAAATGAGAAAAACGCCAATGGCAGACCAAGATTGCCGGTATTGCCAAACACCATCGGGGGCAAAAAAGTACGTTGGTCATATTTCAGCCCCCGCAAAATAACCGACGAAACCACCGTAACCAATACATATGCGACCAGGGCCGCCAGCGCGGTGTTACGCAAGGCGGTTACCTCAATTTCCGACCGCACAAGCGACGTGAAAATCAAGCACGGCACCGCCAATGTCATCGTCACGCGGGTCACGAACTTAACATTGTATTCCCAGCCAGCTTTAACCCACAAAAAACCGATCGCCGCCAGAATAAAAACCGGCGCAATGATTTGTAAAACCTGACTTATTGTTGAAAGTATCGGCACAAGATTTCCCCAAGTTATTCCTTGATTTCAAAACAGCTATCTGGTGGAAATGTCAACCATGCGCGCAATCGATATGGACAAGGCGCAAAAACGTCTGGTATTGAGGGGCAGAGGCAGTGAGCAGGTTCATGGAAAAATTACACGCAAAATTCGCACTTGGCCAAGTTGTCAAACACCGTATCCACCCGTTCCGCGGCGTGGTTTTTGACGTGGACCCGACATTCAACAATTCTGACGAATGGATGGAATCCATCCCCGAAGACATGCGCCCGCGCCGTGACCAGCCGTTTTACCACCTGTTTGCCGAAAACGACACGTCGTATTATGTGGCTTATGTGTCAGAGCAAAACCTGCTTTTTGACGACAGCGGCGACCCGATCGAGCACCCCGAAGTGACCGAGATGTTTGGTAATCTGGAAAACGGCAAATACGACGTTGCCGGGCAAATGCACTAATACCCCAGTGCACAGCCATCTTTGCGCGGGTCTGAGGCCCCCAACAACACACCATCCCGAATCATGATTGCCTGCGCGCCGCCAATTGGTGTTTCGGGGATGTCGATGCGGTGACCCATTTCGGCCAATTCCCGCCGCACCTGTTGTGAATACCCGCGCTCCACATTCATTATACCATCATGGGCAAAGCTGCGCGGCGCATCTATCGCCACCTGAGGCGTCATGTCAAAATCAGCAAGGTTCGACAAAAACCGCACATGCCCGTTCACTTGATACTGGCCACCCATGACCCCGAAAGGCATCAAAAATTCCCCCGATTTTCGAATCATGCCGGGAATAATGGTATGAAGCGGGCGTTTTCCACCGCCTGCCTCGTTCGGGTGATCTTTTTGCAATGAGAACCCTGCGCCGCGATTTTGCATCAATATACCAAACTTGTTGGTAGCCATGCCGGTGCCAAAGTCGGAAAAAATCGAATATATCAGCGATAGAGCCATGCGGTTCCTATCGACTACGGTAAGATAAACAGTTTCCTTATGTTGCGGTTCCAATGACATATTTGACCGGTGCGTTGCGCGCTTCGGATCGATCATCGCAGCAAGACTACTTGCGGTTTTCCCCGATAACAGGTGTTCCAATCTTGCGCCCATCGCGGCTGGGTCAGCAATAAACCGGTCACGTAACTCATACGCCAGCTTTGCGGCTTCGGCCTCAAGGTGGGCGCGCTTTGCACCCATTGGGTCCAGCGTCGCAATGTCAAAATGGCCAAGAATATTGGCCATCAATATTGCAATTGTTCCATGACCATTTGGGGGCAGCTCAATCAGCTCATGGCCTTTATACATACCGCGCACGGGGTCAACATAGTCACAGGTGGTGGCGGCAAAATCGTCAAGCGTGTGGGTGCCCCCCAGTGCATTTAGAGTTGAAACGAAGTCCTCGGCGACTTCGCCCTCATAAAACCCTGCGCGACCTTCAGCAGCGATGCGCCGTAAAACTTCGGCCTGATTTGGGGCGCGAAAAATTTGACCCGCTTGCGGTGCCAAACCATTTAGTGAATAAAAATCCCTCGCATGACCCTGCAAGCGATCAAGATGGTTCCCCCAATCGAACGCCACTCTTTCAGCAACGGGCACGCCCTCATTGGCATACCGAATGGCCGGCGCGAGCACATCAGCCAGTGCCAGGCTCCCATAATCGTTTGACAGCTTGATAAACCCGTCAACCGCACCGGGCATGGTTACCGCGTCAACACTGTTATCTGGAATTATCGTTAATCCACTTTCGCGTAATTTGATCGCTGACAACCCCGCCGGCGCACGACCCGAAGCATTCAGCCCAATAGCGTCTGCGCCGGCAGCCGGTTGCAGCAGCGCAAAACAATCCCCGCCCAGCCCGGTCATCTGTGGCTCACAGACATTCAAAACCATCGCGGCAGCAATCCCCGCGTCAACGGCATTGCCGCCAGATTCCAGAATGTTGATCGCGGTCTTAGCCGCTAGCGGATGCGAAGTCGCGCACATGCCGTTTTGTGAAATAACGGTTGAGCGTCCGGGAAGGTGAAAGTCACGCATAAGATAGCCTCTCGTATTGATTGCCCCTACCGTGTCATTTGAAACTGGATTTGGCAATCGACAGCATGGAATTTCCTTGCAAATTCGTTTAACCCGCCGCAAACTTATCTTCATGGCAACTTCACCATCCAAAAACGTCACAACATTCCCGTCCCAAACGCCCGAAGTCACGAGCTTTCATCACACCGAGCTTTTCCCGATTCTATCTCTTTATGGCCGGATGGTCGCCGCCGGAGAGTGGCGAGATTATGGAATTTCCAGCCTGAAGGATGTAGCGATCTTTTCAGTTTTTCGCCACACCGCGCAGCATCCGATCTATCGAATTGAGAAACACCCGAAACTTGCGCGCCGTCAGGGACAGTATTCAGTGGTGGCAATGGATGGCAAAGTTTTGCGGCGCGGGCATGACTTGAAAATGGTACTGCGCGTTCTGGAACGTAAATTGATCCGCTCGGTCACGTAACCGATTTTGTCAGATCATCCAGTTTACGCCAGGCATCCAGCAAATCTGGCAACGCCTCAAGTCGCAACATATTTGGTCCGTCAGACGGCGCATTATCCGGGTCATCATGGGCCTCGATGAACAATCCGGCCACGCCAACCGCCAGCGCCGCCCGTGCCAGAACCGGCACAAATTCCCGCTGTCCGCCCGATGATCCCCCTTGCCCACCCGGTTGTTGCACCGAATGTGTTGCGTCAAAAATGACCGGAAACCCGGTTTCCGCCATGATCGGCAGGCTGCGAAAATCCGAGATCAATGTGTTATAGCCAAACGAGGTTCCCCGCTCGGTCAAGGTAATTTGGTCGTTGCCCGCATCCGCAATTTTTGCGACCACATTGGCCATATCCCATGGTGCTAGAAACTGGCCTTTTTTCACATTCACAGGCTTGCCCGTAGCCGCCGCAGCCAACAGCAGATCTGTTTGCCGACACAAAAATGCAGGGATTTGCAGCATATCGACGACCTCAGCCACCGGCGCGCACTGGGGCACATCGTGTATGTCGGTCAGCACAGAAACCCCGATTTCGGCGCGAATGTCTGCAAGAATCCGTAAGCCCTCATCGATGCCAACGCCACGTTCGCCGCGCCCCGAGGTTCGATTGGCTTTGTCATATGAGGCCTTGAAAATCAACGGAATGCGGGCGGTTCGGGCAAATCCAGAGATCACATCGGCCATCCGCATGGCATGATCACGGCTTTCAATCTGACAAGGGCCGCAGATCAGCACAAAGGGCGCGGTATTGCAGAATTGAACTGGGCCTTTCGGGCCATTTACCTGAACAACTTTCATCTATTCGATCCCCATTTTTGCCAGTGCTGTCTCAACCCGTGCGATGTCCACAGGGTTGTTGACCTCCCAGAACACTCTCCCCTTGGCGCTGACTTCAACACACTGAATCGTCGCGCCGTTTTCTAGAAACCGCAACTGCTCCAACCCCTCAACCCGCTCCAACTCACCTTCCGGCCAAGCGGAATACTGGCGGAGCGCGGCGGGTCGGAAAGCATAAAGTCCAACATGGTGGAACACCGGTAAGGGGGGGCTGGTCAATTGATCTGAATAAGGAATGATTTCTTTCGAGAAATAGAGAGCCCGATGGCTCTTGTCAAAAACGGCAGTGGTGCCACCGACACGTCCTGCGCGGCGATCTTCTCGAAACCGTGCTAAAGTTTGCGTATCACACCGAAGAACCGGCGTGGCCATACTCGCGCCGTTCAAACCCATCGCCGCCACAATATCGGTCACAAACCCCGGAGGCGTCAGCGGGGCGTCGCCTTGAAAATTGACCACCACGTCAATATCATCGGGCAGATGCTCAAGGGCCTCCGCACAACGTTCAGTGCCATTTCGAGCAGTCGATGACGTCATTATCACCACTGCGCCAAATTTCTCTGCGTGTTCGGCAATCCGGTGATCGTCGGTCGCGACGATCACCTGCGCGATTCCGGGAACCTGCATCGCGGCCTCCCATGTGCGTTGGATCAATGACTTTTTGATACCGGTCGCGCCGGTTATCTCTGCCAGTGGTTTGCCCTCAAACCGACTGCTGGCATATCGGGCCGGAATAACAATTACGGTTTTCATCTAGCCAACACCGGCCTGCAGCAACGTTAGCAATGTAATCACCCCGACGGGTTTCCGCCCTTCAAGCACAAACAACGCCGAGATCGAGTTTTTCTGCAAAATTGCCAGTGCCTCCACGGCCATTTTATTCGGGGAGATTGTGATTGCTTCGGTGCTCATAATCTTGGTCACCGGAGTATCCCACAGCACTTCTTGCATGGTCGAATAGGCGCTTTTACCCAGATAGCGTCGGATGTCACCATCCGTAATGACCCCGATCAGATCACCTGCATCATCTGCGACACCAATGATCCCTACCGATTTTTCTGTAAGCAATTCTAGACCCAGCATGATGGACCTATTCGCCGCAATCAGGGGTAATCGCTCATCGGTCAGCATCAGTTCCCGCAACGGAATCAAGCCAGCACCAAGGCTGCCACCGGGGTGGAATTCCCGAAAATTAACCTCGGAAAACCCGCGCCGTTCTACCAAGCTAACGGCCAGCGCATCGCCGAGCGCCAGTTGCATCAATGTGCTGGTTGTCGGGGCAAGGTTATGCGGGCACGCCTCACGTGCTTCAGGCAATAGCAGCACCGCGTCTGCTGCCATGGCAACCAGACTGTCAGCATTACCTGTCAACGCGATCAACGGCAGGGAAAAGCGTTTGCAATAGGCCAGAATGTCTTGCAACTCACGGGTTTCTCCAGACATTGAAATCATCAGCACAGTGTCGTCCCGACTAATCATGCCAAGGTCGCCGTGGCTGGCCTCGGTCGGATGCACAAAGAATGACGGCGTGCCGGTTGACGCAAAAGTCGAGGCCAGTTTTGCCCCGATATGGCCGCTTTTACCAACACCAACGATGATCAACCTGCCTGTGCAAGCTTCGATAAGGGCAAGCGCGCGAGCAAAATTTGGCCCCAGACTGTCAGAATGGAGCGCATCCAAAACATTTTTAAGCCCCGCCATGCCCAAAGCAACGGATTGACTGGCAGCGGCCGGAACTTCGTTTGTTTGTGGCACTTGTTTTTGGCGTTGTGTCATGCCCTCTCCTATCGGAATTCTAGTTAAAAAATTACTAAATACTGATCTAAAAATGATCCGGGATTTCGATCACAATCGCGGTTATATTATCTCGTCCGCCACCTTCAAGCGCCAGATTTATCAATTCGCCGCAGATGGTATCCATCGGAGCGGTTGCCATAAACTGGCCAATGACTTCGTCAGTTACAAAGCCACTTAGGCCATCACTGCACAATAAAAACCGGTCACCCGGTTCATACGTGCCGCGCAGTTTGTCAATTTCCAAGGTTTCACCAACACCAACCGCGCGGGTTATAACATTACCATGCGGGTGATTTTCAACCTCGGCTTCGGTGATTTGGCCTGATTCCAACAGGTCATTTACCAATGAGTGATCCCGCGATAGCTGCACCATTTTGCCATTGCGACAGTGATACAATCGGGAATCTCCCACCCAAAGACAAACAAAATGCGGCTCTGCCAACACCAGCCCTACGGCGGTGGTGCCGATGGCGCCACTGCCCCGCCGGTCGGCCTCCTCCAGAATGGCATAATGCGCTTCCAAAATCGCGGCCCGCATGGCTTTCATGACCTCGCTTGACGGCAGATTACGATCAATCTGGTTAATGCGCGCCACCAAAGTCTGCGAGGCAAAATCCCCGCCGGAATGTCCCCCCATCCCGTCAGCCACGAGAAACGCGCCTAGTTCGGGCACGCTTACCATAGAATCTTCGTTAATTTTACGAACTTTACCGACGTCCGTCTGGGCGCAGTGGTGAAAATAGCTCATGCCTATTGTCCCTTTGTAACACTGCCGGACCATGTCGAAACATCCTGCGTTAACAGGGTTTGAAACGAGGTTTCAGATGGAAGTCCAGCATGCGACAGGCCTAGTGGCTGACCGTACCCCTCATCGGGGGCACTTAACCATTCACTAAGGTTGTCGGGGGTTTCGGTGGTAATATCGGGGGTCTCTAAATTCAAAATTGCATTTTCTAAATCGATTTTGCCGCGTAGAGAATCCAGCATATTAAGGGCGGCGTCCTCAATCGGCAGATAATAGTCGCGAGTATCCAAGCCGCCTCGCGGGGGCGCTGAAGCGACCACAAGCGTCAATGGAAATACCCGCCCCACAGCGTCTTGGCTGGGCATCATCACACCGGTGTAAGGACCGCCATCGATCACCCCAGCCCCAAGGCTGAACCGCCAAATCGGAGCGGTTTGATAGGTTTCCGCCCAGTCATCTCCCAATGCGGCACGGCTGGCCAAAAATCCGGCTTGCAAAAAAGGATCCCACGCAGTCACGAAAGCCCGCGAAATGGTGCCGCCGCGCATAAAATCGCCCAGCGCCGGAATCTTCCCGTAAAAGCCGAATGCCCCTGCCATATTATAATGAGCTCGGGCATCGGAAGGCCCGCAACGCGCTCAGCTGGAATGGATTATATGCCGCCCCTGCCCGCAGTTGGAACACGGCAAAACGGCCGCCAATATTGAACACGACGCGCGACTGGGCAGAATCATTACCCCCCCGCACCTCGGACGCATCCAACAGCCGGAAAAACGCCCACGCCCCTTCAGCCGACCGGCTGTTTTCGGCGTTACGACGGTTGGGTTGCAGCACGATCTGGGTTGGCCCGCCAGGTCCAGGCCATTGCATCGGCGTGTCTTGCAAAGCTTGCCCATTGCGATAATCCAGAATTTGACCATCAACAGCCAGCTGTACCCGACGTACGCCATCGCCGAGCGCAATTGGTTTTAGACTAAAGCTCACCACCGGCAATCCGGGTGTCAGGAAAAACGCATCGCGAATTTGCGAGGCCCGCTCAAACTGCGCCAGAACCGCATCGGAAATCCCCAATTCCTGATTCTGAATACGACGCCAGCGCCACGGGCTGCTGGATGTATCCACGAATTCTTGCAGGTTGTCCTGAAAAAAGCTGTCGATCAAACCTTGCGGGGCAAACAAGCGCGAAAACTCCTGAATCGAAATATCGGCGGGCTGGCTTTTAAAGAACGGATACATATTGTTGACACCGCGATTACACGTCGGCAACACAACCCGTTGCCATGTCGCGTTCAGATTTGACCGCGCCCCCCCCGCAGCAACACCGGCACTGCTGCTGGTTACTTGTGTGATCCAGCGTTTCATCGGGTCAGGCGTACGTCCTAACAAAACTTGCAAATTGGTCGATGCATTCTGGGTTAGTGACGCGGTATTACCAAGCACCGACAAACGGTTCAGTTCCTGATACAGCCCTGTCAGGCCCTCCATCACGCCATCCAGTGCAGATGGTGCGCCCTCGTCGATGGGCAGCACAAATTCCCGCAGCCATTTGAACCTTGTTTCCACAACCGTTCCCGGAGGGGGAGGTGGCGCCTGACCGGTAGCAATCGCCGAAGATTGCAATATCCCGATCAAGGCCTGTGTGCGCAAACCTTGGGCGTCAAACAGTTCTCGTGCCGCAAAGTTCTTGGCTTCGTTCGCTGCGCCTTCCAGCTCCAACGGTTGATCTCGCACCGTCAGTCTGGTTTCGTTTTCAATCGACAACAGGATTTTCTTGATCGGTGAGCTTGGCCCGGACAAGTCATTCAGCACCGAGATCACCGCAACCATATCCCCCATTGGTACCACATCAATGTCGCCCAGAACATTTTCATAGGCGGCAATATAATCGGTGAAATACAGGTCCAGCACATCCTCGCCGATACGTGACAACGCGTTAGGGTCGCTCAGGTCCTCGGCCCTGTCGCCCAATACCCAGTTCTCGTTTTTCAGCTGCTCAGCGACGTTCAGCGCTGACGGCAGGAACACGGCATAGAAACCGTTTTTGGTGTAAATCCCCTCAACCCCTTCGGACATTGGCGCACCCGATGGACGGATCAATACGCGTGAGGTTAGCGGACCACCCGCATCCAATATACGCCAATCGGGCAGATCGCGGGCATTGGGGCCAGCGATAATCGAGTTATAAATCCGCTGCGAAACCGGGGTTTCATTCAGCAAAGTTTGCACCTGCTCAACCAGCGGTCCATGCAAAGCAATCTCGCGCATCGGTTGGTTAATCATCGAAACCAAATGGCCCTGCAGATCTTCGCGCAACTGTGCATTTGCCTCGCCGGCATAGGTGATATCCCAGTCGGCACGCATCCATTCCACCACCAGACTTTCATCAAGCGGGCCCTGAAGGCCAAGCATCATATAGACCTTTAGGGCCTCGAAAAGCAGGTTCGGGTTGTTCAGGTTAGCCTGCATCTGCCGCTCAAGTTTCAGCAATAAGCGTGGCAACATCATCTGATTCAACGCCTGACGATAGGTCTGAATGGCCTCGCTACCAATCTCGTCACCTTGATAAAGACCATAGGTCAGCGCTCGTGGCGGCTCAATATCGCCCTGTTCAGGGTTCCCCGGAAGGGTTCGCAGAATGGTCAATGGTGCAGCTATTTGCGCCAGATTAATATCGCTGATTGGCGAAA
The DNA here is from genome assembly GCA_016764785.1 of Paracoccaceae bacterium. GTDB lineage: Bacteria > Pseudomonadota > Alphaproteobacteria > Rhodobacterales > Rhodobacteraceae > UBA3077. The sequence continues at coordinate 9,789 of JAESRG010000017.1, forward strand.
TCGGCACCGGTTCGGCCAGTTCTTCAAACAGGTCAATCCGGGTTGCCGCACTGGCAATCAGTTTTTCATTGCCCAAATAACTGATTGCCCACAATCCGCCAATACCGGCGGCCCCAAGAATGGCCAGCGTCACCGAGGTCCGTACAAACCATTTATACCGCCGCGCGACTTTGTCATGGGCCGATACCAAACCGGATTCCTTGAAAATCACGCCTTCCATCAGACGTTTAAGGAAATAACTGCGCCCCTGCCCTTGCCCCGTGCCAATCGCCTGACGACCAATGCCAAAGGTCCGCGCCATGCCCATCATCAAGCGATCAATCGGCGTACCTTCTTGTGTGCCCGAGGTGAAATAAATGCCGCGTAACAACTGTTGTTGCTCAAACTTGTTTTCCTGAAATACCTCGGTCAAAAATTCCCGCGCGGTGACTTGTAGTGACGCCACTTGTTGCGCAAAGCCCGAGATCAGCCCACGCCGTTGCGGGTCGGTTTCCTGTTGCAGACGTTCCAGCGACAGATTGTTGGTCTGATTCAGCAGGGCCAAAAATTGCTCATCAAATGCCTTGAGCGGATCAGGCCGTTTCTTGGCTTTTGGATTTTTTAGCTTAAAGGTAAAACCCCAAACTTGCTCGCGGTCTTCGCGGCCCAGATTTTCATAGAACTCAGCAAAACCTGCAATCAGGTCTGCCTTGGTGAACAACACATAAACGGGAAAACGCACACCAAGTTTGTCGCGTAGTTCACCCAAGCGTTGCTTGATCGAGGCGGCATGGGCCTTGCGCTGCGCCGCATTTTGGGTCGACAGATCTGACAGGGAAATTGCCACAATCGCGCCGTTGATCGGCTGGCGTTTGCGGTTTTTGCGTAACATTTTCAGGAACCCAAACCATGCAGCACTGTCGGCTTCTTCGTCACTGTCTTGCGTTGTATAGCGACCAGCCGTGTCAATCAGCACCGCTTCATCAGTGAACCACCAGTCGCAATTTCGCGTACCACCAACGCCGCCCAACGCCTGCATACCCATCTTTTTTGCCAGCGGAAAATTCAGGCCCGAATTGATAATCGCCGTGGTTTTCCCCGCCCCCGGCGGGCCAATCATCACGTACCAAGGCAATTGATAAACCGATTTGCCGCCCAGCTTGGATTTACGCAAAATCTTTAGCGCTTCTTTCATGCGGCCGCGCATTTCTTTCAGCTCTTCTTTGACAACATCGTCGCTGTCATCGTCATCTTCTGCGACCATTTCTTCGCCCATCTTGGCTTCGCGCACGCGGCGCCGCCATGACAGAAAAATCAGCAGGAAAATAGTGAACAGAAAAAGGCCCACAATCCACAACACCCGTTGCATAATTGAATCAAATGGCCGCCAGCTTCCCAGTTGCAGAAGGGGTCCGGCAAAGAAAATCGCCACACAGATGATCGTGGTAAACACCAGAAACATCAGCGTCCGGTTGCGGAAAATTTTATAAACAATAAATCGCATCATAGCTGATTTTTACCTTACCAATATAACTTCGACGCGCCGGTTTTTAGCTTTATTTGCGCGGCTGGAATTTTCAACCAACGGTTCCCGGTCGGCACGTCCTTCGGGCGTTAGCCGGCTTGGATCATCCATTGATCCTGCGATTGCGGCCAACACCGCCTCGGCGCGACGCAGCGACAGAATTTGGTTGCTGGGGAAGCGTGCTGTTGAAATCGGATCATTGTCAGAATGCCCCGCAACGATAATTGCGCCGATTTCGTCGTTCAATGCGTTTGCAACCTTGTTAAGCCGTTCAGGATATCCCGCCTGCAAACTATCGCTGCCTGCGCCAAACATCTCTGCACCGGCGATGCGGATAATCAGCGTATTACCCTGCTCGATAACCTCAACAACACCTTCGGCAATTTCATCTTCCAAAAAGCCTGTCACGCGATCGATGCGCTCCTCAGTCTCGGGCGCGGGTGGCGGTGGGGGTGGGGGTGGCGCCAGTCGTGTCAGTTCAATCGGCGACGGTGTGCCAATTTGTGCAATCGTTCCCTGCAAGCGTTCGGTATTTCCGTTCAGCGCAAAGGTCAGGCCAAAATAGGCTCCGCCCAGGACCACCGCCAAAAACGCCGTGATGATCCATAGCGGCAGCCAGATATTCAGCGCCCGATGCGCGACTTTCAGGCCTTTCCAGAACGGCGACAGCGCGTGTTCCTGATCGCCACGATGTGACCGGATCAACCGCGCCAAGTTTTCGCGGATGCGCATGTGTTTGTCAGTGCCGCCATGCTCAACCCTCAAACGTCCCTCAAACCCGAGACTAAGGCAAACATAGATAAATTCCAGCATATCTAGATTAACGCTGGGTTCTTGCTCCATTCGTGCCAACAGGTCAAAAAACCGGTCACCGCCGTGGGTTTCCTTATGAAAGGTGCCAACCATCGACTGGGTTGTCCAGATTGAACGCCCCCCCCATGGGGTGTTCAGCACCACATCGTCAATGGTGGCGCATAACGCATAGCGCGCAATATTCACAGATTGCGCCGGAATGCCCTGATGCAGGCAGCGTTGCTCAAATTGCTGAATTTCACTGACCACAGCGGTGCGCAGCGCAGCCGGATCATTGTGTTGCGCACGGTTGCGAATACGCCCGATCAGCGCAAAAATTTGCGAGGCCGCTGCATTCAGCGGGTTCATTCCCGTCAGGGCAAAACCGCCATCCTCAGGCTTACGTTGTTGCGGCGCTTGCGGTTGCTGCGCCACAGGTTGCTGCCCAAAAGCCGGTTGTTGCGGCGGATACCCCGGTTGCTGGCCAAACCCACCCTGCTGTGGGGGCGGCTGATATTGTTGCTGCGGCGGAGGCTGATATTGTTGAGGCGGCGGCGCATACTGCTGTTGCGGAGGCGGCGCATATTGTGGGGGTTGCGCAGGTTGTTGGGGCGCAGGGGCACGGCCACCCGGGCGCAGGTTCACAATGGTTTTTTCCGTGTCGTCCGGCTCCGCGAATGGATCGTCGTCGCTCATATCCTATGTCTCCAACACTGTTATCCGTTACGAATGGCCCAAAGCTCCATCTCTAAGCCTGGCAAATCCCCTGATACATGCACTGCTAAACCACCCGAGGTAGTCAGTTGTTTCCACAGCTCACCGCTGCGGTCCAACTCAAAATACGTCACCCCAGAATGGAACGGAATTTGCCTGGGCGCAACCGGCATTGGCCGCATACCGATCCCCGGAAGGGCCGAATTCACCAACTGCCGAATGCCCTCAACCGGTCCAAGTTTGACCTGAGTGGGAAAATGCTTGCGAATGGTTTCCGGCGGCACATTGGCGCTGGCGGCCAACACAAAACTTGCGCCCTGCAACAGGCGTTTGTCGGCCACCATGCCCACATGAATGCCGTATTTGCGGGCCTCCAGCGGAATTTGCACAGCATTTTGCTCCAGCACCGCAGACAGATATTGCCGCAATGCACGCATAACTTCGCGGTAGGTCGTGGTCAGATCATCATGCTGATACAGCGAAAACTGTGGTGGTTTTTTGGTTGGGTCCATAAAGGTCGACAGCTCGCCAGCCAGCCCCATCAGCAACTGGTAAACCATTGCCGGATGCGCGTTTTGCAACGCCGATATGTGCCGCACCATCGGCAAATACCGGTTAACGCAGATCAGCAGCAGAAAATCGGAAATCTCGGCCACAGCTTTGGCTGGGCCGGATTCAACCAGCCGCCCGGCGAGGGCTTCGGAGCGATGGCCCAACAGCCCCTCAACTTCGCGGACAAAATCGGCCAACGTCAGCGAGGCGCGAATATCCAGACAGCTCGGCACAAAGCTGCGGTCAAGAATAACCTCTTTATCGGACTTCACTTCGATGATCTTGGCAATTGGAATGACCAGCTTGTCTGACAGGTCATCCACATCCAGCGCAAATTCCAGCCGCAATTTCCCCACCGCCAGCGTGGTCGGACTGCGTTCATTGCCAACCGAATTGGTGATTTCAATTTCGGCAGGCGCAAACCGTGCCGCTGAGCGTTCAGCCCCCGACAGGTCAACCTCGGTCGCACCGTGGCGACGGGTCGGAACGGTCAGGTAAACCACAGTGTTCTTAATCGTCTCAGGCACATTCATTGACGGTGGGTGGTTTTCGGCCTGCGGCACTCGAAACAGCGCCCCGTCAGGGGTTAGGCCAGTGGCTGTTTTCACCGCAAATTTACCCAAGCGCAGCAATTCATTGTCGATTTCCAGTTCGCTCACGCCCCAAGCATGCGGCGCAATACTTCCCGCCACACCGCTGATCAGCGATTCGACATAACGATCGTTCTGCTGAAAATGTTGAGGCTGAAGGAATAATCCCTCGCTCCAGACAACTTTATTATCCCATGACACGTCGTATTCTCCCTTGGGTGTGGCCTGAGGCCACCGTCACACTTTAGCGTAACTTTCGCAACTGGTCTTCATAAGCTTTAGAAAATGCTTTTCCGAACAATGCCTGAAAGTCGTCTTCGGCCTCAAGCGCAATTTCGCTATACATTTTCTCGAAAACATCCCATTTTTTGGCTTTTTTGCCCCCAAACAGGCCTTTCTTTGATTCAATCCGTTCCGACAAAGCCGCCGGATCAAACTTTTTTAACAGATTTTTAATCGCGGCCTGCATGCCGGTCATCATCGCGACCTCATGGGCTTTGACATCATCCACCGCTTCTTTGGCCGCACGCGCCGCATCAAGATAGCCGGGCATGTTGGGTTTTAGCATCGCTTCAACCGCCTGATCGCCACTGATCGAAAATTTGATCGGGTTGTTTCCGTCAGGCGAAATCATCGTCTGGCCCAGCCGAAACTCCGATTTGATTGACGCGCGCGTCATCAACACTTCACGCAACCCCTCAACCAATATTCGATAAGCGGCTCCCGAGCGCTCCATGGCAGAAACGAGATCATCGTCAGGAATATCCACGTCACTTGCGTCAGCAGCCGCAAGAAAAGCCCGTGCAGCATCACCGGAAACCGGACCTGACGGTGCAATTTTCTGCGGTTCCGCTGCCAGCGGTTCGGTGATTTTACTTACGGGGGACGGTTCCACAGGAACTTTGGCCGCAACGGCTTCGGAAGCAGGCTCGGGCGGGATGGAGCGTTCAACGTCGGCAACAGGCGGCGGAGCAACAGGGGCTGACAGATCCTCATCCATATCCCAGTCATCGGGAATCATATTGTCGCCACCGCCACCACCAGAGGTGAACGTCGGTCCTGACGGGATTAATTCCGGCGCTGAAAAGAAATCGTTTGAGGAGGACGCATGGTTTTGCCCACTAACGGGTTCACCGTCAAAAATATCCTCTTTAGGGCCACCGAACATGTCTTCGTCATCCGGAATCAGCGGCGCCGGATCAGGAGCAGGCGCCCCAAGCGCGCTTGCATCTGGCCCTTGCGCCGGACCAGACCCCAGCAAATCGTTCAGATAATCCCCACCGCCACCGCCCTGAGAAGGGTCATCCAAGCCGCCAACAAAACCATCCGCTGGCGCAGGGGCCATTGGCATCAATGGCTCACTAGCCATCGGCGCGGCCAGATTCGCATAAGGATCAACCGGCGGTGCACCCAACCCAGCTGTGATTTCGATCCGCAATTCAAACGGCCCGACCATCAAGGTATCACCGTGGTTAAGTGGCGTTGGCGTCGGCCCAAGCGGCTGGCCATTGTAATTTAGAAACGTGCCGTTGGTTGAGATATCCAACACCACAAAATCATTGCCGCGCTCTTCGATCACGCAATGACGCGATGAAATACCGCGATCTGGGTCAGGTAGGATTAAATCATTGCCGTCGGCACGACCAATGGTCAGCGCACCGTCATTCAAAACAGTACTACCAGCCCCGCCGGGCACAGCGCCCGACCCCTGAATGTGCAAGGTTAAACCCATAGAAACTCGTTAACCCCCGATCATGACCTGCGGGAATCCTACGGTAATGGTGCCGCCATGTGCGCAACTGTCACCCATGCGCGCCGCAGGCATATTACTAATCATCACCGAGCTGGATCCTTTAACAACCGAGTCAGGCGGCCCGACACAAACGGCCGCATTCCCCATGGTTGCCGCAGGCAGGCACCCGATCAGAACTGTCGGTTTTCCGGGGGGAAGCAACGGCCCGCCAACATGTGGAATCGGTGGCGTCCCCGGTGTTACCATCGGGCAAACATGCATATCACCTATTCGCGCTGCTGGGGGCATATTATTTCCTATCCAAATACCGAAGAATCAACGACTTAACTATGTTTAGCAGATTAGCAGGATTATCCAATGGGCGCATCCTCTTTTGCATCTGCATCTTCGCCGATCTGCCCGTTGCCGCCTTTGGCAATATCCAGACCACGCGCCAACAGTAACTGGCCCTGCTGGCTAATCTCATCTGGCTGGTCAAAGGCAAAGAAAGACTTAAGCTGCGCCGAAAATATCAACAACCCAACCAACATTGGCGGAGCGGTTGGTGGTTCTTCGTCATCGGGCAAGGGCACACTGAATGCAGCCTCGGCCACCATTGCATCAGCCTCTCCGGGGTCCAGCGCATGTGGCTCCAACGCTTTCTTGGCTTCCTGACTGGGTTTGAACACCCACGCTTCAGCCGCGTCTAGCGCTTTGGTTTTCTTGCCGTCAATCATTGTGGTGTCCCGTGCGGCCAAACAGCCCCACCAAACCCCTTCGCGCGGCGGCAAGGCCAGCGCCAGAATTTTGAGCGCGTCAATCATCAAGTTCTGCGCGACCAACTCCTCAATTAACTTTTCAACCGGATCATCCGGTTTGGTTTCCGGCCGGAACGGGAACTTTGCTTTCCCCAACCGTACGACCTCTCCAGCAGAGCGGTTTTCCAGTTTCACTAGTCCAGCGAAGGCTGATTTATCGTTCATGTCACCCCCCCTAGTTTATCTTGACCAGAGAACCCTTAACCGTAAGGATTCCGCCAGATTTAAGTGTCGCCATACCGCCAGCCTCGAATGTCGCCATACCGGAACTTTTAACTGTCATTGCACCGCTAGATTCTAACTTGGCTGAGCCGCCCGCCTTGGCTGCGAATGTGCCCGACGCCTCGATTTTGACACTACCGGTTTTGATTTTGATCTCGCTAGAAGTGATTTCGATCGAGGAACTACCAACCGTTAAGGTGATTTTGGTGCCGGCAGTAATATCCAGCGTATCTCCAACATCAATCGTATAGTTCGTGGTAATAGTATCGGTTTTATTAGCGCCGATCTTAACAGTTTCGTCTTCCCCAACCGAGCGATCTCGCGTTTTCGCAATCGACAGGGTTTCCTTACCTTCTTTGACCGTAAAAGTATGGTCGCCTTTTTCCAGCTCTTCGGTTTTATGGTTATATACTTTTTGCGTCAGATCGCCTGGGTCCTTTTTCTCAAACCCGATCGAAATATCTGCGTTGTTTTTAATGATTTCCTTATAGTCTTTTTCCGATTGCAGCCGGATGAATTCTTCGTCCTTTTTGTCTTCAAATACCAGTTCATGAAAACCACCTCCACCTTTGGTAGAGTTACTTTTCAACCCATGTTGCGTCATATTAGCGGGAAAGGCGAACGGAGGCTTCTTAGCATCGTTATACAACATTCCCGTGACAATCGGCCGATCGGGGTTGCCTTCTTCAAACTGAACAACAACCTCCTGCCCGATACGCGGAATGTGAAATTGCCCCCATCCCTGCCCGGTCATCGTGTGGCTAACTCGAATAAAGCATGTGGTTTTTTCGTCTTTCTTACCGTCGCGGTCCCAATGGAACTGAACTTTGATACGTCCATATTCGTCCGTATAAATTTCATCGCCGCTTGGGCCGGTAACAATGGCCGTTTGCAGGCCCGGAATGATCGGCTTTGGCGTCCCTAGCGATGCGCGAAATGGCTCTGACTTCAGCTGAACCGAAAATTCGGCTTCGTAACTTTCTTTTTTATCTGAATCAATATTATTGCGATTGTCGTCGCTGTTCGGATTTTCGGTTACGTTGTCTTTGTCTTCATCGGTTTCGATTTGCAGATTATGTTTAACGGTCAGAACCAAATATTCATTATTCAGATCTGAACGCGGGTGTTCTTTCAACTTAAATGTCCCGCCTGCCGCCATATTGCGCACATTACACTTGCCCCAGGTCCGCTTGTGGGCAGCGGCTAATGCTTCGGCAATGACACGGGTACGGGTTTTACCGTCATCTGCCAGCACATGAATACCGGGATAATCGTAAATCTCGATATCTTTGTGACTATGTTTACCTTTTGGAATGGCCGTCACAGCTTTCAGATCAGTGGTTGATTTGGTAAAGTCATAATCAGTCAGGGTAACCTTGCCAGAATTGACCCGCTCGCTGGATTTCCACTCATAGATGTGATCCATCTCGCGTTTGTATTCTTTTTCACGAAAGTGGAATTCGATATTCGCGGCGTTTTTCAACCCAGAATGCGACCCTGATCCATCAGCGATCACCAATGTTTCCTTGGATGTATCGTGGGTAAAGTAAAAATACATCCCTTCTTCTTCCATCAACCGACAGACAAATTCATAATCGGTCTCACGGTATTGAACCAGATAATCCCGTTTTTTATAGCTCTCGGATGTCTTGTCCTGAAAATCAGAAAATCCGCGTTCCGAGAAAATATCCTTGATCACCTCTAGCGCAGATTTTTCCTGAAAAATCTTGCAATCGGCGTGCAGGGTTAAGAACCAAAACCACGGTCGCACTTCGGCGCGGTACAATGCCTGAGAGCCAAATTTGCCCTCATAAGCACAGGAAATACAATGCCCGTGCCAGCTGCGCATTTTTTCTTTTTCGTCTTCGACCTCCAACGTCATTTTCTGGCCGACAATGTCTTCCAGTTTCAAATCGTGGTCCGGGGAAACAAATTGAATATCGGTTTCGGTCAGCATTGAAAGGCCTTCAAAGACCTCCGCGCGGACCAGTATCATTTTCTTGGGGTCAAGCGGACCTTTTAACTTTAACTTTCTGTTCTCTTGAACGGCGTCTGCCATAATAACCTCCTTTCTAAAATGGTTCGATTTCTAAAAATCATTTCTGTTCTTCTATAATGTCGTTGTGCCGGCGAAGCCGACTGATAATGCCGGGGTGAATTCCCCAAAGACTTCCAGTAAAAATATCGTCTGGCAGGTCCAATTGTAGTTCATATCCCGAAGGGTATGTGATCACTTTTACCGGCTTTGGATAATATCCCTCGTCCGATAGTATAGCACTTAGATAGTCTTCTCCTTTCAAAAGCCAATAGCTTTCCTCATGGCCAATTAAAATAATTGCGAATTCTACGGTTTCAGTCATTACAGATCACCCAAAAGTGCGGCAAGATCATCATCCATGTCGTCGTCACCGCCAAGATCAAGATCATCATCATCGCCAAAACCCGACAATAAATCGTCAAGATCATCATCGCCGCCCAAATCAAGATCCAAATCACCACCGAGATCCAGATCAAAATCGTCATCACCACCGAGATCCATATCCAGATCATCCCCGAGCCCTAAATCATCGCCATCATCACCACCAGCCGCAGGTGCCGCCGTCGCCGGAGCCGCCTTTTTGGCGCCCGAGGCAAAACCAACCGACGTTTGCATCCGCACCGTGCCCGATGACAATTGTTTGGCCCCGTCGCCCGACCAGATGCCCAGCAGTTCGCCACCGCCAACCGCCTGAAAAGACCCCAGCTTGACCATATTCTGCCCTTGAACCGAGATCACCGGCATATAGCCGCGCGCAATTACGTCAGCGCTGGTACGCACATTCAGCAGACGTTCGGTGCATGGCAGCGCCACCTGGTCGCCGTATTGGTCGGTCATATAGTGGAACGGCATGTCGTCCAGCGACATGATCGACCCAAGGCTCATATCCTTGCCCTGTTGCGCCAGCGTTTCGCCCAACAGCACCGCCACCAGCACCGCAGGGTTGGCAAACAACATGGATCGCATACCCTCTTTGACATTAAATTCCTCATAGCCAAACCGGTCAACAGGCTCGGTTTTCTTGCCATATGGCATCCGCAGCAAGAAACGCGGCGTGGCAAGGCCAAGGTATTTAGCCTCAGGCATTTCTTGCAACGCAGCCCATGTATCTTGCACAAGTTTGTGACGATCCTCGGGTTTTACCCCCATGAACGTTGTCGACATAGCTGACACAAACGGGGCGTCCATATTGGCGCAAATCCGCGCCATCCGCGCCAAAATTTCGGCGTGCGGCGGGGTTTCTTCCCACGTATATAAGCCAAATACCGCGGCAAATGGCCCCGCGCTATCGTCAAGACGCGGTTTTTCCACCAGCATTTCATACAGGCCAGTTTCGGCCATATCCTCAACGCCCGCCAAATCAGCGGCAAATTCTTCCACCGACATGTCATAGACCACAACTTCCAGCGTCGCGCTGGCCTCAATGCGGCGGCCCAGCAATTCAATGGCCCGCCAGCCAGCCTCAACCGTCTGAAAATCGGGGTGATGCAATACGCTGCTCATCGCCGTCGATAGCGCCGCGTCGACGGCAGCGATCATTTCCTCAGAACCGCTGTCTTTGGCAGCCACAATATGAGGGCCAACAATGCGGCTAATCAGATCGCTGGCGGTGCTGGCCTCAAGCGTTGGGGTGCTGTCACCAATCAGATTCTGAAAATCCGTAAGCCGCAGATCAGCAGGCGCTGCGCTGCCTTTGGCACGCTTGGTGCTTGTGGCGCGAAAATCGCCGAATTCAGCGCCCCAACCCTGCATTTTAGCAATTGCGGCATCCAGATTTCGACCTGACACCAGATCGCGCCGCAACATGTTCAGCTCGTTGAACATTTCGACATTCTCGAACAGCTCGTCGGGGTGCAGGTCATCTAGCTCGTTCAGCTCCACCTCAACCGCTGAGCCGTCATTGCCCAACGGCAGGGTCAGCGTGGTGCGGAACCGCATAATGACATCTTCCATGGTGTCAAAATCGAGCTTGAACCCTTTACGTTTGCCCAACGCCGCGCCAGTTTCAAGATTGCCTTTGTTGCCCCGTCCCGAAAAATCGCCCAGCACAGCAATGCGGAATTTACGCCGTGACCCGGCCTCATCCTGTTGTTTTGGTGCTGACATACTGCCAAAATCTGGCTGGAATGCAGGTTTTTTTGGTTTTTCCACGGGGGTTTCCTCCGGTTCGCTGGTGTCATCGTCGCCAAGCAAGTCATCAAGATCAAGATCGTCATCATCCGAACCGGATAGCAACGCATCAAGATCGTCATCATCATCGTCATCGCCAAGCAACGCGCTTAGATCATCATCGTCGTCGTCATCGCCACCCAGCAAGTCGGCGAGGTCATCGTCGTCATCACTGTCAGAAAGCAGGTCACCAAAATCATCGTCACTGTCCGCAAGCATTGCATCGAGGTCAATGTCTTCGATTTCGTCAGCCGAATCGTCGTCGGCAAGTGACGCATCAAGCTCATCTGTATCGTCGTCGGCTGCGTCGGCCAAATCCACACCGACATCATCCAACAAAGCCGCCAGATCATCGGCAGAGACATCAACCGTTTCGGCCGTTTCAGAAACCGCATCCAGATCAAGCCCCAGATCCCCAAGGAGGTCCTCCATGCTTTCTTCTTTGGTGTCTGGAACGTCGGCGGCCAAGCCTGCCAACACATCGTTGATCTCTTCATCTTCCGGCTCATCTTCGGGAATATCGGTCGCCATATCAGCCAAAATATCGGCACTGGTTTCCTCAACGGTATCTTCCGGAATATCGGCGGCAAGGTCTGCTAAAATGCTATCGCTTTCGTCGTCTTCATTATCTTCGTCAACGTCAAAAGTCAGATCTGCAAGCATGTCATCGTTGGTCTCATCCTCGTCTTCCACCCCAACCGCGCGCATGGCATCTAATGCCAGATCATCGCTATCGTCTTCAGGGGCGTTATCAGAGACATCCGCTGCCATATCGGCAAGAATGTCGACACTTGGATCTTCTTCGTCCATGTCTTCTGGTGCGGATGCCGCCATGTCGGCCAGCAGATCATCATTGCTATCCTCAACGACGTCGTCGACGTCAATCGAGCGCATCGCGTCTAACGCAAGATCAGCGCTGTCGTCCTTGGCTTCTTCGTCAGGGATCTCGGTTGCGATACCCGAAAGGATATCGGCACTGGCGTCGATCTCTTCAATCTCGTCGGGTGCCTCCGCTGCAAGGCCCGCTAACAGCGCGTCATTGTTATCGTCAACATCTTCCTCAACGTCAACGGCGCGCATCGCGTCCAGCGCAAGTTCTGCGCTGTTATCTTCGGGTGCGTCGTCAGGCACATCTGTTGCCAGATCCGCCAGAATACCGGCGCGCGTATCTGTGTCATCGGTTTCGTCCGGTGCCGAGGCTGCCATTTCGGCCAATAGATCATCATTATTGTCTTCCGCGATATCCTCAACCTCGACAGCGCGCATGGCGTCCAACGCTGCGCCAGTGTCATCCGCTTCGGGTTCGTCTTCGATCTCAACCGACATATCCGCCAAAATATCATCACTTGTGTCTTTTTCGTCAACATCGTCCGGCGCGCTTGCCGCCATTTCGACCAACAAGTCGTCATTGGTTTCTTCAGCCTCGTCTTCAACTTCAACCGAGCGCATGGCATCCAAGGCCAAATCAGCGCTGTTATCTTCGGGTGCGTCGTCGGGCACATCTGTTGCCATATCAGCCAGAATGTCGGCGCTGGTATCAGCTGCTTCTGTTTCTTCCGGTGCAGATGCAGCCATTTCCGCCAGCAGATCGTCGTTGCTTTCTTCGATCTCATCCGCGACATCAACCGCCCGCATGGCATCCAGCGCCGCGCCGGTTTCGTCGACCTCGGGTTCATCTTCAACCTCGACCGACATGTCAGCTAAGATATCGGCGCTTGTGTCACTTTCCTCAACATCGTCAGGGGCCGAGGCGGCCATTTCGGCCAGCAGATCATCGTTGCTATCCTCAACCACATCCTCAACCTCGACCGCACGCATGGCGTCCAAGGCTGCGCCAGTGTCATCCGCTTCGGGTTCGTCTTCAACCTCCACCGACATGCCGGCCAAAATATCAGCGCTCTCGTCAATCTCTTCGATTTCCTCGGGCGCATCCGCAGCCAGTCCAGCAAGGATATCACTGCTGTCGTCTTGTTCCTCAACCTCGTCAGGCGCACTGGCCGCCATTTCCGCCAACAGGTCGTCGTTGGTTTCTTCAACCTCGTTTTTAACCTCAACCGAGCGCATTGCAGCCAGCGCAAGAGCTGCACTGTCTTCTTCCGGTTCGTCGTCTGGCGCGTCTGCAGCCATGCCCGCTAAAATCCCGGCGTTTTCATCCACCGGCGCGATGTCGTCCGGCTGGTTCTTGGCCATGCTGGCCAGAATGTCACCAGTATCGTCTTTTTTCTCAACCACTTCCGGCGCTGCTGCCTTCATCGCATCAAACGCCGCTGCGGTGCTGTCGCCGCCATCCCCAGCCAAGACCATCGCCTTGAATTTTTCCGGCTCGGCCATCAGTTTTTCGATCAACTCCTCAGCACCAGATTTCCCGTCCATATAGGTTAACAGATTGGAAAGCTGAGTGCGGGCCTCCAGCAATTTACGCAAGGGCTCAACCTTGCTGGCAATCGCCGCCGGGGTGAAATCCGACATTTTTTCAAAGGTCAGATCAACCGACAAATTACCCTCGCCGGTCAGCGTATTGGGCACCGAAAATGCCGCGCGCGGTTTCATCGACTTCATACGACTGTCAAAATTATCGATGTCGATCTCAAGGAATTTCCGGTCTTTTATGCTGGGCTGTGCCACCTCGGATTTTCCCGAAAGATCCGACATGACCCCCATTACAAATGGCAGCTGGATCTTTTTCTCGGCGCCATACAGCTCCACGTCATATTCGATCTGAACCCGTGGTGCCCGATTTCGAGCAATGAATTTTTGACTGTTTGACATCTATTTATCCAAGGCTTTTTCGAGCAAGCCGCGCAGCACCGCCAACTCTTCTTTTGTTTCTTTGTTGGCGGCAATCACGATGTTCAAGATCCGCTCCATCTCTTTGTCCTGTTCTTCCTCCACAGCCGCCTGCATGGTGTTGACCAAGATACCAATGAACAGGTTCAACACTGCAAAAGATGTCGCAATGATAAAGGGCACAAACATCAGCCACGCATAAGGATGCACCTCCATCACCGGGCGCACAATGCCCATTGACCAGCTTTCCAGTGTCATGATCTGGAACAGTGAATACAGGCTTTCGCCGATCGTACCAAACCACTGTGGAAAAGTATCACTGTACAGCATCGTGGTCATAACGGCGAAAATGTAATACACAATGCCCAGCAAAATCACCACGGCACCCATGCCTGGCAAGGCCTCCAGCAAGGCCCGCACGACGGATCGCAACTGCGGCACAATCGACAATATCCGCATCGCGCGGATAACCCGCAGCGCCCGCAGCACCGACAGATTGGCGCTGGTTGGCAACAGGCCAACGCTCACGACAATCAGGTCAAACAGATTCCATGCCGATTTGAAAAACCGCGGCCCATAGGCGTAAATCTTGATGCCCATCTCGGCCACAAACACCGACAAAACCGCGGTATCAAAAACTGCCAGAAATCCACCGATGTGGGCGCTGATCGCTTCTGACGTGCTTAAGCCCAACGTGATCGCATTAAAGACGATCAGCGCCAGGATTGAATACCGAATCCGCGGGCTGTCAATAAATTGAGCCAGTTTCCAGCGAACAGTTCCCTCGGCGGCGTCAGTGTTTTCAGACATCACGTCCCCTAACGTTTCTTGGCCAATTGTTCGACCTTTTTGAGCTCCTTTGAGGCCTTTGCCATGGCACCACTCAAAACAGACGCAACGGAATCCACATTAGCGGTCGTTTTCGCAACAAGCTCATAAGTGGTTGAACCAACATCCGTTTTCTTGACCTTTGCAAGTGCCGCATCCAGTGCCTTTTCCATCCGCGAAACCGCAGTCTCCAGATTTTTGAATGGCTTCACAAAGGATTCGGCAGATTTCTTGTAGACCTCTTTGGCAGCATCGGACATGTCCTTGGACTGGCTTTTTTTCATCGTGACCATCAAGCCTGTAATGGACTTATTCATATTGGCATTTGTTTTCGTCAATGACTCCAGCTTTTTTGAATACTCGGCAAAAGCTGAGTCGCAAGCTTTTTTCAATTCCTCGGTCGCTTTCGACTTATCAGCGCCGCTTGATTTGACTTCCGACACCTTTAACTTCTTCAAGTTAACGAAGGTTTTCTCAAAGTCTTTAGAAAATTCCTTGGCAACCGCTGCAATTTTACTGGTTGCATCGCTGCCAAGTCCTTTTTGCGCCTTCTTAATTTCACCAACATCATCGGAGGCACCTGAAGCCATATCTTCTTTGAATTCGGCAAAACTCTGCTGCAATTTTTTTTCGGTACGCTTCAATAAATCCGGGACGATCTTGATAAAGGCATTGGTCTTTTTTAACTTGTCCTGTCCGTTTTTTGCCTTTTCAATGGGCACATAGTTTTCCCACATCTGGGCCCCTAAAATCGAAAGATCGTAACGGAACATGGTTTTTGCGGCGTCTTCAATTTTCTTTTTGTTCCATTTGACAGAGGTCACCGAAAATTTGTCTTTGAACTCATAATTCTTCGGCTTTTTTAGCCCGATTTCCTTTGTCATCATCGGCGTAAGCTTTTTCTTGCGCATTTCCTGAAATGGGTAAATTACAATTTTAATGTCAAATGTCTGATCGCCAGCCATGATAATCTCCTGTTAAAGCCCACGCCTAAAATTGACGCGGGCTGATGGGGTTAGCGCGGTGCTTTTTCGCGCAAATCGTTCAAAAACCTCTCGCAAATCTGGATAAGCCGTTCTGCTTTTGCGGTCTGGCCCAGAATTTGTCTGTCGTCCCAGTCTTCCCCGCAAACTGCCTCTTTGGTGCCACCAGCTTGCCAAGGTGTCATCTTGTCAGCAATAAATCTGGGGTCGATCATCAAATCAGGTGGAATCAATCCTTTTTTCTGGGCGATGGCAGCCTGCACCATTTGCACTTGCACTTTGCGCATGATGTTGTCCGATCCACCAAATATTTCCATAAACTGTTCTGGATTTGGATTGGATTTGATCTTTTTGATACCCGCATAGGCATTCGCTACTGTGGTCGACAATGATTTATACATCATTTTAGTGACCTTCGCCATGCCGGACAACGTATTGTCCATGGCAATCTTGCGACTGTCTAGAAACTGGTCATACAGCTGATCCAAATGGTCCAGCCGGTCCGCCAGGAAATCAAGCGATTTGGTGTAGGTTGTACGCTGGTTGCGATCTGCCTCCTCGTCTTTCATTTTTCCTTTGGCAAATTTGATATACGCTTTGACGGTTGAATCCAGTTCACGGCCAAATTTTTCACCTGCGGCAATTAGCTTTGCGCGCTTGCGCAGGTCGTTCTCGGTTTCGATCGCAGCGCAATATTTATCAGCCTTTTTGAAACATGCGTCGATGCCTGAATGCCCCAAAGTGCTCGAAACAAAGCCCTTGGGTTTTGGTTTCTTTTCACCGGTGATCTTATGGAAATCAACTTTTGCTTTTTTCCAGCGTGCGGAAAGTTCTGGTCCTGGCATTTCTTTGCTCCTTACAATCTATTCGAAACTATAAGTAAATTCACCGTCTTCAACGCTTACATTCACCGCGTTGACCTCTTTACCCTCCATCATCCGGCGCAAAAATTCGCCCGAGACAGCCGGCAACATGGAATTGGTCAGAATCGCATCAATCATACGCCCGCCGCTTTCCAGTTCCTGACAACGATCAACAATGGTTTGCACCACCGCATCATCGTAATTGAACGGCACACCGTGGGTTTCCTGAATGCGTTTCACGATACGGTTCAGTTGCAGCACAGTGATTTTGCCAATCATATCTGGGCTAAGCGGGAAATACGGAATCGTAACGATCCGCCCCAGCAGCGCCGCCGGGAAAACCTTTAGCAACGGGTCGCGCATGGCTTTGGCAATACCGTCTGGTTCTGGCATCAGGTCAGGATCTGCACACATATCCATGATCAGTTCCGACCCAACATTCGAGGTTAGCAAGATTAGCGTGTTTTTGAAATCAATCACGCGGCCTTCGCCGTCTTCCATGACGCCTTTGTCAAACACCTGAAAGAAAATCTCGTGTACGTCAGGGTGGGCCTTTTCGACCTCGTCCAGCAGCACAACCGAGTACGGTTTACGCCGTACCGCTTCGGTTAACACGCCGCCTTCGCCATACCCGATATATCCCGGAGGCGCGCCTTTCAGGCTGCTGACTGTGTGCGCTTCTTGATACTCAGACATGTTGATGGTGATGATATTTTGCTCACCGCCATACAACGCCTCAGCCAGTGCCAGTGCCGTTTCGGTTTTACCTACTCCGGATGGTCCTGCCAGCATAAATACGCCGATGGGTTTGTTGGGGTTATCCAAGCCAGCCCGCGCGGTTTGCACCCGTTTGGCAATCATTTCCATCGCATGATCTTGGCCGATCACCCGTTTGCTTAACTGTTCAGCCAGGTTCAAAACCGTCGAAATTTCGTCTTTCATCATTTTGCCAACCGGAATACCGGTCCAGTCGCCAACCACCGAGGCAATCGCCTGTTCGTCCACAATTGGCAAAATCAACGCAGATTCGCCTTGCAGCGCCTCAAGTTCAGCCTGTTTACCCTTTAATGTTTCCAGCAGTTCATGACGTTGTTCTTCGGTCAATTCAGCGCCTTTTGGCGCTTCTTCAGCCTCGTCAGTATCAACTTCGCCCCCCTCGGCACGTAGTTTTGAGCGCAGATCAAGGATTTCATCAACAACCGTTTTTTCGGCTTTCCAACGTGCGGTCAGGCCATCGAGTTGCACTTTAGCCTCGGCCATTTCGCCCTCAACCCGAGTGCGGCGTTCAGCACCATCATAACCCGCGGTTTCATCGCGCCCAATGATACCCAGTTCAGTTTTCAATGCCGCAATCCGACGTTGGCAGTCGTCCACCTCAGCCGGAACAGCGTGTTGGCTAATCGCCACCCGCGCACAGGCGGTATCAATCAGGCTGACCGATTTATCCGGTAATTGTCGCGCCGGAATGTACCGAGCTGACAGGCGCACCGCCGCCTCGATGCCCTCGTCCAGCACTTGCACTTTGTGGTGTTTTTCCAACATGCCGGTAATACCGCGCATCATCAAAATAGCTTTTTTCTCGTCGGGTTCGTCCACCACGATACGTTGAAAACGTCGCGACAGGGCTGCGTCTTTCTCAATATATTTCTTATATTCGGCCCAAGTGGTCGCGCCGATTGTACGCAATGTGCCCCGCGCAAGTGCCGGTTTCATCAGGTTAGCCGCATCACCAGTGCCCGCTGCGCCGCCTGCCCCCACCAAGGTGTGGGTCTCGTCAATAAACAGAATGATCGGCACTTCAGACGATTGAACTTCTTCAATCACCTGTTTTAGCCGGTTTTCAAACTCGCCCTTCATTGATGCGCCCGCTTGCAAAAGTCCCATATCCAGCTCAAGCAATTTTGCACCCTGAAGTGCTGGCGGAACGTCGCCGCGTGCCAGACGCAAGGCGAATCCCTCAACCACGGCGGTTTTACCGACGCCAGCCTCTCCGGTCAGGATCGGGTTATTTTGCCGACGGCGCATCAGCACGTCAACGATTTGGCGAATTTCATCATCGCGCCCAACGATCGCGTCGATCTCGCCATTGCGGGCCTTTTCGGTCATGTCGGTGCAATAGGCCTCCAATGCTTCGCCAGCGCCCATTTGGGCCGGGGCCATAGCATCAGATGCTTCGCCCGGAACCGCGCCGCCGCCAACACCGTCTTGCGGGGCAAGCCCGTCTTCGGGCGAACCACTGCAAATATCATAAAGATCATCGGCCAACTCATCGGCTTTGATCTTGCGGAATTCAGTTGAAATGCCGGTCAAAACATGAACCAGGCTCTTGGTTTTCACCATGCCCAATATCAGATGTCCGGTACGAATTTGCGGAGACTTGTGCATCAGCGACGCATAAACCCACGCCCGTTCAACGGTGTCTTCAAGATGCTGCGATAGGTCGGAAATCGAACTTGCGCCGCGTGGCAACGCGTCCAGCGCGTCAGTGAAATCTTTGGCCACCCGCCCCGCGTCCAGATCAAAATGTTGAATAATACGGTGGAGGTCACTGTCTTGACCCTGCAAAATCTGGTGCAACCAATGCACGATTTCCACATACGGGTTGCCGCGCATTTTGCAAAAAACGGTGGCCCCTTCGATGCCCTTGTATCCAAGTTTATTGAGCTTGCCAAATAGGGCTACGCGACTGATCTCACTCATCTTTCATTCCTCCAAAAATTCTTTTTCTTATTCAAACACAAATATGTAGGTCGTCCAAATCTTTTTCTTTTGGCGGCTCGCCCAACCATGTGGTCCACCCAAGTCCTTGAGCCTTTGACAATGTGGTTTTTTCCGCTTCTCCGGCTTTCAAGACCAAATTAACGTCCCACATCATCGCGTCACCCATATAGTTCCGCACCAGCGCTTTCAGCCGCTCAAGGCTTTTGCCCCCCGGCAATAATCGCTTATATTCTTTCAAGCTGACCGGCCCGACCCGAAATGTGAATTTCGCCTGCCGCGTCCAGACTTTGGAGCCGATTGAGCAAGATCGGCCCAGCATTGCCTTTTTGTTCGGATCGCCCAGCTCCCATGTGTCTTTGGGGTCTAGCTCCAGCCATGTGCCCACAAAACTCTCCAGCGATACTTCTGCCCCGAAAAATCCTGAAATCAGCGCCAACAGACCTTCCTCGTTCCGGGTTCCGTGGGCCAACCGCCCCGCATAGCGTAGTTTAGCAAGGTCAGGCATTTCATCGCGATTCGCCATCGCATCACCGTGCAAACCCGCAAGGGCAGCGACTTTCTGACCAAACAGGTCAACCTCGCCACGTCGATCAAACGACGATGTCGGCTCGCCCGAGGCATATGCCCGATACATCAGGCTCAACATCCGGTGATGAAACATGTCAGCAAAGGCCGCATAAGTGCCGTCACGATGCGATTTCAGCCGATTATAGGCATATTCGGTAATATGCAGCGGTAGCGGACCATTTGGCCCAAACAACCCGAAAAACAGTTGCGAAAATTCGCCGGGCTTTCCGGTGTTTTCATCAGCCGCGGAAAATTTTGTGACCGTGGAGGTCGCAAAAGCCAAATCAACCTGCTGTTTCAGACGAATTGGGTCTTGGCTGGGACGACGCGATTTCCCCAACCGCGGATTATCCGGATACGCGGCTTCGATCAAGCGCAAGGCCTGAAATACATGAAATTTTTCGGGATGGTCTAAAAGCGCATCAAAGCGACTTAAATGACCCGCCTTGTTCCGCTTGTTGCTGGCCACCTTGCAATTTCTCCCCTGTCAGGACTGTGAATAACCGTTTCTGTGAAACTATTTACCGAAACATACTTTGCAAAAAATCTTTGTAGCACCGCGCCCAAAACATAAACGCCCGTGCCCTCGTAAAAACTTTCGTCGAACTCGACGTTAACTTCCAGCCCACGCACCGCCGTAGATAATATCTCGTCAGCCATGCGCCGCACAATTGGCCTGGTCCAGACCTTGGTGATGCCCTCAAGCTGCTTGGCGAGGGTTTTGTCGCCCAGCGGGCCGTAAATTCCTAACAGTTCCCGCAACGCCGCCGCCGGTTCGCCGCGGTCCGTGTCAGAAATCGACAGGTAATTCAGGCTAAGATGTGAAATCAACCGCCACGCGCTGTCACCCTCAATCGCCAGACTGGCCCGCGGCCGCGTGATCGGCGTGAGCGCATTCACAGATTTAACCGGCCCGCCATCGGGAAGGTCAAAATCAGTATCACCGGTGCCAATCGGCAGCAACATCGGCAGGTCACGGTTAGTGCAAGTTGCCTGCACTGACAGTTGCTCAACATCGCCGCGATAGGGTGCTTGCACCTGATCCACCAAGTTTACAAACACATCTGCGCCTAAATAGGACGTCCGCGTGCCTTTGATTCGTTGACGTTCCGAGCGTTGATGCATACGTCGACGAAGGGAATAATAGGCCGTGTAGGCCTCTCCGGCGGCAGTGAAATCATTCGATGAATAGAACGCCTCAAAATCCACATCATCTTGACCTTCACCACTGATACCGCGCACTTTTTTGATCTCGTAAATCTCATAGTCCAGCGGCGCGGTACGGTCAGGCACGATGTGATAATCAACGTCTCGACCCGAGACATGGACGCGATCACAGCGTTTTTCAAACAAGTTGATGGCGGGCGAGGCAAACAATTCAAACGCTTCGGGATTAATCACCGGTTTCAGTTCTGGCACTGATTGCGAGAGCAGAATAAAGATGTCGACTGTCTTTTCGTCGCCTGCCCGCTGAAAAATGGGCTTCAATCCACCAAGTTTGCTAAAGAAAAATCGATTCGGCAGCGCGTAATATTCCTGCAACAGCCGATACCCGTCAAAGCTTTGACCAGGAAACGGCAACAGCGCTTGTTCAGGGTCATAGCCAACTGCCTCAACCGTGTTATAACGGTTCTCGTAAACCCATGCGGCCCGTCGGTTGGTCGACTTACCGGCAACCGACATGCTGTCATTTACAATATGTTCGTACAGGCGCCACGGCTCCCAGCCGACGCCAGTCATATACAGGGTCAGGTCTTCAATGGGCAATTTGCTTAGCGGAACCTCGCCCGTCGCCTTGATCCGCAGCCTTATCGCCGCGCGAACCTTACGGTTTTCACCAACCCCTGCGGCCACGACCTCGCCGCGTCCATCCAGATATTCAGCCTCGACAATCTCAATCGGCCATAACGTTACATCGTGGGCAGTGCGAAATCGGCACGACGTCGTATCCCCGTCCCGAAGCGGGCTGCGCAACGGTGTGCCGCGTTTTAACAAAAATCCTTCATCCATACCGCCCTGCGCCGCATCAGGCATAAATTGCGCGATAAACATGCTGGGGGTCGGGGCCAAATAGTGCGGATAGATAATTTCCAGCAAATGCTGGGTCAACACCGGATATTGCAGGTCCAGTTCCAACTGCACCCGCGCCGCCATAAAGGCAAAGCCTTCCATCATCCGTTCAACATATGGGTCTTTGATTTCCACCCCGTCCATGCCGAGCCGAGAGGCAATCTTAGGATAGGCTTCTGCAAATTCCTCGCCCATCTCGCGCATAAACGCCAGTTCTTCTTCGTATTTCTTGAGTATGCGCGTGTCCATTCAGCCGCCCCTATGCTTTCACGACGGTCATTTCGCCCGATGCTACGCTTAGCTCCGACCGCATGTATATTTCCATAGGCACAGGTTGCGCCCACAGGTCCGCCTGAATATTAAACACAATTTTTGATCGAGACGTGCCTTCAAGATTGGTCAACTTTACTGACAGGCTACCTGCAACAATTCGGGGTTCAAACGCCGTTATCGCTTTTTCCAAAAGCCGCTCTAGTTCGTGCGGGCGAGCCTCAGTTGATCGTTTTCCTGAAATATCAACGATTCCGAAATTAATTGTTGATTCCGAGGCATACGGAAATTCTTCGGGGTCCATGTCAACCGACTGATTGACGGTGTTCAACAGCCAGCCAAGATCACGCAACACAATCTCGCGCAACCGACGCATGTCGATCACCTTTTCACGGGCGGTTTCTTTCAATTCAGTTGGTTTATCATCGGTTAACCGATCCAACAGCGATGGTTGCAATCGCTCGGTTATTCCTGGATCAGCCATTGGTGCTTTCTGCACTATCTTCATCTTCGTCAACAATAGGGTCGTCGATTTGCATTTCAGTGTCGAAAATAATCTCGCGAATATCCATCAATGGCAAATCGCCCGCATCAGTTGCAAATAGCCGCTGCCCGCTGCCAATGAATGTCTCGTCGCCCAGATCATTCCATTCGGTGATTTTTGCCAGCTTGACCTGATCGTTATCCGATGCCGGTGCGCCGGGATAGCGGGTCGGAATAAACCCGACAACCTCACCACCATTTATCCAAGTGATCTGCACTGGTGTCCACACGTTGTCACGCAGATCCACTGGTTCTTCCATTTTCAGTTTCTTAATGCTGGAAAACGGTACCCAGTAATAATTACCGTTCACAACCACTTCAAGGATCGGCCCAAGGCGCATGTCCGCGTCGGCGATCCACTCAAATTTTTCACCATCCGCCGTGCCCGAGGATGTTGGTGCTTTGTCAAAAGCCGCTTCCCGCAACTTGGCGGCGGTGGCGGTATCGCCACGGCTCAAGGGCTCCAACGCCTGAATAAGTCCGGCGACCCATGCTTCGGGTTCGCCAAAAATCATTGGGGTTTTTTCGGCAATAAATACTTTTTCCCGTACCAACTCACAAATAATCGCCTCACGATAACTTTGCACCATTGGTAGGGTGATCGGGTCCATTTCCCCGATAACTTTCAACTGGGTCACTGCACGCTTCCATTCGCCAAGCACACAAAACAATTGAAAGAGGAAAATGCGGTGTTTCGTATTGGACGGGTCTTTGCGCACATTGGCCGTCAACGCGTCCAGCGTTTCTGCCAAATTGCCTGTTTTAATAATTTCTTCAGCAGACATGCTCACCCTTCCCGATTACAAAGAACACGCCCGATACAACGCACCGGGCGGGTTCAATTCTGGATCGCGATGCGGCAGGCCAAACGACCAGCCACATCTTAAAAGTCGGATCAAGTAACGGCGTATTGTGCCGTATTTTTGATGCGGCTCCATTCGGCGCTTTTCTTGTTGGCGCTGTCCATGGACCCGTCTGCTTTTTGTGGAATATATTCGATTTTGGTCGCACCGTACTGGAAGGTAACGCTTTCTTCGCAGATATCGTCACCGTCAGAACCGCTCCATTCGATGTCTTGAACCATCAAATGCTTGAAGTAGAACTTCATGAACGTAGAGCCCGACGATTCTGTCGACCCGCCAGAACGGCGAAGCTCAACGATTGCTTCCTCAAAGTGGCGGCCAACAGTCAGCATCTGAAACAGACCAGGCGAGCCCGCGTCGGTTTTCTTGGTAATGCTGAATTCCTTGAAGGTCGCTTTACCGGCGCCACCGCCACCGCTTGAAGACCCGATGTTGATGTTGTTTTCTGCGCCAATGGTGAAACTAATCAGTTCAAAGGCTTTTTTGTCCTTGAATACCTGATCCTGAGTTTCGCCAGGAACTTTTGATTGGTCAGCTGCAGCTGTAAAATAGAAAAATGCATCAAATGCCATTATTTCATCTCCTAATGATGTTTATGTTGTGGCTCGTATCTGAGTCGTGCCCCGGGGGGTGACCCCCGTTGCGTTATTATACTATCATTTCTTCTCAGAAGGCAGTTTTGATACTAATCGTAACGAAACAGATAGCCCTTCAAGCTGATAGTGCGGGCGAAGGAAAAACTTCGAAGAGTAATAACCGGGGTTACCCTCGACCTCTTCGACGACCACCTCAGCGGCAGCCAGCGGTTTTTGAGCCTTTACCTCTTCCGACGAAATGTCGGCGTTAAAGTCTACATAGTTGTTTATCCACTCCTGTAGCCAGTTCTGCATATCGTCACGTTCTTTGAAAGAACCGAGTTTATCTCTAACGATACACTTCAGATAGTGAGCGAAGCGGCAAGTTGCAAATAAATAAGGTAACCTTGCGCCAAGATTCGCGTTTGCGGTAGCGTCAGGGTCGTCATATTCAGCCGGTTTATGCAGCGACTGGGCGCCAATAAATGCAGCTAAATCAGAGTTTTTACGGTGTACAAGCGGCATCAGGCCGTTATTTGCAAGCTCTGATTCACGCCGGTCAGAAATCGCGATTTCTGTTGGGCATTTCATGTCCACACCACCGTCATCGGACGGGAATGTGTGGGTTGGAAGCCCCTCAACGGCACCGCCGGACTCAACGCCGCGGATACGGGTACACCAGCCATATTGCTTAAATGACTTGGTGATATTCACCGCCATACCATAGGAAGCATTCACCCACGAATAGTGACCGCTATCTGCACCTTCGGTATCCTCCTCAAACGCGAATTCCTCTACAGGGTCGGTTTTTGCGCCATATGGATGACGCCCAAGGAAGCGCGGCATAGCCAACGCCAGATACTGACTGTCAGCGCTTTCACGCAGCGACCGCCAAGCAGCATATTCCGGGGTTGAGAAGATTTTGGTCAAATCCCGCGGATTGGCCAATTCGCTCCAGCTATCCATCTGCATCAGCGATGGCTCAGCGCCCGTCAGGAACGGCGCGTGGGCTGCTGCCGCAACCTTGGACATCTCACCCAGCAATTCCACGTCAGGCGGCGAGTGATCAAAGTGATAGTCACCCATGATGCAGCCAAACGGTTCACCACCGAACTGCCCATATTCTTCTTCATACAGTTTTTTGAAGATCGGCGACTGATCCCAAGCCGTACCCTTGAATTTCCGCAAAGTTTTCCCGAGGTCTTTTTTCGAGATATTCATCACCCGAATCTTCAGCTGCTCATCGGTTTCGGTGTTGTTCACCAGATAAGACAAGCCACGCCAAGCGCTTTCCAGCTTTTGGTATTCATCGTTGTGAATGATCAGGTTCACTTGCTCGGTCAGGGTCTTGTCGATCTCGGCAATGATGCCTTCGATGGTTTTCAACGCATCGTCAGATACCAGACTGGTATTGGCAAGCGCCTGCTGGGCCAGCGTTTTTACCGCTTCTTCAACGGCAGTTTTTGCCGCATCCGACTTGGGCTTGAATTCTTTTTGCAACAGGTTTGCAAAATCATCATTTGCAAAAATAGATTCGGTGGCGCCAGCTTGGGCTTCGGTTTCTGCTTCAGCCATTATTCAGCCTCCCCGTCATTGCTTTTCGGCTTAGGGGTAGACCCCAGCGCTTTCATCAATGTCGGATCCTGAGTAATTTTTGCCATCAGATCTTCGGCGCCAGTTTTACCGTCCATATAGGTCAGCAAGTTCGACAGCTGGGTGCGGGCCTCAAGCAGTTTACGCAGCGGTTCGACCTTGCGGGCAATGGCAGCAGGACTGAAATCGTCCATGCTTTCAAAGGTAATATCCACCGCCATGTTGCCCTCGCCGGTCATGGTGTTAGGCACCGAGAACGCCGCCCGGGGCTTCATGGATTTCATCCGGCTATCAAAGTTATCAATATCAATCTCAAGGAATTTACGATCAGCAACCGCCGGCAGCGGCTCTTCCGATTTACCCGAAAGGTCAGACATAACGCCCATCACAAACGGTAGTTGAATTTTTTTCTCGGCTCCGTACAGCTCCACATCATATTCGATCTGAACACGCGGTGCGCGGTTCCGCGCGATGAATTTTTGACTACTAGACATTATTGTCGATTCCTTCCTTAAAATCCCTAAACTTCATTACTTTTGCATAAAACGAGGCTAATATTCGTCGTTGCGAACCCCACTCAGCGTTCTAACCTGATCCATCCCGCTAGACGCGATGTCTTCCATAATGGTCATAAAATCTGCCGAAACAAGCTTTCGCGCCCGTTTGAGCAACATTGGAACAGGGCTTGATGGCTCCGAGCGCGCGTAATATTCGCAAATCTTGTCGATCATCATCGTCACGTCCGCGGTCGAATTAATCGCCCCGCTAATTGAACCACCTGATGGCTGCATTACCGGCTGAGCACCCCCTGCAGAAGCCTCATTCTTGTCACTCGGGGCGTCATCAACAACGCCACCCACCGCATTTGCGATTGCCGTCTGCGCCTTGAACAACGCTTTATCCAGCTCTCCTAAATCGGGACTGTCCATGCCGACTTTTTCGTCCAGCAGAGCAATAATTTTTTTCAAATGGTCACGCGAATTTGACACTGCGCCTCGAATTGCGGCCATTGTTTCTTTGTCAGTATCCTGAAACGCCGCCGAAATCGTCGCTGTATCCGGCATGGTCTCCATATCCGACGGCATCGGGCTTTCCCCGCCAGCCACCGCCATATCCCGCAATGTCCAGCGCCCCATCGCGCGACTATCGGTCAATGGCGCACGCCGCACTGCTTTCAACACGGCCGCTGAGTCAGACAGGCCGCGCAACGCATTCATCCGCATCGTCGGGTCGTCGTCATCCTCGTCGTCCAGTTGAGGGTAAACGCCCACCCAATACTGATCGAGCACACCATGAATATATGCCAGCACGCGCTCAAACGGAACAAAGCCCTCGGTGTGCAACACGCTTTCAGCCAGATATACAGCGGCACGCAGGTCTTTGGAACGCTCCAGAACCCCCAGCGCCATCGCGGCAACCTTGTTGAAATCCACGCCTTCGGCAGCGATTACCGAATCACCAACCTGCTGCTCCTCTTTGGCGACAGCGACTGTTTCCAGTTCAATAAAATCGGGGTCATATTCCAAGTCTTCCCCACACGGAGAATCGCCTTCAAACGCGGCCAGCAAGACATCGATGTCTATTTCCATCATTCCCCCGAAGATATGGCTTATAAAAAAAGCCACGCATATTTATTAGGTATTTCTGACCAGTCTAGGACTTAAAATCTGTTTCGGCAATATTTTTAATTGAATAATTGTCATTGTTTCTGGCACATTAACCTTCGTATGGCAAATATTTTTAATCCGGTATCGGACCATTATTTTGTCACGATCCAGTGTTACACATCGACACTTACGGCTTAACTGCCTAACCTGCCCAGAAATAGCGAACGAGGACTTCCATGAAATTTGCGAGTATTTTTTTGGCATTTGCAATTTTGGCTGCACCAGCAGGCTGGTTTTTGGCCCAGACCCTGTTCTGGAACACGACGGCTTTCCCCAGTCGCGCCGAATTTGAGGCGATGGAGGAGAAAGTGACGGCTCTGACCATCAACTTCAACACCCTCCAGCAAAAGGTCGGCATTCTTGAAGGCCGTGGGGTCGCGGCCACCACCACAACCTATTCCGATGCCGAAGAAACGTTCGATTCGCTGGCCGATTCGTTTGCGCAAGTTGCCCTGATTGCAGATCGCCGCAACGTGAATGAAGGGCTGACAAATTCGTCGTCCAGCTATCTGACGGGTCTGTTTGGACCACCGCGCCAAGACATGACCAGCGATTGCCAGCCCATGACAAACCCGATTCTAAAAGACTTGGTGCAAACCGTTGACGTTGGCCCCATTCGCGTCACCATGCTGGAACCGGCTATTATTTCTCTGCGGCAGGTCTTTCGCAATGTGCAAATTTTTGAACCTGAACTTTATGCCCGCATCTCAACTGCTGGGTCTCTGTGTGTGCGTCTGATCCGTGGCTCTGAAACCTCGATCTCGACCCACGCATTCGGCTTGTCGGTTGACCTGAACATCGACGGACAGCTGGACACGCTGGGCGACGACCGCACCCAGTTGGGCCTTATTTTATTGGCAGATTTCTTCCACAAAGAAGGCTGGTATTGGGGCGCAGGCTTTAGCCGCGAGGACTCGATGCATTTTCAGGTTTCCCGTGAAAAGATCGAGGCCTGGCGGGCTTTGGGACAAATCCCGAGCGGTGCAGACTAGCGGTTAAGACAACGCCGCAAGGTCAGCGGACAGCGCCCGCGCATCCGCAATCGCTGTCTGCAAAGCGGCAAGTCGCGCGGCATCGTTGCTCCCCGACGGAGACGTATTCACCACAGCATTCACCCGCGCCATAATGAACGGCGACATAACCGCACCCGACGACCGCAGCTCTGCGACCTGATTGGAGATGGTCACCCGCCATTGGGTATGCTTTGCCCGCA
This sequence comes from Paracoccaceae bacterium, assembly GCA_016764785.1. GTDB lineage: Bacteria > Pseudomonadota > Alphaproteobacteria > Rhodobacterales > Rhodobacteraceae > UBA3077. Next base: position 38,463 of record JAESRG010000017.1, read on the forward strand.
ACTGTTCAATTTCGGTCGCCATTGCAGCCGAGCGCGCATAGGCCCGTTGTTGCTGGGCTTGCAACACAGCAGCCTGCGCCTGATCTTCCTCAAGCGCAGCCTGACCTTCGTCGACGCGATCTTGATATCCACCGCCTCCGACACCGACCAGACCGGACAAGAAACCACCGTCCGCGGGGTCTTGGGATACCGAACAAGCCGATAAGCTAAATACAGCCAAAACAATCAAAGATTTTTTCATTTTATTTCCTTAAATTTCTTCTGCAAGATCTGCAGCAACTTCACGCATTGCGGCGATCCGTTCACTTAGTTCCTGCAACTCTCCATCAATATTTCCTGAACCTGAATTTACGGCGACAAGTCCACGGACCCTGCTGAAATCCTGATACCGGCGGCTGGCACCATTGGCCGCGCGTTCCATTTCACGCAAGTTGGCGCGTGCTTCGGTTAATTCCTGTGTTAATTGCGCTGAATCGGCGGTTCCGGCCGCCACGGCAGCTTTCAACCGGTTCAATTCACGCACTTGCGTCGCCAGCACCGAACGCATGACCTGCAATGTTGCACGGGTTTCCGCGTTGTTGGCCCGAATATCGGCCCGCGCCCGCTCTAACCGTTCTTCTTTGCTGGCAAAATCTTTTTGCAAGAACGCCACATATGTTCCAGCCAACGCCCCGACCAATGCCCCCGAAAGCAAATATCCGCCAACGCCCAAATCGCCAAACCGCCGCCCGCCCCTGTTATCCAGGGCGCCAACAGCAAGTCCGGCCAAAGCGCCCACGGCAATGGCTTCGACGATTGTCTTTTGCATTGCATTGGCGCGGTTATGCAGATCTGTCTCTGCTTGGCTGGCATTTGCATGCAGCGCACCACCGCCTGGCGAGGGGATGGCGCAGCCGCCCAACATCAGCGATGTCGATAAGGTTAAACATGTCAGTTTATATAAAATGGATTTTTTTCTAGTGCTTTGTTGCATTAAAGCTGTCCCGCAAGGTTCTCCGCTACACCGCGCATTTCGGCGATCTGGCGACTGAGTTGTTGAAGTCCCTGATCTATCGGCCTTGTATCCAGACCAACAGCGACGACGTTTCTGGCATCTGTGAACTCGTTAAACCGACCGGCGGCACCATCCGCGGCGCCGTCCATCTCTGCAAGATTAGCCTGTGCTTCAGCAATTTCGCGTGCCAGCGAGGCTGAGTCAGCACTACCAGCGTTTACAGCAGCTTGCAACCGGTTCAATTCGCGCACCTGATTGGCCAGGACAACCTGCATAACCTGCAACGTAGCCTGTGTTTCTGAAATACTCGCGGCAAGATTGGCCCGCAGCGCTGCGGTCTGTTCCTCGGAACTCGCGAAATTATCCTGCAAGTGTGCGATATAAGCCCCGGCAACCGCACCAGCCCCTGCGCCAATTACGAAAAAACCAACGGCGCCAATATTTCCGACCAGAGCATCATTGCTTCTGCCACTATTGCCAGCTAACAGCCGCAAACCAAGCCCAGCAGCACCGCCAAGTGCAATCGCCTCGGTAACCGTTGTCCGCATCGCAGCGGAATGGCTGCGTAAACTGGCTTCTTCAGGTGATTGCCCCACACTTCCGGCGGAAACCGACTGGCCACTTGGTGCGTCACATGCTGAAAGCGAGATCGCTACAATGCTACAGATTACAACTAGTTTACTGGTAAAAAATCGATAAGCCACGCATAAGTTCCTTGGGTTTCTTCCGTTGAATTCGTTACATGTTTAATAAAAAGAGCCGCGTCATCGGCAAGACGTTGCTCCAGCCGGTTAAGGGCAGTTTGCGACCCTGTCGCCTCAATTAACGAGGCGTCAATCCGGTCGGGAAAATGCAACTGGGCGCGATCAATCAACTGTTGATAATACAAACGGCTTTCATCTAATCGGCCCATCACCAGTGCCAAGTTAGCTTCAATTGCCGTAATATCTGTGCGTGCGGTTTCCAGTAAAGGCAGGGCCGCGTTATTGGTTTTTGCAATTTCCTCAATCTGGAAAAAGGCGTCATTCGCAATTTTCAGCGTGCGGTCAATTGCAGACAACGCGATAATATCAGTCCGTAATTGTTGCGCTGTCGTCGCCCCCAGAAAAATCGTCATCCGGGCTGCGTCCTGATACAGTCGGTCGGCGCTCGCCTCGTCGGGGTTGGGTAATTGCACACGATAAAGGTCAAACGCGTTCGCCAGTGCATCAAGGGTTGCGTCGGATAAATCCCGTGTCGAGGGCAGAAAGCCCAGCACGATCAACGCGGCCTCTACCCGTGCCAATTCTTCAGGGCGCAGAATATCGAGGCTCGATTGTCCTGATGGTGCGCCCGCCGCGCGCGCTTGCCGGATCATTGATATCCGGTCGCGCGCAAACTGGCTGAATACACCGTTTGGAAAATCATCCAGATACGCCCGAAACGGAGGAATGTCTGTCTGTGCGGAAATCTGCCGCCATGCCTGCAATTCTCGTGAATAATCACTGCTGGCAATGACTAGATTACCTTGACCGGCGAAATAATGCTCGCCCAGAACGGCCTCTTCTACCCATGGAATTTGCTGGCCACGGGATTCCAGAATGACCTGCTGGCGCACCCGGCCAAACATGATCCGCGCTTCGACCCCTTCGGTCGCGATATGGCGAATGATGGCTTTGGTGAAAATACTGTTATCGCCGGAGCCGTCATAAGCCACGTTCCCCGGATCGGTCGCATAGGCAATCAACAGTCCGGCACCGCCGCGCGACCGCGCCAAGCCTTGCACGACTTGTCCCGTTTCGACAAACGGATTGTTCCGGCATGCGTCAAGAATAACAATGCCGATATCTGGCTTCGCCGCCTCAAAAACCTGCGTAATCCGCGTCATCGTAATAGAGGCATTCTGCAATGAATTTTCGTCCATCGCATCAAAATCCCGCGTAATCAGATGGTTCTCGCCATTGATCTGCACCCCGTGACCCGCAAAGAAAAATACTGCCATGTCAGCGCCTTGTGCGGCAATTTCAAAAGCATCAAGACTGGCCTCAACACCGCTGCGATCCAGGTCAACTGCCGAGAATATTTCAAACCCGAGCGCACTTAGTGCATCACCCAACGCCGCCACGTCATTGGCCGGATTGCGCAGGGTTAGGTCTGGGTTGTCGTAATTGGCATTACCAACAAGCAAGGCAACCCGGTTTTGGGCAAATGTTGCAAATGGCGCCAATAGAAACACGGCGATAACAAAAATAATTTTAGTCACTGAAAATCCTCGCGACTCAGTCTAAAATAAACTTCAAAACTTGTTAGCACACTTCTATACCGCTTCTGCAACAAAGCAGAAGCGGTACTAATTATTCGATAAATTCACCAAGTTGGCTTACCGTCAGAACCCCGGTTTGCTCTGCGCTGACGGATTGCTGATAAGCTTCGATTGACCGCGCGGTCTGCCGCCCAAAAATACCGTCAATCAGGCCAGAATAAAACCCGAGGTCTCGCAGTCCACGCTGGATTCTCCGTTTTTCAGCACGCGACAATCCGCTTTCCAAAGCACGCAACAAATCAAGAGACAGCACCGTTACCTCAACCTGTTCGACGTCTTCTACAACAGGTTCTTCCACAACGACATCCTCTGGCGCCGTGTCGGCAACAAGCGGAAGGTTCAATCCGTTTGTTTCAGGCGCACCAGCTGTTGCGCCGATCGCCTCAACAACCGGATCCACGACATTGGCACTTTCAGTGGCTGGTGCAATCTCAGCTGTTTCTGCGCTTCCGGACGAGTCATCGCCGCGCCCCTCAACAACAGGTGTCTTGATGATGATCGCTCGGTTGGGAACATAAGATACGGTAATTTCCACCTGAGCGGTCAGATCGTTCAGCAATAACGCCAGTTCCATAACCGGGCTTTGACTATGCTGCGCAAATATGTCTGACAAAGTCATCGCTGATCCAGCCTTTACCATAATGATCGGGCTGGTTCCAGCGCGCTGCACAGGCGCAATCTGTGCAAGCGTCACGCCTTCCGGTAGTTCTGAGCCAAGATCGCTGGAATGCACAAATACCGCACCACCAGTTCCTGCAAGTGCCGCGGCCCGCGCCATGGCCGAGATCGGAATTGCCTGAGTCAGCAAATCAGAGCCGCGACGCAGTTCAATTCCCGACGGCGCAATAAACTCCCGGTCACCGAGCATAAGAATCGGTGCGTCCACAAAAACCAAAGCGATATCGTTATCGAGCGCGGCAGCTGCGAATCGTTTCAACACGGAACGTAATTCAGACGCATTGGGTGATTCGACTCGCAACGTTTGTGCGTTCAATACCTCAAGCGTCTGAATAATATTATCAGAGCTTGGGTTATAATCCGCAGTGGTTAATACCAACGCAACTATTTTCACTTGATTTTCTTGCGCAAACAACGTCACTGGCATCACCAACAACGAAATAATTACTAATAACTTTTTAAACATAGGGCTGTCCTAATTGGGTTACACGTGAAAAACTACGTTATCTCCACTAAAAGTAATCTAGCGAAAATCGATAAATAGTATTACACCTATACTTCATGGTGCAAAGACTAAAAGAGGAAACTACTAATGCGGCTAAGAACAAAATTCAATCTCGTCCTAATAGTCGCATGCTTTTTAGGCCTTTCTGCGGCATCATTTCTAACGTATCGAGCCGCTCAACAAAATGCACTGCAGGAAATCGAGAACGAGATCGCCCTGATCCGTGCAAATGCATTGGCGGTGCGGAACTATACCTCAACGGGTATTAAACCTTTGCTATCAGATGGCAATGATATTCTGTTTTTGCCTCATTCTGTACCATCCTTTTCGGCACAAACAGTTTTTGCCAAGTTTCAAGAAACTTTTCCGGATTACTATTATAAAGAAGCGGCATTGAACCCGACCAACCCCGATGATCTTGCGGAAGATTGGGAGGCCGTGTTAATTAACCAGCTGCGTGCCAATCCCGACCTGGATCGTATTTCAGTTATTCGCGATACCAGCGCCGGGCGGGTATTTGCCGTTGCATTTCCATTCACAATAACCAATCCAGGCTGCCTCGATTGCCACTCAGACCCGGCCATTGCGCCAGCAGCAATGATAGACTTATATGGCACGGAAAACGGCTTTGGCTGGGAAATGAACGAAACAATCGGCGCGCAAATCATCTGGGCTCCGATGTCACTAGCCGATCAGCGTGCAATGGATTTAATCGTGGTCATCATGCTGGCCATCGTCGCCGCCTTTGCTGTCGTCATTGTGCTTGTTAACGTAATGTTGTCACGAATCGTTCTAAAACCTGTTTCGGTTATGTCCGAAATTTCCGAGCAGGTCAGCATGGGCGACTTCTCGGCACCTGAATATGTGAAAAAAGGGAAAGACGAAATCAGTTCGCTGTCCACGTCATTTAACCGTATGCGCCGCTCCCTTGATAGTGCCATGAAACTATTGGATGATTAAGGTCCCAGTAACTCGGACCTCAACGGAATAGGTTAATAATGTCTACTGACATCCCGCAAAGTGTTGGGAAATACCGTATTGACGGCATCCTCGGTGAGGGGGCTATGGGCGTGGTCTATCGCGGCCATGACCCTCATATCGATCGCGTGGTTGCTATTAAAACGCTGCATACCCATCTGATGGACAATTCCGAACGTGCTTCGTGGCTAGAACGATTCGCGCGCGAAGCAAAAGCGGCAGGTCGGGTGCTACATGGCAATCTGGTCACGATCTTTGATTATCTGGAGCAGGACGAGCAACCCTATCTGGTGATGGAACTAATCAATAGCGAGACGTTGCAGGACCGCATCGCGCGCCGCCCACTGCCAAACCTACAGGAATTCGGGTCAATCATGACCCAGATGCTGGCCGGGCTGGATGCCATCCACGCCGCAGGTATTGTGCATCGTGACGTCAAACCGGCCAATGCGCTGTTACTGCCTGATGGTCGTTTGAAAATCGCCGATTTTGGCGTGGCCCGGGTGGAATCGCTTGGCGCTACCAATGGTGGCATGATCGGCACACCTGACTATATGTCGCCGGAACAATTCATGGGGTATCAGGCTGATCACCGCGCAGATATTTTTGCAGCTGGCGTGATCATGTTTGAACTGCTGACGGGCCGCAAACCGTTTGAATCCAACTCCCTTGGTGAGCTGACCCAAAAAGTCATCTCCGGTAACTTTCTGCAACTCGCACATATCGCCCCTGAACTGCCGCCGGCGCTGCACCAACTCTCGGCCGCGACACTGGTCGCCGATCCGAACAACCGCATTCCGAATGCGCGCGCGTTTGCGAATGCAATCCATGCCGCGCTACGCAATATTGATCAACAGGTGATGCGAGATACAGAACGCACGATTGTCGCCATGCCTGCCGGGGCCATTGCTCCACAAGTCTTGTCGCAAACGCTGGCACAGCAAATGCCGAAATCGGTGTTGTCGCGGGTTGAAACCTTGCTGACCGAACAAATCGGACCCATTGCCAAAGTCTTGGTGCGTCGGGTTTCCAACGCAACAACGGATACAAATCAGTTGATTGACCAACTCGCAGCAGAAATCGGGCCTGAACATCGCGACCAATTTCGCGCCGCCGTTCGGGCCCATCTGGGTCAAACCGGTAGCGTTGTTTCCACGACAATCGCCGGCGTGCTTAGCCCTGAATTGTTAGAGGCCCTCACCAAGCAACTGATTCCCCATATCGGTCCAATTGCCAAGGTTCTGATCAAAAAAACCGCCAAAACCTGCGCCACGCGTGAGGAATTGTGCCAAACTCTGTCGGGTCACATCGACGATGACAAAAGCCGCAAAGAGTTTCTAAGCACGATGGCCTGATGACACAGGAATCGGCCAAAACCGATTCCTCAAAGGCGCGGCGCGTATGTAATGCTGTAAAACATAACAACGCATCCGCGCCGCTTTTCACCCTAAAGCGTAACCTGAATTTCAACACGCCGATTGGCGTCAGCGCTCGGGTTGCTGCTGTCCTTAAGACGCCCTTCCCCCATACCGACTGCTTCCAGCAGATTGGCATCAATGCCACATTCACGCACCATATACCGCACAACTTCGTCGGCACGCGCTTGGCTCAAGGTCAAATTATACTGCACCGAACCCGACGCATCCGTATGGCCAATAATCTGGTACGCACCGCTGCTCGACTGGGCAATCTGGTTTAACGCAGCCGCGTTCACATCCGCCGCGTCAGGTGCCATTTCGGCCATGGCAGCCATCTCAAGCGAGGTTTCTTCGCTGGACTGAATTGCCACGCATAGCGCATTCACCTGTTCACGTGATTCTGATTTCAGCAACGCTGAATCGTATTCGAAAAAGATCGTCAGATCGATTACCAGTTCTTCCGGAACAATGACCCCGTCGGTGCTGGCGGTAATCAAGTCGCCGTCAACTTCGGTGCCAATGGCGACCCCTGATCCATCCACAGCAGGGTTTGAATTAATCACAAACCCGAGCGCCCTCGTGCCGCCTTCGCCTGTGTCACTATTGGCCAGCAATTCACGCTGGGCCTTTAGCAACGCCAATATTTCGTCAGCAGTCATAGCCTGCGCATTGGCCACAATCGGCGTTAAAAAACATGCGGCGGCGCACAAAGTGGCAATTTTCTGAAATACCATAATGCATTCTTTCCTTAAAATAAAATGGTCTCGACCAATATAGCCGACTTTGAAATTTGCGGCAATCTCCGCAGTTTTTAAATCTATACCCTTTATGTGGTTATTTCAGGGCTTGGTTACAAGATAGCGAGACGCAACCAATGTATGCCCGTCCAGAACAATCGCATGAGATCCGCTCAGTGCGTCACGAAACGCCTCGACTGATTCTGCACGCGGGCGCAACCCGTCAAATAGTGGCGTTTCGGTAATAATCGCAACAATAATGCCGGTGCCGAAAGGCGGAATTACATTAAACCCGACACGTTCGGTTGTCGCCTCATCCGCAGGAAAGGCCAACCGAACGGTGCGCACCCCGTTTTCCTCTGTTCCGATTGTCGGAAGCACATTTCCCGAGCGGTCTTTATGAGGCAACAAGTGGTAAACCGTCCCCTCGGCGTCCACATAAAATCCATAGAAAAATCCGACCCGAGATGCTGGCATCAGCACATCGATCACCGGGTTTTCCCCCTCAAAATAGACCCCATCCGGCGAGAACCCTTCCCGGCGACCATAGCTATAGACGATCTCCACACCGATAGAGGGCAAGGCTGGCAACATTGATTCAATTCCGCACACCGCCGGATTCAGAACCGCCAGATTGAAGTCGATTTCGGGCCCTGTGACCAGATCTTGCAACACAAGATCAATCACCTCGGCATCGTCTTCGCGCGCGATAATCCCCGATACCGTCAGCCGGTCATCAGCGCTGGCCGTCACGC
>JAESRG010000018.1 GCA_016764785.1 Paracoccaceae bacterium
CGACTTTCTGGCCGACTGGAAACAAGACGTGGTGCGCCGCGCCCTAACCGCCCAAGGATTAGAGACCGAATTTTTACCAATTGCGGTTTCCCCTCCCAATTCACGTCGCCGCGTCGTGTTTAGTGGTCGTCGTACAAAAAAAACCACAGTGGTTGGTTTTCATGGCCGCGCGTCCAGCACATCCTTTGCGCTGGAAGAATGTGCACTTGTGGTGCCAGAATTGCTGGAAGCCTTACCCGCCTGTCATGAAATTGTCCGCATCGGTGGATCGCGCAAAGGCGAGGTCAAAATCTCGGTTACGCTATGTGATTCGGGGCTGGATATTGACGTTTTACAAGCTAAAGAGCTTGACCGCACTTTGCGGGGCAAGCTGGCCGCACTGGCTGAAACCTTTGATCTGGCGCGTTTGGGCTGGAACGGCGAAATCGTAGCGGCCCGTCGTCGTGCAGCGCAGCATTTTGGCAAAGCCGAAGTTATCCCGCCGCTGGGCGCGTTTTTGCAAGCCACCAAGCAAGGCGAGGCCGCATTGGTCGAAGCCATGCGCCGCGCGGTCGGAAAATCGGCTAGGGTCGCAGACCTGTTCGCCGGATGTGGCACTTTTGCGCTGCCTTTGGCCGAAAACGCTGAAGTTCTGGCGGTTGAGGGATCAGCCGACATGACGGCGGCGCTGAACACAGGCTGGCGGTTTGCCAAAGGTTTGAAAACGGTTACGGCTGAAACCCGTGATCTATACCGCCGCCCACTGGTGCCGCTGGATTTACGCAAGCTGGACGCGGTAGTGATTGACCCTCCGCGTGCTGGCGCCAAAACCCAGATGGAGGAATTGGCCAAGTCGGCCGTGCCAATCATCGGGGCGGTGTCGTGTAATCCGGTAACCTTCGCCCGTGATGCAAAAACCTTGACCGATGCAGGTTTTACGCTTGATTGGGTGCAAGTGATTGACCAGTTCCGCTGGTCTGGTCATGTGGAGATCACAGCAAAATTTTCCCGTGATGCCGCCGATGCCGCGCTAAAAAACAAGGGGTATATTGCGCAGCAATAACACCTCCGAACAGCGCAAGCCTGCCCGTCAGCCAAGTCAGTAATCGCCGGTGACCTAAATTAGGTGAATTCCTGCTTTCAATTCGACCGTACCGCGCTCTATAAATACAAAATTCAATTCAGGAGCCCCCATGGCACGAGAATTCGCAAAGCTAGAAGTTTCTTATTTTAGACGGGTCATTGGCATGGCCGTGCAAGTCTCAATGGGGATTTTTTTACTTTACACCGTGGCAACATTGCCCTCGGCCAGCATCATCTGGAGCATTCTTCTGACAGGTTTGGGCTTCGCATTTCTGTGGTTTGCTTGGCGTTATTGGAAATCAACCGAGACGTATCTGACCCTTAATGAAAATGGGCTGTTTGACAGCACAGGACGGCATTTTTGTACCTTTGACGAAATCGAAAAAGTCGACCGTAGCATTTTTGCGTTTCGCCCCTCGGCGGGCTTTTTGATCCGGTTGAAAACGTCTCGGCAAAAAGGGTGGTCGCCGGGTTTGTGGTGGGCATTTGGCAAAAGCGTCGGCGTCGGTGGTGCCACCAGTCGCGCGGCTTGTAAGCAGATGGCTGACATCATCTCGGTGATGATCTCTGAACGCGGCGCTGAAATTCTGGCGATGGACCCCGACAAAGATTAAACCCGCGGCTTAACCCGTCGGGTTGGCGGGGCTTCGGCGGGGTTTTCCGGCCACGGATGACGCGGGTATCGGCCGCGCATATCCTTGCGCACATCCACATAAGAACTCGCCCAAAACCCCGGCAGATCAGCCGTTGTCTGCACCGTGCGTCGTGCTGGTGACAGCAGGTCAATCAGCAAAGGCAATCGGTCTGGCCCCACGGTGGGGTGGGTGGTCATGCCAAACATCTCCTGCAAACGCACCGAAATCGATGGCTGATCACCGCTATAATCCACCGGCAGCTTTGTACCGGTCGGCGCGGTGATGGTGATCGGGGCCAGCTGATCCAACAGCTGTTTTCCGTCCCATCCCAACAACGTCTCTAGGGCGGGCATTAGGTCACGGTTTTTCAGGTCTGACCGGTTTTTGCATCCCTGTAAAAACGGCCCCAACCAATCATCCAGATTTGCCAAAAGACTGACCTGATCCATGTGCGAAATTTCAGTGCCGCGCGCCCGTAACCATTCCACGCGCCCCACCATGAAACGCGCGGCTTTGTTCCAGTTTAGGCAATCCAGCCCCATGTCGCGGATACCCTCCAGCATTGCTGTTGCGATTGCGTCTGGCGGTGCGTTGCGCCAATTACGGTCCTCCAACACCAGTGCCCCCAGCATTTTTCGTTGACGCGCTACCACCATGCGGTCACGTTTTGACCATGCGCAAATGTCTAGGTTTTTAACCCGTTCGCCGTGCCATGCCAGAACCTCTGATTCAGAAACCCGCGCCGCCAGCCGCACCTTGGCTTCACGGGTATCGCCGTCCAGATCAGCGGCCACGATCAATCGCGCGCCTGCCAATGGGTCTCCCGCTGCGATCACCGCACCTTTACCGCCGCTCAGTAAAAACTGACCTTTGTCACCGCCGCGCGTCAGGCCAATGCGGTCAGGAAAAGCCAGCGACACCAGCACCCCAAGACTGGCCGGTTTTACAACCGGACGATCAAACCTTTTGGCCTCGGTACGGATGCTAGACAGCAGATTGCGATCAGCCTGAAAGGGGTGATTGCGCTGGAATTTTTGCATGTCATCCAACGCTTCAATGCGCAGCGTCAGATCAACAGGGGCGCCGCGCAGCGGGTCGCGGGCCGCAATCAACGCGGCCAACAGTGCCGCCTGTTTGCCACCGGCTTTCAGCACCATTTGACCAAGGCGCGGGTGCATCGGTAGCGCGGCCAAAGCCTTGCCATGTTTGGTGATTCGATGGTTTTCATCCAGCGCGCCCAGCGACTTCAACACCGCCTGTGCTGACGTATACGCGCCAACCGGAGGCTGGGTTAGAAACTCCATTTCGGCGGGGTCGGTGGCGCCCCAAAGCGCAAGCTCCAACACCAGCGCGGTCAGGTCAGTCGATTCGATTTCAGCGGGCGGAAAACGGCGCATCCCGCCCTCTTCGCCTTTGGTCCAAAACCGGTAACAACTGCCCGCCGCCAAGCGCCCAGCACGGCCGCGCCGCTGTTCAGCCTCGGCCTTAGTGACCCGTTCGGTCACCAACCGTGACATGCCAGACCCGACATCAAACCGCGCGCGACGTGCGCGCCCGCCGTCAACCACCACCCGAATATCGGGAATGGTCAACGAGGTTTCGGCAATGCTGGTCGCCAGCACCACCTTGCGTTTTTCCGCCAGCGGTTGCAGCACCAACCGTTGTTTGGCAAAGGGCATCGCCCCGAATAATGGCATGATTTCGGCATTTTTGATCCGGCCTGAAAGAAGGTTTTCAACGCGTCGAATTTCACCCGCGCCGGGCAGAAATACCAGAATCCCGCCCTCGCATTCATGGGAAGCCTGCACAACCAAATCAGCCAACGCGGTTTCAAATCGCGGCAACCTTTGGCCCGGTTTGGTCCACGGTCGATCCAGCCAGCGGGTCTCAACCGGAAAGCTGCGGCCCTCAGCCGTGATCACTGGCGCACCGCCCATCAGCGCCGCCACCGGCCCCGCGTCAAGGGTTGCTGACATGACCAAAATAGCCAAATTGGGCCGCAATGCGTCGCGAATTTCAAGACACAGCGCCAGCCCAAGGTCAGCGTTCAGTGATCGCTCATGGAACTCGTCAAAGATCACGCAATCAATGCCTGACAACTCAGGGTCAGACTGGATCATACGGGTGAGAATCCCCTCGGTCACCACCTCGACACGGGTTTGGGCCGAGGTTTTGCTTTCGCCCCGCACGCGATAGCCAACCGTTTGGCCAACCTTTTCACCCAAGCCCTGCGCCAGCCGCTCGGCTGCGGCTCGCGCTGCAACGCGACGCGGTTCCAGCATTAAAATCCGGCCAGAACAAAACCCGTTTTCAAGCAGATGCAACGGCACGCGGGTGGTTTTGCCAGCGCCCGGCGGCGCTTGCAAAACGGCAAGACCCTTGTCGCGAAATCGCGCCAAAAGTTCGGGCAGAATGGGGTCAATAGGAAGGTTGGTCACAAAAATGCACTAATCAATGGTCAGGACCACATGGGGCGCGAACGGAATAATAATGGCTTTGCAAATATTTGATTCAGCACGATAAATCACCCAAGGATGCCCGTAAAATGACGGCTGGTCATAGCTATCACCGGGGGCAAGTGTGTTGTAATAAACCTCTTCGCCCTCAAAACTTACCCAAAGAATATCAACCGAGGTTTCGGCATTATTTTGGAACGTCACGATGGTATCATGCAGGGATTCGTTGGGGCGAATACCGCCAAGAAAACAGTTAATCGCCGCGTTGGTCTGGGCGCTGCTGGCCGTTCCCGCCACCAGCGCAGATATCAACAGAAAATGTCTGAAAAGTCGCATTTTGCTCTCCGTCAGGGTTTTACTACTGTGGTCAGCACAGCGTCATCTTGCGGCGCTTTTGGCAGATCATCGGTGATGTCATAATATGCACCTTTATCGTCAACAAAGATATGACCTTTGGTTTGCAAATCGCTTGGGTTGTCCAGCGTGCCCGCAAAAATCGACAGGTTTTCACCCAAACCATCCCAAAACAGGTTTGACCCGCAGGTGGCACAAAACCCACGCCGCGCCGTGTCGGATGAGCGAAACCAAGTGACGTGGCCAACGATGTTGACACTATCGCGGGGCGCGGATGTGGCGGCAACAAAATGCCCCGAGGTCTTTCGGCATTGCTGGCAATGGCAATTTATCACAGGGCGCAGCAGGCCAGACACGGTGTAGGTTACCGCGCCGCACAAACATCCGCCGGAATATTTCATTGGTTGTTCTTTTGGAAGGATGCCCCCAACCGTTCCATTAGTGGCACAAAATCCGGAAAACTGGTTTCGATCGCGGCAGCGTCGTCAATTTTAACCGGCTTTTCAGTGATCATACCAAGGCACATAAAGCTCATCGCGATGCGGTGATCCAGATGGGTCACGCAGGTTGCGCCGCCGGGGATTTTTCCCATGCCGTAAATGGTCAGGCTGTCCTCGGTTTCCTCAATTTTAACGCCGCACGCCTCAAGCCCTCGGGCCATCGCGTCAATACGGTCACATTCTTTGACCCGCATTTCCTTGATGCCCTTCATCACGGTTTTGCCCGAGGCGGTTGCGGCCAGAACCGCCAAAATAGGATACTCATCTATCATCGACGGCGCCCGTTCAGGCGGTACGGTAATGCCTTTGAGCGGGCCAAACCTAACCCGCAGATCGGCAACTGGTTCGCCGCCCTCGCTATGCGGGTTTTCAAATGTAATGTCGGCACCCATTTCAGTCAGCGTGGTAAACAGCCCAGCGCGGGTTGGGTTGAGGCCGATATTTGGCACCAGAATGTCTGAGCCTTCAACCAACAGCGCTGCCACCACCGGAAACGCAGCTGACGACGGATCACGCGGTACCACAATGGTTTGGCCGGTCAATTCTGGCTGGCCTTTCAGGGTGATGACGCGGCCCTCATCGGTGATTTCGGTGGTAATTTCAGCGCCAAACCCTGCCAGCATCCGTTCGGTATGATCGCGGGTGGCTTCTTGTTCAATCACCACGGTTTCACCGGGCGCATTCAGCCCCGCCAACAGCACCGCAGATTTCACTTGGGCCGAGGGCATCGGTGTCGCATAGCGCACCGGCACCGGATTGGCCGCACCAACAATCGTCAGGGGCAATCTGCCGCCCGAACGGCCATGGGATTGGGTGCCAAACAACGCCAGCGGGTCAGTCACACGCCCCATTGGCCGCGACCGCAGGCTGGCATCGCCAGTGAATGTCGCCGTAATATCGGTGGTCGCCATCGCGCCCATGATCAGCCGCACACCAGTGCCGGCATTGCCACAATCAATTACGTCTTCGGGTTCAGCAAAGCCGCCAACCCCAACGCCGTGAATCCGCCATTCACCGTCACCAACACGCTCAACATCTGCGCCAAAAGCCCGCATGGCTTTGGCTGTATCCAGCACATCGCCACCTTCCAACAGGCCAGTCACATGGGTTTCACCCACCGACAGCGCCCCCAGAATAAGCGAGCGGTGCGAGATGGATTTGTCCCCCGGCACCCGCGCTTCGCCCGAAAGCGGCCCGCATTTGCGCGACGTCATAGGGCGGAGAGTGCCATGGCTGGACATATTGAAACCTCATATAAAAACCGTTTTGCAATGTATAGCTAAGGCTGCACGGAGGGTCCATATGAAACGGTTACTGCAAACTGGCGGTGATCTCGCGAAAGGCTGCAAGGTTCTGGTCAAACGCGCCAGCCTCGCGAAAAGCGCGGTCAGCGGAATTTACCGCGATTACCACGCCAGCGGGCTGGTTCACATAGATATACTGACCGTATATCCCACGCGCGAAATATTCGCCTGCGCCGGCATCGGCTGCAATCCACCACTGAAATCCATATTGGACCTTACCTTCAGCCGTCGGCGCACTTGGCACGGTTGAGGCCGCAACCCAATTTGCTGGCACAATTTGTTGCCCGTTCAGCATGCCGTTTTGCAAAAACATCTGCCCAAGCCGCGCATAGTCGCGGGTGCGCAGGTTTAGCCCGCCCAGCACAAATGCGACCCCGTCACCGTCGGTCAGCATGATTGGATCGGCCTCTAACCCCATTGGGGTCAGCAATTTTTCGGTCATCAGGTCATGGATGGAGCGTCCGGTTGCACCGCGCATCACCATGCCCAGAATATGGGTATCAATTGACACATATTGCCATCTTGCGCCCGGCTCGCCGATGGTATCGGTGATGTCAGCCGCGAATGCATCCATTGAGCCGCCCAGCGCCAAAATCCGCCCCATTTTGTTAATATCCGAGTTGGAATCGAGGTAATCTTCATCAAATTCCACCCCGCTCGACATGTTCAAAACATTGCGGATGGTCGCCCCAGCATAGGCGCTGTCGGCCAGTTCTGGTGCATATTTGGAGACTTGATCGTCGATTGACCCAATCGCAGCCTCGTCCAGCAAAATTCCGAACAAAGCCGAGAGAAAACTTTTGGCCACTGACCATGATATCCGCAGATCATCAGGATCTGTGCCTTGGAAATAACTTTCATAAGCAATGTTGCCGTCTTTCAGCACAACCAAGCCAGTCAGTGATCGATCCTTGATCCAGCCTTCCAAACTGGCAGGCATTTCGCGGGCCATGTTGGGCAAAGCAACAGCCGGAGCGTCGGGAACATCAAGCAATTGGTGAAGAAAAATCTCGTCCATATTACTGAAATTGGCGACGATATTTTCTTCGGCAAACAACGAACTCACGGCCAGCAGCCGTTTGACCTCATCCCATTTCCAGATCGCCAGCCCGACGCCAACGATCGCTAAAATGATCAGGGTTTTCATTACGCGGCGCAGGGCTTTTTTCATGGGTTCATCCTTTGTGGCTGGGCAAATGTTGGGTAAATCCAGCCCAAAGGTCAAGTAATTTCCGAGCCGAAGGCGAGGCCAAGCCCAAAGGGAGGGGGGTATTGCGTAGCAATAATACCGCGGACTGCGGGAGGCTCCTTTAACCAAGAATCACGGCTCCCGCCTGTTGACCACACGCCTAAAGGCGCGCCGCAAACAGTTGGGCGTGGCCTCGGCTGCGCCTCGGTGGGGCTGACGGCTGATTGTTCAGCTTATCAGAAGGTTTGGTGGCGGGGTTGGCTTAGCCAATTTTCCAGTGAGAAATCGTGCCGGGTTGGCCTTGCTGATTTCATTAAAAACGGTCTCGCCAAGGATCACCCGCAGATTAACCGACACCGCGCGTTCCGAACTTTCTTCCTGTCGGCTCATATAATAATCTGATCCGAACAGCGTTTTTGATCGCACCAGATCATTTTCCAGAAACACTTTCAGAAATGGCAGGTTTTGCGAAATCTTGAAGGCAGTATAGGAAATGTCGGTGAACAGGTTCGGATAGTCATCCGTTTCCAAGATATCCAGCAGGGCTGCCAAGAAATTATCTTTGCGGCTTTCGGGGTCATTTGGATCAATGCCGTCATTGATATAGGTATCCCATGCCTGAGCGCCACCAAAATGAGCAAGACACACACGTAAATCATTGAATTCATCCAACACCTTCAAGAAGGCCTGTGGCCTAGAGACAGCGTCGCATTGCTGCTGGTCCCAGCCTTTAAGTTTAACGCCGCCTGACGAGCAATGGGACATCACCGGAATATTATGCTTAATGCAAATGGGGTAAATTTCATTCATCAGAATTGGATCATCCGGCCGATATCCCAGTTTGGGGTACAGTTTCAGCCCCTTAAAGCCATAATTTTCGATACAATTTCTGAACTCCGCTACCCCGTCGGGGCGATCTGGATGGAAGGTCGCAAACGGGATTATGATGTCTTTGTATTTCTGAAGTTTATAAAGCTCAGATAATTTCCGATGCTGTTCGTAAATATCTTCTTTGACCTGCCCATATTTTGCATAACGCATGTCCATTGGTAACACTACAAATTTGGTGTCAGAAGGATAGTATTTTTGAAGTTCGTTCAAAATGGCTTCGGGTCCGCTTTTGCGTCCGATATCGCGCATCGCATATAGCCGAGTCACCCAGCCACGTGGATCTTGAACGCCAAGATTCTGCAGAATGTACCTAACGAAACTAAATGAAACGATGAAACGGAGTACGCCAAACCTAATGCCAATGTGCCGGAGAATTGCTCCGAAGAAATTGGGCATCCACGTTGGTATATTGCGTTCCGTGAACAGATGAATATGGCAATTTATGATCGGATCGTCGGACATCAGGAAAACTCCTTTTGCACTACTATAGCGTGCAAGGGGAAAATTTCAATCTTCTGCTGCTAACGCCTACGGAAGGTCATATAATTCGGGGTACGATTTTCGCGGATGGCTTTGGCCTCGTATCGCGTGCGGTGCCAGTCAGCCCAAGGTTTTTTCAAAGCATCATCGGTTGTCGTTAGAACATCAAAATCATCGCGCCCAAGCATGTGTTGCTGTGTTTGACGTGCATAGTCTTCAATATCGGTGGCGACCCTGAATTCAGCACCTGGTTTTAAGGCACGGGCCAATTGGTCGATATTTTCAGGCTCAATGAAACGTCGCTGGCGATGCCGCGATTTGGGCCACGGATCAGGGTATAACAGAAATGCTTTATCCAAAGACGCCTCGGGTAACACATCAAGTAAATCGCGAGCATCACCCATGTGAACCCGCACGTTTGTGACACCCGTTTCCGCGATACGTGGCACCAACATGGCCACGCCGTTCACATAGGGTTCGCACCCGATAATCCCGACCTCAGGATAGGTTTGGGCCATATGCAGCAAATGTTCGCCGCCGCCAAACCCGATTTCCAGCCAGACAGGGCGGTCGTCGCCAAACAGGTCGGTCACGGCGATTGGGTCGCGGTTGGGGTTGTCCTCATATGTCACGTTTTTCGGCGAAATTTCTTTGAGCGTGGTTTGCATATGAACCACCTGACTTTTGCGCAGGGTTTTGCCATGACGACGGCCATAAGAATTGCGTCGCGGGGCGCCGTCGTGGGCTTTCGGGGTGGTCATATGCGGGTCCAATCACAGTTTGGTTGCCGCTTAATAGGTTTCCAACGCTGCGAGATCAACTCTTGATCAAAAACTGTCGTTCCAGTGCGATCAGTTTTTCTTTGCGCCATAAGCCGCCGCCATAACCAGTTAACGACCCGTCGGCGCCAATAACGCGGTGGCAAGGGATGGCAATGGCGATTTGGTTGGCCCCGTTTGCGCGCGCAACGGCCCGAACGGCGGCTGGGTTGCCGATTCCGCGGGCGATATCGCTGTAACTGCGGGTTTCACCGGCTGGAATTTGTTTAAGAGCCTGCCAGACATCGCGTGCGAATGGGCTGCCATGCAGGGCTAGTTTTGTGTCAAACTTTGCCGATTTGGCCGCAAAAAACGCGGCCAGTTCGGTTTCGATTTGATTGGTTGGGTCGAATCGCCCAATGCCAATATTGCCCTTCACCGCTTTGCGTAGTTTTTTCAGCTCAGCTGGCAGGGCTTTGCGATCAGAAAATTCCAGCAAATGCAGGGCCGAACGATCGCTGACCGCCACCATCGCGCCCAGCGGCGTGTCGATCCAGTCGGCCCGCAACAACGCGTCTTTGGTGAAATCAGCAGGGCTGGTGCCCAGCAAATTGGCAAAAGCCAAGCGAAAAGCGTTGGGTGATGAAAATCCTGCGTCCATCTGCGCGTCAATCACCCGACCACCATTTGACAAGGTGGTAAATCCGTTTCGAAGACGTTCAACGCGGGCCATTTCCAAAAAGGTAACGCCAAACTGACGTTTGAAACTGCGGCGCACGGTTGAGGGGTCGAACCCAAGCCTGATAATATCGGCCTCGGCCCATTTGTGGGCACTATCGGCAGTCAGTGCTTTAAGCAAAGTTTGGATCGCCGGATCAGTATCAGCCGCAGGTCCGAGCGGGTGACAGCGTTTGCACGGGCGAAACCCAGCCGCAAAACACTCAGCAACGGTTTGATAAAACTGGCTGTTTTCAGGTTTTGGCTTGCGGGCAGGACAGGTCAAACGGCAAAAGATGCCGGTTGAGGTCACGCCGACAAAGGCGCGTCCGTCATAGCTTGTGTCGCGTGCCAAAAGGGCCGCGTAAAGGGTGGTGTGGTCTGGCAGATCAAATAACATAGCCCCAGTATAGGGGCCGGACATATCCGTGTCCGCCCATTTTCGGGCAGTACTTCAATTTTTCTACACAGCCTTTTTCAACGCCTCAACCAGATCGGTTTTTTCCCAGCTAAACCCGCCATCTGCATCTGGTTCACGACCAAAATGGCCATAAGCAGCGGTGCGTTCATAAATCGGTTTGTTGAGGTCAAGATGTTCGCGAATACCACGCGGCGTCAGGTCCATGACTTGACCAATGGCGCGCTCAACTTCTTCTTCTGACACCTGACCTGTGCCGTGCAGATCAGCGTAAATCGACAACGGTTTGGCCACGCCAATGGCATAGGCTATCTGCAAGGTGCAGCGTTCAGCCAAGCCCGCAGCAACGATGTTTTTCGCCAAATACCGCGCCGCATATGCAGCGGAACGATCAACCTTGGTTGGGTCTTTTCCTGAAAACGCGCCGCCGCCATGCGGGGCCGCGCCGCCATAAGTATCAACAATAATTTTGCGCCCCGTCAGACCCGCGTCACCATCTGGCCCGCCGATCACGAAGCTGCCAGTCGGATTAACATGCCATTCAGTTTTTGGTGTGACCCAGCTTTTTGGCAGAACCTCGCGGATAAACGGTTCAACGATGGCGCGAATATCGTCAGATGTCTGGTCAATACTTTCGTGCTGGGTCGACAGCACGATTGAGGTCACCTCAACTGGTTTGCCATCCTCATAGCGCACCGAAAGTTGCGATTTGGCATCGGGGCGCAAGCTGGGCGCTTCGCCGGCTTTACGGGCCTCAGCCAAACGGCGCAAAATAGCGTGGGCATATTGAATTGGTGCTGGCATCAGTTCGGGTGTTTCGTTGACTGCATAGCCAAACATAATGCCTTGATCCCCAGCGCCATCGCGGTCAACGCCTTGGGCAATATGCGCAGATTGTTCGTGCAGAAAATTTAGAACATGCAGGGTGTTCCAGTGGAACTGCTCCTGCTCATAGCCGATATCTTTGATGCAATCGCGCGCGATCTGGCTAATGCGGCCCATGTAGTCTTTCAGCCGTTCCTGATTTGCCAACCCGACTTCGCCGCCAACCACAACCATGCCGCTAGTCGCCATGGTTTCACAGGCCACACGTGCGTTAGGTTCTTCGGTCAAAAAAGCATCCAAAATAGCATCTGATATGCGATCGCAGATTTTGTCAGGATGGCCCTCAGACACGGATTCTGACGTAAACAGATAGTTTTGACGCGACATATATGGATCCTTGCAGAAAAACGCTCATGCCTAACTAACGGAGTTTTCTGGGCTTTTCCATCGTTTAATCACTCCGTCGTACAATACCGATAAGTTGCCCCGTCAAAATCAATACAATTATGAGAACAGCCAACCAAGGGCCAGTACGTACAAACAACGTGGCGGGCAAGGGGCTGGGCAGTAAGCTGTCCACATATCCTGATGTGCCCAGCGGCAACGACGCTAATACCCGGCCATACGGGTCAATCATCGCTGAAATGCCGGTATTTGCGGTGCGGGCCAACGGCAGGCCTTGCTCAATCGCGCGCACACGGGATTGGGCCAGATGTTGATAAGGGCCACTAAATTTGCCAAACCACGCGTCATTGGTGATATGCACCAGCCAGTCGGCGCGGCTTTTGGCAAACAGACCGCTCGGGAAAATAGCCTCATAGCAAATCATCGGCAGGAATGGGGGCAGATTACCCGTATCGATGATTTTCGGGCCATCGCCGACGCCCATGCTGCCAACGATATTGGCCAGTGCGCTAAAACCCAGCCGGTTGGCCAACCCTTGCAGGGGCATATATTCGCCAAATGGCACCAGATGGTATTTGTCATATTGGCCAGCAATTTCAGCGTTTTCACCGATCACAAACAACGAATTATAAACCGATGTTGCATCTCGCCGCCGCGCGCCCAAAATGACCGGAGCCCCTGCCGCCGAGACAATTTCATGCCGCAGTTCGGGTTGCTCATCTGGCAGATATGCAATCGCGACCTCGGGCCAGATCACCACATCGGGTCGGGTTGGGCCCTCAGCTGACAGCGCAAGTTGCCGTTGGTAAAATACCGGAATTTGGTCGGGCTGCCATTTCAAATGTTGTTCGGCATTGGGTTGCACCAACCGCACCGTCAGATCGGTCATCGCAACCGGAGCCGCCAAACGCATCACCCCAAGCCCAACCACAACAGCCGCAATAATTAACGATATAACCATGCCACGTCGCCACAACAGCAACCCCGAGACCAGCACAATCAAAAATCCCAGCCCATGTACGCCAATCAGCGATGTCACTTGAATAATCGGCGTTTCCACCCAGCCATAGGCCAGCAGGTTCCACGGAAAACCGGTGAAAACAACGCTGCGCAGCACTTCAGCCAAAGCCCAAAATCCGGCTAGCACCACGACGTCGCTGATATTGCCCCGCATCCAGCGATGGCTGAGCGCAAAGGCCAGACCCCAGAAAATCGCTAAACCACCGGGCATTAAGGTAATGGCAAACGGAATCGCCCAGCCATCGGCCGCGACATCAACCAGCAGAGGTTCAATGATCCAGAATAGGCTGAACAGAAAGTACCCGAATCCGGCCAGCCAGCCAATTTTGAACGCCGCCTTTTTACCCGCCGTTGCTTGCAGCATCGACAGTAAGACCGGAATAGCAACCAGCGCCAGATACGGAAAATTGAACGGCGCCTGCCCCAGCGCCAACGCACCGCCACAAGCCAGCGCCACAATCCACCGCACAGAATTTTTAGGCCGAAAAATCAGCATTTAGGCGGCGCGCGGCGCAAATGTAACCCGCAGACGTTTGATGCGGCGAGGGTCGGCCTCGATCACCTCGAATTCATTACCTTTGTCATCGCGCACGACCTCACCCCTGATCGGTACCCGACCGGCCAGCATCACAACGATGCCCCCCAATGTGTCGATTTCCTCGTCCAGATCATCGGGCAGCAGGTCAACGCCTGCGACTTCTTCAATGTCGCGCAGTTCAGCCCGCGCGTGGGCGAGATAAACGCCAGGTGATTCTTCGACCCACAGTTCTTGTTCTTCTTCGTCGTGTTCATCAATGATGTCACCGACGATTTGCTCAAGAAGGTCCTCAATGGTGACCAGCCCGTCAACGCCGCCGTATTCGTCAATGACCAAAGCCATGTGAATGTGTTCCGACTGCATTTTTTGCAGCAACACCCCGATCGGCATGGAGGGCGGCGCATAGATCAACGGCCGTAACAGCGCGGCCAGATCAAACTTAACCCCGTTGCCAAACCCGTGCTTCAGCGCCAAGTCTTTCAGATGCACCAGCCCGACAGGCTCGTCCAATGTTTCGTGGTAAACAGGCAGGCGGGTCAGGGTTGAACTGCGAAAGGCGTCAACGACCTCTTTACGGGTCGAATCCTCTGATACGGCTATGATGTCGGTTTTTGGCACCGAAATAGCATCAATCCGACGGTTCCGCAGATTTTGCAGGTTAACTTGAATCGCACGGGATCCGGCCTCGGTCCCAGCGTCAAGATCGGTTGCAATATGTTGAGAGGTTTTAGCACCGCCAAACAGGCGTTGCCAGAATGATACGGTTTCCCGTGGTTCATTGGCGTCTATTGCCAGCGCGCTCTGCGCTGCGTTAGAGGATCCTTCAGTGTCGCCCATAGCTCCTTTTCCGTGGTTACTGCGGTTTTGGCCGCGTTAGTGTTAATATGGGTTCGGTATACCCAGTGTTGCAAGGGCCTTGATCTCTAAACCCTCCATTAGTGTCGCATCTGCGTCGTTTTCGTGGTCGTATCCCAGTAAATGTAGGCATCCATGCAACACTAAATGGGTTACATGGTCATTAATATTGATGCTTTTTTCTGCCGCTTCCCGCTGGCAAGTTTCAAAAGCGATAGCAATATCACCAATGCTCTCGGGGGGGAAGTCGGCATTTGGGTGGGTCGGCGGACTGCCTGCTTCGTGCGCCGCCAATTCAAAGGCAGGCCATGATAAAACGTTCGTTGGGGTTGGTTTGCCGCGAAATTCAGCGTTCAAATCTGCAATACGTTGATCATCACAGCCCATCACCGAAATCTCGAACCCATCTGGGGCCAACCCGCAGATTTTTAGCGCAGCGAGGGCGGCACGTTCAGAAATCACGTCCAAATCCAGCGCGTCCCAGCGAGGGTCTTCGATCATCACGTCGGTCAACTGGGTCATTTTTTCGCGGCTGCTTCATAGGCGCGCACAACTTTGGCCACCATTGGGTGGCGAATCACATCAACGGCAGTAAAGGTGGTGAAACCAATGCCCTCAATGCCGGCCAAAATCTCGCTGGCCTCAACCAGTCCGCTTTTGACCCCGCGCGGCAGGTCGATCTGGCTGGTATCGCCGGTAATCGCCATGCGCGAGCCTTCGCCAAGACGGGTCAGGAACATTTTCATTTGCATCGTGGTGGCGTTCTGGGCTTCGTCCAAAATAATAAACGCTCGCGACAGGGTGCGCCCGCGCATGAACGCCAGCGGCGCGATTTCAATATGCTTGTCCTCGATCAGCTTGGTGACTTGTTTCGCAGGCAAAAAGTCATTCAGCGCGTCATAAAGCGGCTGCATATACGGATCGACTTTTTCCTTCAGGTCGCCGGGTAAAAAGCCAAGCCGTTCGCCAGCCTCAACGGCCGGGCGCGACAGGATGATTTTATCAACGCGCCCCTCAAGAAAATGGGCCACCGCGACAGCCATTGCCAGATATGTTTTGCCGGTACCGGCAGGCCCAAGACCAAACACAAGTTCATGGTCAAACAACGCGCGGACATAATTATTTTGGGCTTTGGTACGTGGTTCGACCACCTTTTTACGGGTGCGAATTTCAAGACGATCACCGGAAAACATCTCAATCTGGTCACCCGTAAGGGGTTCCTCGAATATCTCGGCAGGCATCCGAATGGCAGCGTCAACGTCGGCGGGTTCCATGTCGCGCCCGTCTTCAAGACGGCCATAAAGGGCCCGCAATGTGGCCTCGGCGTGTTTGCGACTGTCGGAATCGCCACTGATCACCAACACGTTGCCACGCCGGTTTATCTGCACCGCAATCGCGGTTTCGATTTTGGTGAGATTTGAATCCAGCGCCCCACAAAGATCGATCAATAGTCGGTTATTGCCAAAGGTAATGCTGGTATCGAGGTCAGTTCGACTGACATCGGGGGCCGTTAGATCTATCGCCAAATCATGTTTCCAATACGTTTTTCGCATAAATCATGCCCCAAGCTGTGGTTTGGGGCAAGTGATTCCCTGATTTAAACAACCAAGTCCCCCACAAGTGAATTACGCTCAGAACGTGTCACTTTTATATTAACGATTTTTCCGACCAAATTTTTGTCGGCCTGACAGTGCACCGCGTGCAAATAAGGTGACTTTCCGACCATCTGGCCGGGGTCGCGCGCTGACTTTTCCAGCAGGACAGGCAGGGTTTTGCCAACCATGCTTTGCTGGAAATCCGTCTGGTGGGTGGTCAGCAATTTTTGCAAGCGTTGCAGGCGTTCAGCACTGACATCTTCGTCAACCGTGACGCGGTTTGCGGCGGGGGTTCCGGGGCGTGCGGAATATTTGAACGAATACGCCATCGCGTAACGTACTTGCTCGCACAGCTCCATTGTGGCCTGAAAATCGGATTCCTCCTCGCCGGGGAAACCAACGATAAAATCGCCAGACAGGGCAATATCGGGGCGCACGGCGCGGATACGGTCCAGAACTTTCAGATAATCCGCAGCGGTGTGCTTGCGGTTCATCAGTTTCAAAATTTTGTCACTGCCCGATTGCACTGGCAAATGCAGATACGGCATCAGTTTTTCAACGTCGCCGTGGGCGGCAATCAGGTCGTCATCCATGTCGTTAGGATGCGAGGTGGTGAAACGAATGCGTTCCAACCCATCGATCTTGGCTAATTCGCGAATTAGTTTTGCCAAAGTCCAGCCGTCAGCCAGATACGCATTAACGTTTTGGCCCAGCAGGTTGATCTCGGCCACGCCGCGTTCCACCAAATCACGGGCCTCGGTCAGCAATTTTTGGGGTGGGCGCGACACCTCGGAACCCCGCGTATAAGGCACCACGCAAAATGCGCAAAACTTGTCGCAGCCTTCCTGAACCGTCAGGAAGGCACTTGGCGCACGGCGGGCTTTTGGGCCGCGCGGCAGGTGGTCAAATTTATCTTCGGTCGGAAAATCAGTGTCGACGGCGCGTTCGCCCTTATCAACCTTGGCCAGCATTTCGGGCAGTCGATGATAGGCTTGCGGCCCGACCACAAGGTCAACCATCGGTTGGCGATGGATGATTTCCTCGCCCTCGGCTTGGGCCACACAACCGGCCACGCCGATCTTCAGATCAGGATTAGCGTCTTTGAATTTGCGATAACGCCCAAGTTCAGAATAGACTTTTTCAGCGGCTTTTTCCCGAATATGGCAGGTATTCAGCAGAATGAGGTCGGCTTCATCGGGTGTATCCACGCTCACATAGCCAGTGGCAGCGATCGCATCACCCATGCGTTCGCTGTCATAGACATTCATCTGGCACCCATAGGTTTTGATGAATAGTTTTTTAGGAGCAGTCATTGGAAAATTCCTGAAATTTAATGCGTCAGAGGTTCCCATACTAGATGGTCGCGCCTGACGCAATCTTTCAGGCTTTGGGTCGTCGGCCCAAACCGATCTGTTTGGCCAATTCTTGCCGTCTTAGCGCATAGTTTGGCGCGACCATCGGATAATCTGACGGCAGGCCCCATTTGGTGCGATACTGGTCTGGCGACAGGCCAAAAACCGTATTCAGATGCCGTTTAAGCATTTTCATTTTGCGGCCGTCCTCTAGGCAAACCAGATGGTCCGGAGTGATCGATTCATCAATGGGCACGGCTGGTTTTGACGCCCCGGGAAATACCGGTTTTATGCCGGACAGGTCAGATAGCTTGGCGTGAACCGTAGAAAGTAGGGACGAAATATCTTGAGGGTCAGTCGTATTATTGCCCACATGTGCTGCAACAATGTCAGACGTCATCTTCAAAAGCTGGCTGGTGCCAATTTCTTGAGGCTTCATTTCCATAGTGTATTACTCCGTCAATTTACTACTATTTATTACCAACAGACAGGCGAATACAACACCCCGCCAATAATTGTGACTTTACCACTGACTTGCTCCGAGATTGTTCGGATGAATACTAACTACACGTTTATGTTGAGGCTTATTAGTCGAAAATACAAACTTATTACTTGGAACTATGGTTAATAGATCAGTAAAAAACGTCTAACTTTGGTTTAATATTGGGTGTTTTGAACATTCTCTTGCGAAAATTTCGAAATTCGCGCACCTAGGGGTGAATCGTTGGAACAAAAAACATGACATTGAAAAGCAGCTCTCCCGGGCATCGCCTTAACCTTTCGGCAGGATCCGCATCCGTTTTGGTGGCGATACTACTGGTTGGTTTGAAACTTTGGGCGTTTGCCGAAACTGGCGCGCTGTCAGTTGCTGCCAGCCTTGCCGATTCAGCATTGGATTTCATTATTTCGATGTCTGGTCTGCTGGCGATCATTTATTCGGCCCGCCCCGCTGACGAAGATCACACCTTTGGGCATAACTCGGCTGAGGATATTGCCGCGTTAGGGCAAGCCGCGTTGCTGACAGTTTCGGCGCTGGTCATTGCGTGGGGGGCGATTTTTCGGCTTTTGTCGCCGACCCATCACGTGCTGACGTCCGAAACCCGCGGCATGTTTGTGATGGGCCTGTCGGTTGCAGTGACGTTGGCGTTGGTTTTATGGCAGCGGCGGGTTTATCGGCAAACGGGGTCAAAAGTTGTTCAGGCTGACAGCCTGCATTATCTGTCAGATCTTATCCCTAACATTGGCGCGATTCTGGCGTTGGCGGCCTCGTCGTTTTTTGCGTTGCCGCAAATGGATTCGATCATTGCGCTGGTTGCCGCGCTTATTCTTTTAAGTGGAGCGTTTCGCATTGGCCGTTTGGCATTTAATGCCTTGATGGACCGCACGGCTGATCCTGAAACCGTTGCCAAGGTCGTTAATATTTTGGAAAGCCGAACCGATATGTTTGGCTATCATGACCTGAAAACCCGTACTGCGGGCGCAAAAGTGTTTGTTCAGGTACATGTTGAGCTGGACGGAAGCCAAACACTGGATTCCGCCCATGCCATCAGTCGCGCCATAAAGGCCGAGATCATCAAGCAAATTGCCAACGCTGACGTGATTATTCACCAAGACCCCGCCTAGGCTGGCTATTCCTTATCGCGCGACAACCCGCGCCCCCGCAATAACGCATCGGCATTTGGTAACGCGCCGCGAAATGCCACATACAATTCCTCGGGGTCTTTTGACCCGCCGGCTGTATAGATGTATTTCGCCAAACGCGCGGCGGTTTCGGGGTCAAAAATGTCGCCAGCCTCATTGAACGCGTCAAACGCATCAGCGTCCATGACCTCGGACCACATATAAGAATAATAGCCAGCCGCGTATCCGTCACCGGAAAACACATGCGCAAAATTTGGTGTCGCGTGGCGCATCCGAATGGCGTTGGGCATGCCTAAACGGGTCAACGTTTCAGCCTGCGTGATCATCGCATCATCCGGCGTTGTGCCAGTATGAAAATCAAGGTCAACCATCGCCGAGGCAATGAATTCAACCGTAGTAAAGCCGGAATCGAAATTTTCAGCAGCCTTAAGGCGGTCGAGCAGGTCTTGCGGCATCGGCTCATTCGTTTCAACGTGCAGCGCGTGTTTGCCCAACACCTGCGGGTGCGCGCCCCAATGCTCATACAGCTGGCTGGGCAGTTCAACAAAATCGCGCGCCACCGAGGTGCCCGCGATAAAACCATAAGTCACATCAGACATTAGTGAATGCAGCGCATGGCCAAACTCGTGGAACAGCGTGCGTACATCGTCAAAGCCCAGCAAGGCTGGCGACCCTTTGGGCGGTTTGGCAAAGTTGCAAACGTTAACGGTGATCGGGCGCACATCGGCATCCATGCGCGACTGCCCCCGAAACCGAGAACACCACGCGCCGGATCGTTTTGAGGGGCGCGCGAAATAATCGCCAATGAAAACCCCCAGATGAGTACCGTTTTTCAGAACCTCCCACGCGCGGGCATCTGGATGATACAGCGCCACATCAAGCGGTTTGAACGACAGGCCAAACAGCTTGCTGGCCACGTCAAACGCGGCGTTAATCATACGGTCAAGTTCGAGATACGGCTTGACCTCTGCGTCGTCCAGATCATGTTCTTTTTGCTGCAAAATTGCTGCGTAAAATCGCCAATCCCACGGGGTCAGATCGCCGTTAATGCCATCAGCGTGCATCAGATCAGCCAGCTTTTCAGCGTCTTGTTCAGCGGATTTTCGCGCCGGTTGCCAAACCGCGTTCAGCAATTCACGTACCCGTTCAGGGGTTTTGGCCATCTCGCCGTCCAGCTTGAAACTGGCAAAATCGGCATAGCCTAACAGCTTTGCACGCTCATTTCGTAACGCCAGCATTTCTGTGGCGAGACCCCGATTATCGGTTTTACCGCCATTGGCGCCCCTGGACGTCCAAGCCTGATACGCAATTTCACGCAAATCACGCCGTGTTGAAAATTGCAAAAACGGTACAATCAACGACCGTGATGTAGTGATGATATGCCCGTCAATGTCACGATCCTGCGCCGCCGCCTTGGCCGAGGCCACCAGATCGTCCGGTAATCCGGCCAGACCGTCGGCATCCAGCTCCATGAACCACGTGCGTTCATCGGCCAGCAGGTTTTGCGTAAACGCGGTACCTTTGCTGGCTAATGCTGACATGATTTCTGCCAACCGATCACGCGCAGGGCCTGTTAGTTCAGCGCCAGCGCGCACAAACATCTTTTTATACAGGGTCAAAACCCTGACCTGCCCATCGGTCAGCCCATCGTCGGTCAGGGCGGCAACCCGCGCATACAATACTGGGTTCATCAGCAATTCAGATTGATATGCCGCCATTTTCGGGGACAGATCGCGTTGCAGGGCCTCAAGCTCAGGCGAGCTATCTGCCGAAGCGACGTTATAAAACACGCCGGCCACCCGATCGAGCAGCTTGTCGGCGCGCTCCAACGCCTCAATCGTGTTGGCAAAACTTGGCGCGGCAGGGTTGCTGGCGATAGCGGCGCTGTTGGCGCGGCCCTCAGCCAGTGCAGCCTCAAATGCGGGGCCAAAATCATCAGTTGTGATATCCGCAAAGGGCGGTATTTCAAACGGTGTATGCCAGTCAGAAAGTAACGGATTCATGGTATTCCTTTCGGGGTTACCCGCTTGGCGCGGCCCGCATTTTTGCCTCAAGCCGGCGCAACATAAGTGACAGGCTAACGGTCAGCATCAGATAGATAAAGGCTACGATATTATAGGTTTCGAGATATTCATATGATCCGGCCGCATAGATTTTGCCGCGTTGGGCGATATCGGCAACACCCAGCACCGACACCAGTGAGCTGTCTTTGATCAGGGCAATAAAATCATTGCCGAGCGGCGGCAGGATGGTGCGAATGGCTTGGGGGAAAATGATTTTTCTGAACCGTTGCCACCCGTTCAATCCCAATGCTTTGGCCGCTTCGATCTGGCCGATGTCCACTGACTGAATGCCGGCGCGCAGAACCTCGGCAATAAAGGCCGAATACCCAATGGTCAGGGCAATAACGGCGCGCCAAAATAGCGAAATATCGCGGGTGCGCAGCGGGTCGATGCCAAGGGGTTCCAACATCCAGTTCAGACCCGAAATCAGCATCGGTGTGCCGACAAACGAGACGTAAATCAGCAAGATTAAAATGGGAATGCCGCGTACGATCTCGATGTAAAAACGGGAAATCTGGCGCAAAATTAGTGAGTTGGAAAGCGACCCGACCGCCAAAATCAACCCAATCAACGAAGCGCTGGAAAAGGCAAAAATCGTCACAAACACGGTGATCCAAATGCCTTTGGAAACCACCGTTATGATTTGGGTATATAGCTCGTCGGTATAGATCCGATAGGCCATATACAGACCAATACCGGCCACAACGAGCAGCCAATACGGAAAGTCTTTTGAATTATGTTGAGGAGTCAGCATAGATTTTATCTGCCCCCGCCATGGCAGGGGCAGCACATCATCGGCTTAGCTGCCGATTTCATATTCAAGGAACCATTTAACATTCAACGCCTCAATGGTGCCGTCGGCCTTCATGGCGGCAATCGCGGCATTGATTGGCCCGACCAATTCAGAACCTTGCGGGAAGATAAACCCGAAATCTTCGGTGCCCATCGGGTCGCCGATCAGTTTAAATGTGTCAGGGTTGGCCCGCACATAGCCTGCACCAGCAGTGCCATCTGTCAAAACCACGTCAACATCGCCAGCGCGCAGGGCTTGCACGGTTATGCCAAAAGTTTCAAACAATTTAATTCGCGGGTTGGCCTCGTCTGCGTCAAGCATGTTGTAAACGGCCACATAAAACGGCGTAGTGCCCGGCTGTGCGCCAACCAGACCGTCTTCAAAGGCGGCAAAACTTGCGCCATCGGTGAAACGGTCTTCGTCTGCGCGCACCAGCATAAACATTTCTGAGCGCATATAGGGGTCTGAGAAATCAACGATTTCAGCGCGGTCATCGCGGATGGTGATCCCGGTCATGCCCATATCATATTCGCCGCCCGCAATCGCCGGAATCATCGCATCCCAGCTGATATTTTGGTATTCAATGGTGATATTCAAACGGCTGGCGATTTCAGCCACCGCGTCATATTCCCAGCCAATTGCATTGCCAGTGGACGGTTCCACAAACTGCAATGGTGGATAAGCGTTTTCGGTGACGATCACGACGGTTTGGCCGCCAAGATCAGGCAAGTCCTGCGCCAGTGTGGCCGTGGTCATTGCGGTTGCGGCAATTGCCGTCAAAATCATTGGAAATTTCATTTATACCTCCTGTTTGTGATGGGAGGACTATGGCGGGTTTTGGATAGCAAATGCAAGCAACGCGGGTTTTTTCCAAGTAAAAACTATAACACTAAAAAATTCTAGCCTTACGGCCAACCATTCATTCGATAGGTTTTCTTGATAAAGCTGCGAGTCGTTGACACCCTTTAAGTCGGATTTGACTGACGAGAGGTCGGACAAGATATCTTGATATTCTGGGCCACGCGGTAAAGACTATTGAAAACAAAAATTCCGGAGGCCATCCAATGAAAACCCATGTAAAAGCCTGTATCGTTGGCGGTGGCGCGGTGGGCGCTGGCATTGCCTATCATCTGGCCAAAGCGGGCTGGAAAGATGTGGTGTTGTTGGAGCGCGACGAGCTGACCAGCGGGTCGACATGGCATGCAGCCGGTTTGCTGCCGTTGTTCAACATGGGCTATGCCACCACGCATATCCACGATTATTCGGTAAAATTTTATAAAGAACTTGAGGCTGAAACCGGCCTCAACGCTGGTTTTTCGGTGGTTGGCAACTTGCGTATGGCCCAGACCGACGCGCGGATGGACGAATACATGTTGTATGCCACCACCGCCGAAACGGTGGGCATTCCGTTTGAATGGCTGACACCGCCTGAGGTTAAATCTCGGTGGCCGTTGATTCGTACTGACGACCTTAAGGGGGCGATTTTTCATCCGACTGATGGCTATATTAACCCCGCTGATGTGACCATGGCGATGGCCAAAGGCGCGCGCCAACGCGGTGTTCAGATTATCCGCAAACGCCAAGTCGATTCGTATGAATGGACAGGGTCAGAGTGGATCGTGCGTGGCACGGTGATGATTGAAAAGGGCGGCAACCTGATTGCCTCGGACGAAACATTTGAGATTTATGCCGAACATGTGGTCACCGCCACCGGCAACCACGCCCAACGTACGGCTGGGCTTTTGGGTATCAAAATGCCTGCAATTCCGGTTGAGCATCAGTTTATTGTCACCGATGCCGACAAAGCACTGATCGAGTGGCGCAAAACCAACCCCGAACATCCGGTTATCCGTGATGCTGACGCGCAAAGTTATGTGCGCGAAGAACGCGGCGGCTGGATTCTGGGTGTCTATGAACCGGGCGCGCCAACGCGGTTTGCACACGGTGTGCCTGACAGTTTCCGCGCTGACCTGTTCCAGCTTGATCTGGAGCGGATCGAGGATCAATATATGGCCATGATTCACCGCATTCCGTCATGCGAAAATAGTGGTCTCAAAGATGACTTTAACGGCCCCATTTGTTATACGCCCGATGGCAACCCGCTGGTTGGCCCGGCACCTGGTTTGCGCAACATGTGGCTGGCCGAAGGGTTCAGCTTTGGCATTACTGCCGCTGGCGGCGTTGGCTATTACCTCGCGCAAATGATGGTTGAGGGCGAGGCCGAGATCGACATGGCATCACTTGATCCCAAGCGTTATGGCGACTGGGTCACCACTGAATATGCCAGCCGCAAGAATGAAGAATGTTATGAGCATGTCTATATTCTGCACTATCCCGATGAGGAACGCACCGCCTGTCGCCCACTGCGCACCGCCCCGTGTTATGACCGCATGAAGGCCCGTGGCGCCCAGTTTGGTGTGGTCAATGGCATGGAACGGCCGAATTACTTTGGCCCGCTGGATGCCCCCGATAACTTTGACCACGACAGCCGCAGTTTCCGGCGGGGTGATTGGTGGCAATATGCGGTAGACGAGGCCAAAGCCATTCGCAATAGCGTTGGCATGGTTGACGCGACAGCGTTTACCAAACACCGTGTCAAAGGCCCCGGCGCAACCCAGTTTCTGGACTGGTTTACCTGTAATAAACTGCCGCGTATTGGCCGCATTAATCTAACTTATGCGCTGGCCGACGCCGGAACGACCCGCACCGAATACACCATCGTGCGTGAGGCTGAGGATGAATATTATCTGGTGAGTTCGGGCGCATTAACCGACTATGACGGTGATTTTCTGCGCAAAGCCGCCGCTGACAAGGCCGCTGAATTTGGCTATATTGAGGTCCAGAATGTCACCACGCAATACGGCGTGTTTGCTTTGGCTGGCCCGAAATCACGCGATCTGATGGTCAAAATCATCAATGACGCAGACCCGGCGACGGCGCTGTCAAACAAGCGGTTCCCGTGGCTGTCATCCAAAAATATTGAACTTGGCATGTGCCCCGTTCACGCCATTCGCGTGGCCTATACCGGCGAATTGGGCTGGGAGCTGCACCACCCGATTGAAATGCAGAATTATCTGTTTGACCTGATCACCAATGCTGGCGAAGAATTTGACCTGAAACTGGTCGGCGCACGTGCCCAAAACTGGTTGCGCCAAGAAAAATCGTATCGTGCATTCGGGACTGAGCTGGGCCGTGATGCAACCCCGGCTGAGGCCGGCTTGCCGCGTTTCATTGACCTGTCCAAGGAATTCAACGGCAAAGCCGCGATGGAGGCCATCGGCATTCGATCCAAATGCGTCACCCTGCTGATCGACGGACCAAGCGACGCTGACCCGTGGGGCCGCGAGGCGATTTATGACGGTGATATCACCGTTGGCCGCCTGACCTCGGGCGGATATTCGGTGCATTTTGGCAAATCAATTGGCATGGGCTATGTCAAACCTGAACTGGCTGAGATAGGCAGGAAACTGACCGTCAAAATGCAGAATAAACTGTGGAACGCCGAAATCGTTGAGGATAGCCCCTATGATCCAACCAACATCACCATCCGTCAAAACGGATAATATTCGCGATATTTTGGTGATTGGTGGCGGCATTGCTGGCATCAGCGCTGCGGCGCGACTGTCAGCGGATGCCTCGGTGACGGTGTTGGAAATGGAAAGCTCCATCGGCCATCACGCGACTGGGCGGTCCGCCGCGATTATGATTCGCAATTATGGCAATGCAACTTTGCGGGCGCTGAATGCGGCATCTTACGGATTTTTGCAAGAACCGATCGGCGTGGCCGACACCAGCCTGCTATCGCCGCGCGGTGAGCTTTTGCTTGCGGATGATGCGGCCTTGCCTAGCCTAAGCGCCTATCTGGAAGGCAGCGTTGGGCTGGAACGTCTGACTGCCAAACAAGCGGTTGAGCTGGTGCCGATCCTGCGCCCTGAAAAGATTGCGAGCGCGATTATTGAGTGGGACGCCCAAGACATCGACGTTGATCGTATGCTGCAAGGCTTTGCCAGAATGCTGCGGAAAAACGACGGTACTATTGTGTCAAGCGCGAAGGTGACGGCCATTAGTCGTGAAAATGGCGTCTGGAAGGTTAGCACCTCAAAAGGCGACTATTCAGCGCCGATCCTGATTAATGCGGCCGGCGGCTGGGCTGATCCGGTGGCCAAAATGGCAGGTGTTGCGCCGGTTGGCATTCAACCTTTGCGGCGCTCGGCGGCGCTGATCCCGATGCCCGCCGAATACGACATTAGCCGCTGGCCACTGTTTGGCGACGTTGCGGAAAGCTGGTACGCCAAGCCCGAAAGCGGTAAATTGATGGTGTCGCCCGCAGATGAAGACCCGGTCGATCCGCATGATGTTTGGGCCGAAGACATGGTTTTGGCTGAGGGACTGGATCGGTTCGAACAAGCCGTCACCGTTTCCGTAACGCGGGTTGACCACAGCTGGGCAGGGATGCGCAGCTTTGCACCCGACAAAACTCTGGTGGTCGGATTTGCCCCCAACACAGACGGGTTTTTCTGGCTGGCCGGCCAAGGAGGCTATGGCATCCAAACCGCCGCGGCCGTGTCTGAACTGGTCGCGGACTTGTGTTTGGGGAGGAAGCCGAAGCTAGCTGCGGAGGTTGTTGCGGCGCTTGATCCGGGGCGGTTTGGGTAAGTGAAATAGGGAAGGTGCTAATGCTCGCGTGTATGGCCCAAAGATATGGGACGAGGGTCGAGCACGCCAGTTTTTTTATTACATGTCCATTATTAGACTTAATTCTTCTTCCGTTAGGACGTTATGTTGGCCAACGGCACCTCTAATTCGCTCGCGAATTGTTGGCATGATTGCACCGCAATGCCGGTCTTGATCGGTTATCGCTTGGTCTATGCTATCGGTATCGAGGTTTTTTTCGACTTTAGTTGTATCAACGTATGAAACACGATTTAGAAAAACAGCTTCATAATTCTCAATGGAAATTGCCAATGCGCGTGCTTTTCTAAACTGCGGTGGTTCAGAATTTATAAAATAGAACCATCTGCGTTCAGGGCAAATACAAATACAATACTTGTCGTGTGGTTGTTTTAAGAACCCGCAGTAAATTCGAACAACATCCCACTTTTTCAAATCAATTTCCGTAAATTGCGTATTCTTCAACCTGTTTCATGGCCAATTGAGGATCTTCGAACTTCTCAAACCATTGTAAAAAATCAAGCTCATTTGCGTTGCCTGCTTTTTTCCACGCATTGCTATAGGCAACATCGTTGTGTGAAATTTCTCGGAGTTCTCCGAATGCCATATGCCCGTATTTGTTTACAGATTCTCGAATATACTCGGCGTCACTCCCAGACAAATTGGGAAGTGAAGATGTCATATTGGAAACGACATGCTGCAAATTATCCTTATATGTGATTTCAATCTGCGAATACATTAGCTGTATCAATTCGTCAGGATAGTCAGAGTCACGTCCTAACCAATTTCGAATTGCAGAGGGGACAGGTCCGTGCTCCATTGCAACGTATTTGTCACCAGTGATTGGTCTACCATAATCAAGCAAGTGTTCTCGATCGGCAAAAAACAATATTTTGCCAATATAATATTGAGTAATATTTGGGATGCTACGGGCTATCAAATCAATTGCATCGATAACCTTTGCATGGTTTAGACGATATCTAACCATCAATTCCTCACGAACTTCGGCCTGCTCTCATACCAGTAATACGGTAATTAAGAGTTAATAGCAATCATTCAAGTGTCTAGAATTATTCAGTTTACATTGCCACTCTTAGGTTTATTTCACCCCTCATAAGTCTCATCCAGCGCATAGCCACTAGCCCGCACCGTGCGAATGGGGTCGTGTTCTCCGCGTTTGTTCAGGGCTTTGCGCAGGCGCCCTATATGCACGTCTACGGTTCGGTTTTCCACGTAAACGTCTTGCCCCCAGACCCTGTCCAGCAGTTGCTCACGGCTGAAAACACGGCCGGGGCGTTGGATCAGGACGTCTAGCAGACGGAACTCGGTGGGGCCGAGCGCGATGGTGCGCTCATTGCGTTTTACGCGTTTGGTGCCACGATCCAGCACGATATCGGCAAAGTGTACCACGTCGCCAACGATGGCCGGATTGGTGCGGCGCAGCACCGCTTTGATCCGCGCGACCAGTTCCGAAATCGAGAACGGTTTGGTGATGTAATCATCGGCGCCCTTATCAAGGCCACGCACACGGTCTTCTTCTTCGCCCCGCGCGGTGAGCATGATGATCGGCAGGCTGCGGGTTTCGGTGTTGGCGCGCAACTGGCGGCAAATCTCGATGCCTGACAGGTTCGGCAGCATCCAATCCAACAACACAAAATCAGGCGAGATTTCGGCCACGGTTGTGATGACCTCAGCGCCGTCACCAACCACAGTGACCTCAAAACCTTCGCGGCTTAGATTATATTCCAGCAATTGCTGCAACGCTTCTTCGTCCTCAACCACTAGAATTTTGATTGCCATGATTTAGTCCTCAGCTCTGAAACCCAGCGGTTCGCCTTTGGGACGCTCGTCGCCCAAGGGTTTGCCGTTCACAATATAATAGATCATTTCCGAAATATGGGTGGTGTGATCGCCGATACGTTCAAGGTTTTTGGCGATGAACAGCAGTTGGCTGCCAGCGCCGATCATGCGGCTGTCATCCATCATATAGGTCACGACCTCGCGAAAGATCGAGTTATACATCTCGTCCAGCTCAACATCGGTTTGCCAGATTTCAACCGCCAAATCAGAATCGAGAGACTTGTGGGCGGTCATAATCGAATCTAGTTGTTGACGCGTGGCTTTGCCCATTTGCACAATCGAGCCGGTGATTTTAATCTTGCCGCCGTCAGACAGATACAGCGCCCGACGCGCGATATTTTTGCTTAAATCACCGATACGTTCCAGCGTGGTGGCGATTTTAATCGCCGAAATCAGCACGCGCAGATCTTGTGCCATAGGTTGACGCAGCGCAATTACCTGCGTGGCGCGCTCTTCAATTTCTTCCTCAAAATTGTCGAGGACTTTGTCCATGTCGATGGCTTCTTGCGCCAAAACCGCATCGCGTTTTTTAACCGCCTTCAGGGCTGTGGTCAGCACTTTGGCGGCGTGTTCGCCCATCTCAGAAATCTTGTTCTGGATCTCCGCAAGGTCTTTATCAAAGGCGGAAACAATATGAGTGTTCTCTGGCATAATATGCTCCTTAGCCGAAACGGCCGGTGATGTAATCCTGGGTACGTTGATCAACTGGGTTGGTGAAAATTTCGGTTGTGTCGCCGTATTCTACCATGTCGCCCATGTGAAAAAATGCAGTTTTTTGGCTGACGCGCGCGGCCTGCTGCATGGAGTGGGTGACGATGACCACCGAATATTGGTGGCGCAGTTCATCAATCAGTTCTTCGATCTGCGCGGTGGCGATCGGGTCTAGGGCGGATGCGGGTTCGTCCATCAACAGCACTTCGGGGGCGGTCGCAATGGCGCGGGCGATGCACAGACGTTGCTGTTGGCCACCCGACAGGCTGGTGCCGGATTCGTTTAGGCGGTCTTTGACCTCTTTCCAGATGGCGGCGCGTTTCAGCGACAGTTCAACCACCTCGTCGAGGTCAGTTTTATTGTCGACCAACCCGTGAATTTTCGGGCCGTAAGCCACGTTGTCATAGATTGATTTCGGAAACGGATTGGGTTTCTGAAACACCATCCCGACCCGGGCGCGCAGTTGCACAGGATCAACCGATTTGGCATAAATATCTTCGCCGTCCATCAGAATATCGCCGGTAATCCGGCAGGAGCTGATGGTGTCATTCATCCGGTTCAGGCAGCGCAGAAACGTTGATTTACCGCACCCCGACGGGCCAATAAACGCGGTTACCGTTTTATCAAGAATATCAATGCTGACGTCTTTGATGGCGTGGTTGTCGCCGTAATAAACGTCAACATGACGGTTAGAGATTTTAACATTAGTCATCATTTTTCCAGTCTACCAACGCCGCTCAAAGCGTTTTCTAAGAATAATAGCAGCGAAATTCATCACAAACAGGAACAGCAACAGTACCACAATTGCGGCGGCTGTGCGGGCCTCAAATGCGCGCTCGGGGAAGTCGGCCCAGCGGAAAATCTGCACCGGCAGCACCGTGGCATTGTCAGTTGGACCATCGGGGATATCGACGATAAACGCCACCATGCCGATCATGATCAGCGGGGCGGTTTCACCCAGCGCGCGGGCCATGCCCAGAATTGTGCCTGTCAGAATGCCGGGCATTGATAATGGCAAAACATGGTGCATCGAGACCTGAAGATCAGACGCGCCCAGCGCCATTGCGCCATCACGAATCGACGGTGGTACTGCTTTGATGGCTGCCCGCGCTGCAATGATAATCACCGGCAGGGTCATAATCCCCAGCACAATCCCGCCAACAATTGGTGATGATCGATGCATCCCAAAGAACCCGATAAACACCGACAGCCCCAGCAGACCAAACACAATTGAGGGCACCGCGGCCAGATTGTTGATGTTCACCTCAACAAAACGCGTCGCCCTGCTGTCGCCAGCAAATTCCTCAAGGTAAATCGCAGCCGGAACCCCGATGAAAAACGCGAAGATCACCGTCACCATCATGGTCCAGAATGAGCCAACGGCTGCACCCCAAACCCCCGCCAATTCCGGTTCGCGACTATCGCCAGCGGTAAAGAAATGCGTGTTGAAATGGGTGACAATTTTGTCAGCATCGCGCAGGTTTTCCAGCAACATCGCCTGAATATCTGAGACCTTACGCGCGGTTTCAGGTGTGGCATAGACCATCAGCTCCCAGTCAGCGGCGGCATAGCTGTCTTGGGTGAATTCACCCAAGATTTCGCCGCTACCACTGGTTTCTGAGATGGTTTCCAGCTTGATCCAACTGTCGCCAACCCGCACAAAAACCGATGCGGTACGGCTATCGAGATCAAACACCGCGCCTTGTTGCGCGGCAAGGGCATCCAGCTCATCAGCTTGCGCATAGAACTGGTCACGGGCTGCGCCACGTCTTATGGCCTCGGCCAGATTGACCTCAACGTCTTCGCCATCAGCGGCACGTTGGTCGAACACAACCCGCCCGTTTTCCTGCATTTGGGCTTGCGTTCGCAGCCCTTCGGCCTTGGCGTGCAGCCCGGCGCGGACACTGACCAGCAGTGGTGCAAAGTCAGGGGCTGATGATTGGATCGTGGTAACTTTGCCCTCGGTCACCAGCGAAATGTCACCAGTATGTGGGGCGGCTTCGATCTGGCCATACGAATGCTTCAGGTAAAGGTCGGCAATGTCCGACGCTAGAAATTCAAACGTAATGGTCTGCCCGACCAGTGACGGATTTTCCATCACCATGTCGCGCAGCTCAAACGCGGCACCAACGCTGATAAGGTCATACATCTGACGGCGCGGCGTGCGGCCCGACACATACGGAAAGCTGTCTTTCAACATGCTTTTGGCCATACCGCTGAAATTAGCGGCGCGGATATTGTCGCGGTCGATTTCATCTGCATCCAGCTCTATCGTCATTTCGATATAGCTTTCGGTGATTGCGCCGGTGGCTTTGCCAAATACCGACCATAGCAACGTCACAAGGGCCAACCCTGAGATCGTAATCGCCATGATGCCCAGCATTTGCAGGCGTTTCTGTGCAGATTTACGTTTTTTCAGTCGTGCAGCAGACTCAGGCGAGACATGCTTTTTCGACAGTTCTGTCATACTAATCATAGCCAGCCCCTAATCATACGCTTCGCGGTATTTACGCACCACACGCATTGCCACGATATTTAAAACAAGTGTCACGCAGAACAACGTGAACGCTAACGAGAACGCCGGACCCGCGGCAGTAGACGCGTCGGTATCCCCCGTGATCAACATTACAATTTGCACGGTAATTGTGGTTACGGCCTCAAACGGGTTGGCTGTTAGGTTGGCCCCCTGTCCAGCGGCCATCACCACAATCATTGTTTCGCCAATGGCCCGTGAAACGCCCAGCAACATCGCCGAGAATATCCCCGGCAACGCCGCCGGAATAACCACTTGGCGAATGGTTTCAGCCTTGGTGGCCCCCAAAGCAAGCGACCCATCGCGCAGGCTTTGCGGCACAGAATTGATCACGTCATCTGCCAACGACGAGATCGACGGGATAATCATTATCCCGATCACGATCCCTGCAGCCAACGCACTTTCTGAGGCAATTTTCAGCCCAAATAAATCGCCGGTTTCGCGCAGCAGTGGCGCGACAGTGATGGCGGCAAAAAACCCGTAAACCACGGTGGGAATACCGGCCAAAACTTCCAGCATTGGTTTAACCCAGCCGCGCACCCGCTGACTGGCAAATTCCGACAGGTAAATCGCGGCCAGCAGCCCGATTGGCGCGGCGATAATCATCGCGATGGCGGTAATCATCAAGGTGCCGACCATCAGCGGTAAAATGCCAACCCGATCCGGGTCCATTACCCCGTCTTGCAGGCCCGAAAGGGGCGACCAGCGGGTGCCAAACAAAAACTTGTCGACGCGCCAGCCCAAGCTTTCAAAGAAATTGTAAGTTTCAAAAACCAGCGACAGTATAATGCCGATGGTTGTCAAAACAGCAACGCCCGCGCAAGCCCACAAAATGCCGGTGACGATGCGTTCAGCTTTGTTGCGCGCGCGGGTTTCAGCGGTAATGCCGCGTGTTGTCCAGATGCCAACCGCAGCAGAAAGTCCGGCCACCACGCCAAATAAAACCATCGGGTGCGGTGTTAGGATACTGCCAATAATCAACGCGGTCACACCAACCAGAAATACCCATAAAAAACTGTATAGCCCATGATATGACGGACGTGAGTGCAGGTTTGCCTGCACGCCATTCGCGGCGCTAATCGCGCGAATACGGGAAAAATTGTAAAACAACACTGCCAGAGCAACAATTGATAAAGCGGTTAAGAAGGTCACTTATGGTCTCCGACGTCAACTTTGAGGGTTAGGGGGCACCTAAATGCCCCCCGAATTGTTAGGTGCAGGACTAGTCCCACTCATGGCCTGTCATCAGGCTCAGGCCAGTTACGGCCGCAGCGTTTTCTTCGAACATGCCTTCGGGAAGCGGGATCAAACCCTTGTCGCCAAGGTAACCATCTTCGCCAGCCGCATCCTCGGAAACAAATTCCGCTGCGTATTCCTGAATGCCGGGAACGATGTCGATATGCGCAACTTTGATATAGAAATACAGCGAGCGCGACACGGTGTATTCGCCGTCTGCGATGTTCTCAAAAGTTGGTTCAACACCGTCCACATTCAGACCTTTGATCACGTCAGAGTTCTGGTCGAGGAACGAATAACCAAAGATGCCAATCGCATTCGGGTTTGCTTCCAGTTTGGAAACGATCAAGTTGTCGTTTTCGCCTGAATCAACCCATACGCCGTCTTCGCGGATCGTAATGCCTTCGCATTCAACCAGATCAGTGGTTTCGCAGCCCTCATGAAGAACCAGTTCTTCAAATGCATCGCGTGTACCAGATGATGGCGGAGGCCCAAGAACCTCAATCGCGATCATTGGTAGGGATGGGTCGATGTCGCTCCACATCATTGGCAGTGGGCCGTTGGCGGCCAGCGCGATGGTCAGCTGTTCGCGGGTCACTTCAAATGTAGGGCCTTCAATGGCGTTCGAAATAACGATGCCGTCATAACCAACAACTGATTCAACGATGTCTGTAACGCCGTTTTCTTGGCACAGAACAAATTCTTTATGTTTCATGCGGCGTGAGGCGTTGGTGATGTCTGGATGCTCTTCGCCGATGCCAGCACAAAACAATTTCATGCCACCGCCAGAACCGGTTGATTCAACAATCGGTGTCGGGAAATCAGTGATGCGGCCAAACTGTTCGGCAACAGCTGTCGAGAATGGAAATACAGTGGATGATCCAACAATGCGGATCTCGTCGCGGGCATATGCGGTGGTTGCAGCCAGTGCAGCAACCATGGATGCAGTTACAATATGGGATAGTTTCACGGGGATTCTCCGATAACTGTTTTCAAAATACCCGACGCAGATCACGGCGGATAAGCCCATATCTATGTCGATTCGAAGACCCTTATATTGCAGTTGCGTGACAGTTAAATGACAGTACAAGCCCTTGTTAACGCTTGTTAAGCTTTCGGATGACCGGACCAAGCCCTTGTTGAAGCACCGGAATCCAGATGGTGAACGCGCTACCGATTCCCACCTGTGATTCGATTGCCAACGTACCCTCGTGGCGGTTCATGATGTGCTTAACAATTGCTAAGCCCAACCCAGTACCGCCTTTTTCCCGACTTTTGGCAACGCTCACGCGGTAAAACCGCTCAGTCAGGCGGGGGATGTGTTCGGCCGCGATGCCTGGCCCCTCGTCTTGAATGGTGATTCCCACCATTCCGGGGAAATCCTTGGAGGCAGCTGCGGTAATCACCCGTGAGGTTTTACCGGCATCAGCATATTTCATCGCGTTTTCGATCAGGTTGACCAACACTTGAATAAGCTGGTCGCGATCACCCGCAATGGCGGGCATATCGGGCGTGAGATCAATTTCCAGTTCAGCCCCGTATTTTTCGCGTGAGGGCTGCACGATGGTCACGGCCTCAGCGACCAGCGCGTTTAGCGAACAGATTTCGCGCGGGGTTTTATGTTCATTCTGCTCAATCCGGTTCAACGACATCAGGTCATTTACCAAGTTTTGCATCCGGCCAGCCTGTTGGGCCATGGTTTTCAGGAACATCTCACGCGCGACGGGGTCGTCTTTGGCGTGGCCTTGCAGGGTTTCCACATACCCAAGAATTGAGGCCAACGGCGTGCGCAGTTCGTGGCTAACATTCGCGATAAAATCGCTGCGCATCTGTTCGGCTTTGCGCACCAGCGTGCGTTCCTCAATCGCGACAATCACCCGAATGGTTTTGCCAAATTCACTGCCCGCTGGCAGCAGGCCGATATGGGCGTTGAAATGCCGTTCCCCGCTGCTGGTGGTGCGAAATTTAATCTTGCCGGTTTTACCATATTCAATGGCCTCGTTGACCGCTCCGATAAAGGCTTCTGAATCAAAAATGCCGGAAAAATGTTGCCGCATCCGCAGATTTGGCAGCAGGTCAAACGCCGACTGGTTGGCATGCGCCACCCGCCCTTTGCGGGTAATCACCAGCAAAGGCAGCGGCATTTGCTCAAGCATTGTTGCGCCAATACCGGAAGCCAGATGCTTGATCGGCTCCAACGGCAGGTGCATTTTATTAAATGGATCAATCGGATAACGCACATCAGCCAGATAGAGCCCCTGCGGTGGGCATACCGGCCCACAGGCCGTGCGATCCCTTGCCTCCAGCGCTTTCAGAACATCCTCGGGTGTCCACGCACCCGACCCGACCCGTTCAAGCGTGCCAACAAAACTGCGCACTTGGTTATGCAGAAAACTGCGGGCGCGAATATGAAACCGAATTTCTGTGCCCCCTGAATGGGCTGATGTCTCAATCCGCAGTTCGTTCAGCGTTTTAATCGGACTGGCTGCCTGACAAATCGACGACCGGAACGTGGTGAAATCATGTTTACCAATTAGATAATGCGCCGCTTCGCGCATGGCCCGTACATCCAGATGATGCTTGATTTGCCACATCGTGCCCTTGGCAAAAGTTAGCGGCGCACGCCGGCAAAACAGCCGAAACGTATAACGCCGTTCCTCGGCCCCAAAGCGTGCGTGAAAATCATCTGGCACATTTGCTGCCGCCAGAATTGACACCGGCTTAAATCGTAAATGAAAGTTTAACGCTTCTGACAGGCGAAACGGGTCCCAGACCTCATCCATATCAATATGGGCAACCTGACCGGTGGCATGCACCCCGGTATCGGTGCGCCCAGCGCCCTGAATGCCCTCGTGATCGGGCTGCAAATTTCTGAGCGCATCCTCAATCGCACCCTGAACCGTGGGCAGGG
The DNA here is from genome assembly GCA_016764785.1 of Paracoccaceae bacterium. Lineage (GTDB taxonomy): Bacteria > Pseudomonadota > Alphaproteobacteria > Rhodobacterales > Rhodobacteraceae > UBA3077. The sequence goes on from JAESRG010000018.1 coordinate 35,774, forward strand.
TTGGTTGACGTTGCCAGCCTTTAAAGGGCTCACCGGAATATTCGATTTTGAGGGCGTAACGGGGCAAAGCAGCTTTTCCTATAGGTTTATTGGCAAGTAGCTGATCAATCTGAAAAATGCTAGTATTTGTGTGCGGCGGCGTTTTCCTGCAACGAGATTAAAACGTCCATTGCCTGTTCTTGCATTTTAGCTGGCACAAAAACATGGTCGTGGTGGAAAGCCGCAATCATGTTGCAAGGAATAGAGCTGTCAGCAAGCGCAGCTGACACAGCAGCCGTAAGCCCGACGCCTTCCAATGCGGAATAGACATTAAGCGTTATCCAACGCATGGGTTGATCGACGTTAAGATTTGATTTTTCTGCTAATGCGACGGAAATAAGCATCGACACGCCTTCGTCTTCGGCACAGGTCGCAACAGACTGGGACGCAAGTAAAGCAATCAGGGCTGGGTCTTTGGTTGAGATGAAAACATAATCGCCAGATCGTGCAACCGGTGTCATGGTTGAGATCATATCATACGCTGAACTAACGGTTTTTGGCATTTGGCGGCTCCCTCACTGATATTTACGCAGAATTACAGCGTTTTTAGGGAACAGCAAGTGTTAGGCGCCATTCTTACGATTTCATATCGGACTTGTGTCGCGCATTTAAGCACTTATATTTGAAATCAAAATAATGGGGCGATGGGCCCCGAAAGAGGTTCAATTGGGCATAGCCAATATTGCCGACCAGATTGCACGGGTGATCGATGATACGCAGGCCTCGGCCCGCGAGATGATGGAACCCGTGGTGCGGTTGGGCGTCACTGGCCTTTCCGGGGCTGGCAAAACCGTGTTTATCACATCTTTGGTCGCGAACCTGCTGGATAGAGGCCGCATGCCACAGCTTCAAGCCGCCGCAGAGGGTCGGGTGATGGCCGCATTTTTGCAACCTCAGCCCGACGACACCGTACCGCGATTCGACTATGAAACCCACTTGGCTTCGTTGACCGGAAAATCGCCGACATGGCCGTCATCTACCCGTTCGATCAGCCAGCTGCGTCTGTCGCTTCGGTTGCGCCCTGCCGGTATGCTGGCCAGTATGCGCGGCGCGAAAACCGTGCATATTGATATCATAGATTACCCCGGCGAATGGCTGCTCGATCTGCCTTTGCTCAGCCAATCCTACGCCAGCTGGTCCGAAAAAACGGTGCAGCAAGCCCGCTCGCCCGCGCGAGCATCGCAGGCCGAGGGCTGGCTTGCCCAGCTTGAGGGCTGCGACCCAACCCAGCCCCACGATGAACCACTAGCCCAAGATTTGGCCAAGGGTTTTACCGAATATCTTGCCAAAAGCCGCGCCGCTGGTTTTTCAGCCTTTGCACCGGGGCGTTTTCTGCTGCCCGGTGATTTGCAAGGCTCTCCGGCCTTAACTTTCGCGCCGTTACCCAAGCCAGATCGCCCCCGCAACGGGATGCTCTATGTGGAATTTGAACGCCGTTTTGAGGCATACAAGAAAAAAGTCGTAAAACCGTTTTTTCGCGATCATTTTTCCAAAATTGACCGTCAGGTTGTGCTGGTTGATGCGCTGGGTGCTATCAATGCAGGCCCGCAAGCCGTTGAGGATTTGCGCGGCGCGATGGCTGATGTGTTGACGTGTTTTCGCCCGGGCAAAAACCATTGGCTGTCTGGCATCATGGGTAAAAAGGTCGAAAAAATCTTGTTTGCAGCCACCAAAGCAGACCACCTGCACCACAGTCAGCACCCGCAGCTTACAGCTTTTCTTGAAGCCTTGCTGCGCGACGCCAAAGACCGTGCCGATTTTCGCGGTGCCACAACGCAAGCCATGGCGATTGCTTCGCTTAGGGCCACGGTTGAGCAACGGGTGAACCACAATGGCAGTGATCTAGATTGTGTGCGTGGCATAAGCGCAGACGGAAATGAAATTGCCATGCATCTTGGTGATCTGCCGGATGATCCCGCCCATCTGCTGACCCCCGCGCGGCAAGGCGCATCTGAATGGGTATCTGAGGATTTCAACCTAACAGAATTTGCGCCGCCAGTTCTGACCCGCAAACGCGGCGACGGCCTACCGCATATCCGGCTGGATAAAGCCGCTGAATTTCTGATCGGCGACAAGCTATGACCGTTGATTTATTGATCCGCCAAGCAAAAGTCACGGATGCGCACGCCTGCTCGAACATTCTGCAAGAATGGATTGCTGAAACCGATTGGTTTGCAGGCAAAGACGCGCAAAGCGCCTCGACTGAGGCCGTGGCGGAAGAAATTCAAAACAACATTTTTACCGTTGCCCACCGCGCCGATGATCTAGTCGGTTTTTCCTGCATGGAAGGCGATATCCTGAATTTTCTGTACATTGCGTCACACTGTCAAAATCAGGGTGTTGGCGTGGTGCTGCTGAACCGGTGCAAATTCGCCAATCCGCTTGGGTTCAGCCTGTGGACGTTCCAAAAAAATACCGCAGCGCGGCGATTTTACGAACGTGAAGGCTTTACTGAGGCCGAGCGCAGCAATGGCGATCGCAACGAGGAAGGCCTACCGGATATCCGGTATTTTTGGCAAAAAGAGGTTTCAAAATGATTGAACGACGCGGACCAGTATTGCTGAATGCCTCACAGCTCGACAGTGTAGAATCGCCAAGTGACGCTGCACCAATTCCTGAATTTGACATGCCAACAGGGCAGGCTATGCAACGGGTCACGGCCATCGCCGCACGCCCCCGCAGCTGGCTATCGCGGGTATTTTGGCTAGCGATCACAGGCTTGCTTGGCATTATGATGTCACTTGCCGCATGGGATTTTGTTGAGCAGTTGCTGGCGCGAAACGTGATTTTGGGCCAGATTGCGCTGGGGCTGATGTCGGTTGTGCTATTTGTTTTACTAATTGTCCTGCTGCGCGAACTTGCCGGATTTGCCCGTATGCGTCGACTTGACGGGTTTCGGGAGCAGGCAAAATCTGCGCGATCCTCGGGCGAACGCAGTCAAGCGCTAAAAACCTTGCACGGCCTAGATGCGTTATACGCGGGCCGCGAAGAACTGCGCTGGGCACGGCAAGCCGTCAAGGAAACCGAGGCCGACATTCTGGATGCTGACGCCCTGCTCGACATGGCTGAACGTGAATTGATGCAGGTGCTAGATACCCAAGCCCGCGCCGAGGTAGAGGTCGCCAGCCGTCAAGTTGCTGCCGCCACCGCCATCATCCCGATGGCCTTGGCGGATGTCGCCATCGCCCTGACCAGCAATGTGTCGATGGTACGCCGTATTGCGGGCATTTACGGCGGCCGCGCCGGGATGCTGGGGTCGTGGAAACTGCTGCGGGCCATTGCCACCCACCTTGTCGCCACCGGCGCAGTGGCCATTGGCGACGATCTGATCGGATCAGTCGCGGGTGGTGGTGCTTTGTCGAAAATCTCGCGCCGCTTTGGCGAGGGCATTATCAACGGCGCCCTGACTGCCCGCGTCGGCATCGCCGCTATGGAAGTCTGCCGCCCCATGCCTTTTGTCGCCCTGAAAAAACCGCGGGTTAGCGGGATTATCAAGGCGGCACTGGTGGGGATGTTCGGGAAAACATGAACCATACATTTTTCATAGGCGATATTTCGGAAAACCCGACATACGACTACCGAGTTTACGGCAATAGGACCGCAGATGTTTCGCTGCATGATGATGTTTTCGCCTACATTCATGATAGCATCAATTGGGTTGTGTCCTTCAATCCAGCCATACGGATGGCACCGCATACTGGACTTTTCTTAACCGGCGTCACGGTCCTGAAAAGTAGCGGTGCAAGAAATCTATTCGAAATTTCTAAAGCATGGTCGAGCCTTTTCAAACAATCCCCGTCCAAATTACGGTTGACTGGAGGTTTTCGCCATATCGAAGGAGATAGTAATACGGCGGGTTGGTATGAAAAACTTGTCTTTGATCGAGGCAACATTATTGAAGATTTTGATTTGTTAGCAAGCCTTTGCCTCGAAGTAGCGGAAAGTAGTGATACTGCTTTTGTGATGCATTACGGGCTATGAAAGTACTGTTTTCGAACGTGATTAGTTGTTTTTCGAGGTTACCAATCAACGCCCCTTGGGGAGTTGATCCCCTCCTATGCGAAATGTTCCGGTTCTGGGGCAGAGGTTGAAAAGATGGTAATTCCGGATTCAAGCCTTTGGGTAACTGGGGTTTTCTAAGTAGCCCGCTATTCGGTGAAATTTTTCTAATAAATTGAGATTTTGTGCAGTATTGTCCTTAATTTTCACCTGATCTTGAAGAATACCGGAATAATATCCTAATATTAAGTCAGAAATAGCAAATACCTGACTGGAGGCCGCAATGGCTACGCATAAAGTAATTACCGCAAAAAACGCCGATAACGGCAACACCGTCTATCTGACATCCTGCGACGCGTGGACGCCCGATATTGCCGTGGCCGAGCTGCTGCAAAAAGAGGATGAAGACTGGCGTTTGGCTTTTGCAAACCGTCTGCACGAAGTAACAGGCCCTGCGCTTTTGGACGCAGTAGAGGGTAAATTCGGCATGGCCGAGCTAGCGGCGGCCTAACCCAACAGGTTAGGCACCGCCCCTGCGCGTTGTTGTGACTGGACAACGCCCATGCGTAGCCCTGCGCCGATTCGGTGTGCCAATGCTGACCAACTGGTTGCCAAGTCGTCCGGCAGCGCCGTTTTCAACGTTTCATCAAACAGGTCGAGCCACAGGGCGAAATGTTCGGGTTTGACGGCGGGGCGCTGGCTGTGAACCCGCTGTGGGTTGCCGTCATAGCTGCGCTCAAACAGAATGGCATTGCGCCAGAACCGGGCGATTTTTTCCTCGTGTTCTTCCCATATTTCCCGTTCATCCGGAACGGTTTCGAAAAACACGGGCCCCAGCACAGGATGCTGACGGATTTGGTGATAGAATGCGGCGACGACCGTATTGATCTGCTCGGCTGTGATTGGAAATCGTGGGGGGATGCTCATTTTGGGCCTCGTTTGATTGCTGCGACGATGTTGCCGCTCACCAGAGTTTTCAGGATCCACGGAATCGGTGGCACCCGCATCAGCGGGGCAAATAACCAGTTACGCAGCCAGGGTAAGATTTTACTGTTGGATTGATACACAGGCGTGAACAGCCGGCTGATCCATTGGTACACCCACACATGACGGCGGCGGGATTTTGCATAAGCGGGCAGGGCCTTTTCCAGCGGAAACCGCTCAAGCATATCGGCCAGAGCCAGCGCATCCAACAACGCCATATTGGCCCCTTGCCCGAGCTGCGGGCTGGCGCAATGGGCGGCGTCACCGATAAAGGCCAGCCGTTCAGTGTGTGGGGTTTTCAACGTTCCGTGGTGATAAAATGCCATTGTCAGGTCATCATGCGTATTGATTTGGTCCAGAAACGGCGCGAATTTCGGCCATAAATCGGCGGCCTGCGCTTTCCACGTTGCAATCGGTTGCGCCTGCCAATCGGCATAAGCGTTTTGTGGCAGTGACCAAAAAATCGCCGCTTTATTGGTGTTGTCATCCGGCAGGCACCCAATCGGCAGCACGCCAACCATATGGGCCGCACCCTTATAACACTGGCTTAGCTGATAAACTGGCAGGTCAGTGCCTTCGGGCCAGTCAACTGTTGCCCATAATGCGCCAAATGACAGCGGTTTGCGCGGCATCGGCGTTAGCACGGACCCGGCACCACTGGCATCAACCACCAGATCAAAAGCCTCAGATTTTTCGTTTAATATCACCAGCCGTTTATCACCTGACAGCTCCGTACCAGACACATCAGCTGAGGTCCGCATTACGCAACCTGCGTCAACCGCGACCCTGAACAGCGACTCAAACAGGCTGGCCCGATGGATCGCCAAGCCGAACCTTTTGCCATATGAAACCTGTAAAACCGTCTGCTTGCTTTTGGTCTCATGCCCCAGCATGTGGGTTAGCTTTTGACCCTTCTCCAGCGCGTATTCAGCGGCACCAACGGCGCGCAAAACATCCAACCCAACAGGTTGAATCACTAGACCGGACCCAACGGCCGTTGGTGCGTCGAATTTGTCAAAGATCGTAACTTGATGCCCGCGCTGCCCGAGCAACGCAGCCAAAGCCAGCCCGCCAATGCCACAGCCTACGATACCGATGTCCAACCTTTTTTCCATACTGTTTCAATACGCCTTTACCGTGTAATATCCAGCACAAGTTGGGCTGGACGCCGCGCCGCTGTCTGTTTATAACGCGCGGTATGTGGATAGTATTCGGCATCGCCATACGAATTAGCTGCCCGGCTCTCGCATAAGAGACGCCGGGACAAGGTGTTTGGCTTTTGCACACCGACCCCACCCCTTACATGACTTGACGGAGCCGCAAAATGTGTGCCGAAACACCCGAATATAAATCAACGCTGAACCTGCCAAAAACTGACTTTCCGATGCGCGCGGGCTTACCCAAGCGGGAGCCTGAATGGCTGGCCAAATGGGCCAAAATGGACCTTTATGAGCGGCTGCGCGCTAAAGAAGGCCGTGAATCGTTCATTCTGCATGATGGACCGCCCTATGCGAACGGCCATTTGCATATTGGCCACGCGCTGAATAAAATCCTGAAAGACATGGTTGTGCGGTCCCAGCAAATGATGGGCAAAGACGCGCGCTATGTGCCGGGCTGGGATTGCCACGGCCTGCCGATTGAATGGAAGATTGAGGAACAATACCGCGCTAAAGGCAAAAATAAAGACGACGTGCCGATCAACGAGCTGCGGGCCGAGTGCCGCAAATTTGCGCAAGGCTGGGTGGATATCCAGCGCGAGGAATTCAAACGTTTGGGCGTTCAGGGCAAATGGGACGACCCATATCTGACCATGGATTTTAATTCTGAGGCCGTAATTGCTGAGGAATTCATGAAGTTCGTGATGAACGGTTCGCTGTATCGCGGGTCAAAACCCGTGATGTGGTCGCCGGTTGAAAAAACCGC
>JAESRG010000019.1 GCA_016764785.1 Paracoccaceae bacterium
AAATTCCTATTTTGGTGGATATGGGGCTGGGCAATGGCACTGCCATGCAGGCCAAAACGATGGATGCAGACAACACAAGCAGCCCGTAATCCGAGATCATCTGCATCAGGATGTCGGTCATTTACCAGGGCCTCGGCGGCTATCGCGAATGACATCCATCAGCTGCATGACCAATTGGTCATAAGGGATGCCGGTGTCGCGTGATATCCGCTCAAGCCTGCGGTGGCCAGCGCGATCAAGGGGGATACCGGCCGCTTCCGACAGGATATCCGGATCAACGTGATAGACTTTGGCAATAAACCCGATAGGCATCCACGGTTCAATCGGCTGGTCGTGATGACCGGCGATATAAATGGTGGCGACAATTGCCCGAATCAGGCTTAGGGCTGTGAACAGGCCGGCGGCCAGAAAGGCGATCAGCAACACCCGATGTTCATGCCACAGGTGGATGAATTTTGATTTCATAGCTGCCCCCAAGCGCAAGGAAGATTCAGGACGCCTCGAAAAGCCCAGCCCCCGACGCGCACGTCACCGGTCAGGCGCAGATTTTTGAGGCGCTCGAAAATCATAGGCAAAGCCACGCCTGCAATCAACGCTTTTGACGCCCATGCGCCAGCGCAGAAATGCGGGCCCGCGCCAAAGGCGATGTGTTTTCCGGCGTTGCGGGTGATGTCAAACTGTTCGGGGTTATCGAAATAATCCTCGTCATGATTGGCTGACCCGAACATGAAAAACACGTCGTCGCCAATCTTGAAATCGACACCAAACAAGGTGGAATCTTGGGCAACGCGGCGCGGCGACATGCCAATCGGGGCCAGCCAGCGCACGAATTCCTCAAACACTTGCAGCCATGTGATTTGCCCGTTCAGCACCAGTTTTAACTGGTCAGGATGGGTCAGCAATGCCCAGATAATGCCCGCGATCACGTCGCGCGGCTCATTCTGCCCGCCGCTGATCGCCAGCTTGATATTGGCGTGAATGCTGGGTTTAGGCAGATCTGCCCCCAGCATAATGCTTAGTAAATCAAGGCCGGGATTGGCGCAGGCATTCGGAATTGCAGCGGTGATTGCTGTGTCGATTCTGGTCGTGGCAATACGGCATCTGGCCTCCACTGTGGGATCGCCTGCATAATTTGACACCCCGTCAATCATCGCTTGCGAGGCTTGGTCGATGTCCTGCCAGCTAAGGGCGGTCAGACCCGTAAGGCTGCGCAAGGCTTCGCCCGACAGTCGAGTGGCAAAACCGGTGAACAAGTCGCCGTCGCCGGATGTGCCTAGCTCGTCAAGAATTTCGGTAGCCGAGGTCTTGAATTGCGCGGTCCAATGGTCACGCACCGTGCGGGGCGATACGGTTGGGAAAATCGCTTTGCGTTCCACCGCATGCGCTTCGCCATCTTTGCGCATCAGGTTTTCACCCATCAGTTTGACCATCAGACCCTCGGGTTGTTGCGAGGAAAAAATGGCAAAATCAGGTTCAGCCTTAATGATATCATCACGCCGCGTCAGTAAGGTCCGGTTTAATTCGGGCACAAATGCAATCGGTGTTTCACGCCGCATTTTCTTGAGGGTTGGATAGGGGTCAGCCCAGAATGCAGCTAGATCAATGTGAACGATTGGCGCGGTGCTCATGATTCTTGCTCAATTTTGCGCGCACTGGCCTTCCAATCGGATTGCGCCAAAGAATAGCATTTCCATGACGCAGGCGCGCCAGCCAAATCCAGGTCGGCATCGTAAACCGGTTTCGCACCAAGTTTTGCCGTCGCTTTTTGTGAGCGGATATTCGTTGGGTCAATATGAAACCAGACGGTGTCATATGTTTTGAACGCGTGGGTCAGCATCAGTTTTTTAAGCTGAAAATTGGTTTGACCACCCCAATTATCGTGATGCAAAAACGTAAATCTTATTGAAATACCGTCCGGTAGATCGGGTGCAATATAGTATCTTGAACAGCCGATAACACGGTTTTCGGCGCGATCAATGATGATCAGGGCAGAGCCGGTTTCAAGCAGAAAGTCGAAATATTTCCGGAAAACATCAGGTTTGAACCGATCGCTTACCGGGTGACCAGCCCATGTTTGAGGGTCTTTCGCGGTGGCGAAAAGCTGGTCAAAATCTGTTTCCGCAAGAGGGCGCAGACACAAATATCGATTTTCCAGAATGGGTTGCGTATTAAATGGTTTGGCTGTCATGATTATCGCCCCAATTCTTTCATTCCCGCCTCAATCCCTTGCAGGGTCATCGGGTGCATGCGGTTCTCAAAAATGTCGCTGATCATCTTGGTGGAATGGGTGTATTGCCATTGGGCCTTAGGCACGGGGTTGATCCAGATATGGTCAGGCCACTGCGTGCGCGCCCGTTGCAACCATGTTTCACCGGTTTCTTGGTTGTAATGCTCATTTGCGCCGCCGACATAGGCAACCTCGTATGGCGACATCGCTGCGTCGCCCACAAAAATGCATTTGTAATCAGAACCGTAGGTGTTCAACACCTCCCATGTGGGGGTTTGCTGGCCCCAGCGGCGTGCGTTGTCACGCCACACGCCCTCATACAGGCAATTATGGAAGTAATAGTACTCGAGATGTTTGAATTCGGTGCTGGCCGCCGAAAACAGTTCTTCGACCAGCTTTATGTGAGTGTCCATTGAGCCGCCAACATCCAGAAAAAGCAGTACTTTTATGGCGTTACGGCGTTCGGGGCGCATTTGCACATCCAAATAACCATGCTCGGCGGTGGCTTGGATGGTGCCGTCCAAATCCAGTTCATCCTCAGCACCAGATCGTGCCCAGCGGCGCAAGCGTTTCAGAGCCATTTTGATGTTGCGGGTGCCAAGTTCAATGCTGTCGTCCAGATTGCGAAACTCGCGTTTATCCCAAACCTTGACGGCCCGTTGGTGGCGAGATTTGTCTTGGCCGATCCGCACGCCTTCGGGGTTATACCCATGTGCCCCAAACGGTGAGGTTCCGGCAGTGCCGATCCATTTACTGCCACCTTGGTGACGTTTTTCTTGTTCTTTCAACCGTTCTTTCAGGGTTTCCATCAGCTTTTCAAAGCCGCCCAAGGCGTTGATCTTTTCGCGCTCCTCAGCGCTGATGTGCAGTTCCGCCAGCCTCCGAATCCAGTCTTCGGGAATGTCGGCCTGATCAACCAGATCAGCCAGCGAGGCATTTTCTAAACCTTTGAACGTGCTTGAAAAAACTTGATCGAACCGATCAAGGTATCGCTCATCTTTAACCATGGTAATACGGGCCAGATAATAAAATCCGTCCACGTCATACATGACCACGCCAGACTGCATCGCCTCAAGGAATGACAGGAATTCGCGCAGGCTGACCGGAATTTTGGCGTCTCTGAGGTTGTTGAAGAAACGCAGAAACATCGTTTAGATCAGCCCGAACATTCCGGCGATGATCACCGCGAACAGCGTTACAATCATAAACATAATGCCAAAAACCGCACCGTATTGGAGCTTATCGGCCAGTTGACCGCCGCGTTTCGCCGCGCGAAACCAGCCCAGTGCGCCGCCAATCAAGAATACTATCGGATAGATCATTGTTAACCCTTTATTGTCCTGCCGGAATTAACCCGGCGAGTTCTGCCTGCGCAGCCGCGACCCGTGCCGCATCTGCGCCAAAGGCATATCGTGCTTGCGCCAAACTGTCGAGACGTGCCGACGCCGCTTGTCGATCTTGCCCTAGCCCTCGAAATGCCAGCGCGCGCAGGCCTTGAATGCCCGACTCCAACACTGGGTCTTGATGGGCTTTTGCAACGGAAAGGGCGGTGGTGGTCAGGGTAATGACATCGTCATATTGACGTGCTGCCAATGCCACGGCGGCGATATGCATGGCCGTCAGCGCGGTGCGAAGGTTATTCGGGCCAAGCTGGTTAAGCGACAGGGTGTATGCTTCCTGAAACGCAGGAGCCGCGCGTTCGGGCGCATTGCGCAAATTCAGGCGACCATAAACCAGCAAGGAGTGCACCAAACGATGATCGCCAAAGCCGCGCGCCATTGAGGTGGCCCGTTGTGCGGCGGCAATACGGTTGCCGCGCGGGTTACTGCCCGTCATGGCGGTTTCGATCACTGCTTTCCAGCTATTGTCAGAACGGGCAGCGCCGCCGTTAATGCGCCCAGCGGGATTAAGCGTATCAAGTAGTGCAGGAAGCTGTGCCGAGACTTGCGCCGCGGAAGCACCTGCCGTTAGTTCAGTACTGTACAGCAAGCGCAGCATCAGCAAATCAAAACGGGTCAGGCGGTTATGCACATTGTCGTCGTTAAACACCGAATCCGCAATGCGGTACAGGTCGTTGACGGGGCCAAGTGCTTGGGCAATTTCCTCGTTCAAACAAGCGCGCACAATATAGGGCGGGGCGTTATCCGGAATGAAAATGGCCGCCTTTTGCAAATGCATTTGGCGCGACCAACGTTGGTTCTCGCCGCGCCGAAACGCCGCCCAACTGGACACCCCAGAAGCAACCACACAGGCCGCCGTTGGAAAGGCACGTTCCATCGCAGCGGCAGGGACTTGCCGTATATGAATTTGGGCGTTACTGCCCGTTGCAATATCAATGCCCGCGCCGGTGCGGATGGTTTGCAACACACCGTTAAGGTCGCCGCGATAGGCCGATAGTGCAGGGCTAAGCGAGACGCGGATCGGCCCTTGGTATTTCAATAATCCGGGAATGGTTTGGCCGGTTTCAGTTCTGAAAACCAAATCCATAAAATCTTGGGCCAAGGCCGTGTTAGCCCGTGAAACGCCAAAACTGGGTTGAATGGAGCTTGGTTGAGGTAAGTCACAACCCGATAGTAGTAGTATAAAACAAAGTTTTTTCAGCATGTTACCGACTATACTTAATGAAGGGCGTTAATTGCCCGATACGATCATATAACACCCGTGCGGTTTTATTAAAGTCCTGAGTCATCCAGTAAACACTTGGACAGCCCGCAACGTCAGCGGCCGCGTAAACGCCCTCGATCAATGCGCGGCCGATGCCTTTGCCGCGCACAGTTGGGTCGGCGTACAGGTCTTGCAAATAGCAGACATCTGCCAATTGCCAGCCGTGGGTGTGGAAAATGTAATGGGTCAACCCAACCAGTTTTCCGTCCAGTTCTGCCACCAACCCGTGGTATTCTGGGTGGTCGTCGGACAGCATTCGACTGAACGCCGAGACATAGATTTCATCCGAAAGTTCGGTCTCGTAATAGTCCAGATAGCCGCACCAAAGCTGCCGCCACATGGCTTCGTCAGCGCTGACCAAAGGTCGGATAATCAGGGTCATTGCCGCCCCCGCGCTAAAAATGCCAACCGTTCAAACAGATGCACGTCTTGCTCGTTTTTCAGCAATGCACCGTGCAGTTTGGGCAGGGCATCTTTGCCGTCGCGGCGCAGATCACTGGCGTCAAGATCTTCGGCCAATAGCAGCTTTAACCAATCCAGCACTTCGCTGGTTGACGGTTTTTTCTTCAAACCCGGGGTGTCGCGCAGTTCATAAAACTGGGTCAGGGCGGCCTCTAGCAGGCTGTTTTTGATGTCGGGGAAATGCACGTGGATGATTTGCTGCATGGTTTCAGGATCAGGAAACCGGATATAGTGGAAAAAACAACGGCGCAGAAACGCGTCAGGCAGTTCTTTCTCGTTATTCGATGTGATGATCACAATGGGCCGTTTTTTAGCGCGGATGGTTTTGCCTGTCTCGTAAACATAGAACTCCATCTTATCGAGTTCCTGCAACAGATCATTCGGAAATTCGATGTCGGCTTTGTCGATTTCGTCGATCAGCAACAGCATCCGATCCTCAGAATCAAAAGCCTGCCATAGCTTGCCGGGTTTGATGTAATTGGCCACATCGTGCACCCGTTCCTCGCCCAGTTGACTGTCACGCAGACGGCTGACCGCGTCGTATTCATACAGGCCTTGCTGGGCTTTGGTGGTCGATTTGATGTTCCATTCCAGCATCGGAATATCCAGTGCCTCGGCCACTTGTCGTGCCAGTTCGGTTTTACCTGTGCCGGGTTCACCCTTGATCAGCAGGGGCCGTTCCAACGTGATGGCAGCGTTTACCGCAACCTTTAGATCATCAGTCGCAACATAGTTTTTAGTGCCGGTAAAGCGCATCGAATTTCCTGTCATACTGCTTCGTTTCAAGCGCGCAGATTAACAGCAAGAAAATTTGATGCAAGATTGCACAGCTAACTAGTGACATTCCTTCAAATAGGGCGTATCTGACCCTCAAGAATGAGGGATGAGCGCTGTTAACGGTTTGATTTCGAACTCGGAACAGACGGACGCTCTGGTATTACTTGGGGTCTCAGATGAAAGCCGAAACAATTTTGAATGCAGATTATAAACCGGCTGAAGACGAGCCATTTATGAACGCACGCCAGCTGGATTATTTTCGCAACAAGTTACAAGACTGGAAAAACGGCATTCTGAAAGACAGCCGCGAAACCATCGAAAATATGCAGGAAGGTACGCGCAATATTCCTGACATCGCTGATCGTGCCTCAGAGGAAACCGACCGGGCGCTTGAGCTGCGCACCAGAGATCGGGAACGCAAAGTGGTTTCGAAAATCGACGCGGCTTTGCGCCGAATAGAGAGCGGCAATTACGGATATTGCGACGAAACTGGAAATCAGATTTCGCTGAAACGTCTTGATGCACGACCCATTGCGACCTTGAGCCTTGAGGCGCAGGAGCGCCATGAGCGCAAAGAAAAAGTGCATCGCGACAGATAAAAAAAGCCCCGTCAATTAGACGGGGCTGATTGTATTATCTTTTATTTAGCCATCATTTTTTTGACCACGGCAACGATGGCGAGCATTGCGCCACCGCCAACCAAACCCAGTAATTTGCCGCCAAGTCCACCACCGACAATCCCAGCGTTTGAATTAATGACTAAGCCCATATTCAATTTTTTCATGATTCCGCCGGCTGCGATGGGTCGATTCTATTTTTGCAACAGTTCGGTGTTGATCTATGTCACTGACATGGTGATAGACATCAGGCAGAATGGCATAAAACTTGGATACGTATTGAAATGACAGATACCAAATACACCATTATTGGCGCGGGAATTGGCGGTTTGGCTGCGGCGATTGCCTTGGCGCAAAAGGGCGCAACCGTAACGCTTTTTGAACAGGCCAAGGTTTTGGGTGAGGTTGGTGCGGGCTTGCAAATCAGCCCTAACGGTGTGGCTGTTCTGAAATCTTTTGGTCTTTACGATGCGGCGGCTAAGCTGGCAAATTGCCCCGATGCAATTGTGCTGCGTGACTATCGGGGCGCAAGTGTCACCCGCATGGAACTGGGTCAAAACGCGGTGCGCCGTTTTGGCAATCCTTATTGGCAATTTCACCGGGCTGATCTGTTGTCGGTGCTGGCCAAGGGCGCGCTGGATGCTGGCGTAGACATCAAATTCAACCACAAAGTCGCCAATATTACCCGCAACGGCGCGGGGGCATTGATTGAATTTGAAGAACAGGAAAGCCAGTTGGTTGACTGTTTGATTGCGGCCGACGGGGTGCGCTCAAAAACCCGCAGTGCAGTGTTTGACGGGCACGAGGCCACATTTACTGGACAGGTCGCATGGCGCGGTCTGGTGTCGGCCGACAAATTACCCGCTGGCATGTTTGGCAATGAAACACAGGTTTTCATGGGCAAAGGCCGTCATTTGGTGGCCTATCCTTTACGCGGCGGGTCGATGATAAACTTTGTTGCCGTGGAAGAACGTAAAGATTGGACCGATGAGGGATGGAATATTCCTGATGATCCAGCCAACCTGCGCGCCGCGTTTTCAGGCTGGTGTCAGCCGGTTGAAACGCTGCTGGCTGCGGTTGACCACACTTTTCTGTGGGGTCTGTTTAGCCATCCGGTTTTGGCTAAATGGTCTGACGGACAAGTTGCGCTGTTGGGCGATGCCTGCCATCCGATGTTACCGTTTTTGGCGCAAGGTGCGGTGATGGGGCTGGAAGACGGATGGGTGCTGGCCGATGCTTTGGAAAAAGCTGACGACATCCCGACGGGCCTGCGTGCCTATGAAGACCGGCGCAAAGACCGTGCCACGCGGGTGCAAAAAAGTGCGGCAAAAAATGCGTGGGCGTACCATTTGCGGATGCCGGTTTTCAGGGATGTCGCCCATGCGATTATTAAAAAAACCTCGCCGGACAGGTTGCTTGGTAAATTTGACTGGCTGTATGGCCATGATGTTACTGACGGAAAATAACGTCTAATCGACGTCAAGTTCCACCCAGATCGGCACATGGTCCGAGGGGCGTTCGCGTCCGCGCATATGCCGGTCGACCTCACAGGTTTTTAGCGTGTCCGCCGCTTGCGGGGTCAGCAAAAAGTGATCAATCCTGATGCCGTTGTTTTTGTTCCACGCGCCCGCCTGAAAATCCCAGAACGTATAGTTAAGCGGGGCAGGGTGCAGGGCGCGAAACGCCTCGGTAAACCCAAGGTTCAGAATTTTGCGATAGGCCGCCAAACTTTCGGGGCGGTACAGGGCGTCGCCCCACCATGCGTCAGGGTCGTGGCAGTCTTCGGGTTGCGGAATGATGTTATAATCGCCAGCCATAAGCGCAATTTCTTCAGATTCCAGTATTTCAGCCGCCCGCGTATACAGGCGCTCCATCCATGCCAGCTTATAGTCAAATTTTGGCCCTGGAACCGGATTGCCATTGGGCAAATACAAACAGCATACCCGCACGTTATTAACGCTGGCCTCGATCCAGCGGGCTTGTTCGTCTTCGTCATCACCGGGTAGGCCGCAGATCAGATCTTCGATCGGGTATTTCGACAGAATCGCCACGCCGTTAAAGCTTTTTTGCCCATGCGTGGCGATGTTAAAGCCCAAGTCTTCGATTTCTTCACGCGGAAAGTTTTCGTCAACTGACTTGATTTCTTGCAAAAGCGCGACGTCAACTTCGCTTTCCTTTAGCCATTCCAGCAGACGCGGCAGGCGGGCTTTGATCCCGTTAATGTTGAAAGTGGCGATTTTCATTTAACTCTCCGGCTGTTGCTTGGGTTAGGGTATATGCGCTAGGCTAAGCAACGCAAGGGGCAGTGAATATTTGAGCAGGAATACCAAATTGGCAGAACAATTTATCAAGATTTTTGGCGAGCGAAATACAGGAACACGTGCAATAACACTGATGTTGCAGGAATTGCCGCACATCACAACCCGACTGCCCGTGAACCGGATGGCGCCCGAACTCGCGGCCCTGCGCAACCGGGTAAAAGACCGCCAGTACGGGCATTGGGTTGAGCTGTATCTGGATGCAATCAAGGATCAGCACGAACAGACCCTGCAAGGCATCGGCGATTGGAAACACACAGCACCGGTATTTGACCAAAGCTATGTTGGTGCCAACGCAAAGATACTATTTGCAGTGCGTAATCCCTATAGCTGGTTGCTTTCACTGGCTAAACGCCCTTACCATATTCGCGGCAAGATATGTACAACGCTTGAACAGTTTGTCGATCTGCCTTGGCTAACTCTGCGGCGTGATCATCTTGACGGCGTTTTGATCTCTCCCATGAGCTTATGGACCGAAAAATTGCGCGCCTATTCTGTATTTCTTAAATCCAGCAGCCAACCCAGCGAATGGATTACATTTGAAGCGTTTATCGTTGATCCGGTAGCCATTTTAGGGGGTGCATTAACACGGTTGGACGTTTCAAGCGAAGGCTTGGTGGCAAGCGAGGAATCCACCAAGCCCGGGCAGGTTCCACTGCCTAAAATTCAAGAAAAATATTTGACTGAAGAATGGAAAAACCTGTTATCCCGCCAGACCGTCGCTTTGATTAACGATCTTACTGACTGGGACGTTGCTGCTGAGTTCGGGTATGAAAAATTTGACCCACGGGATTTTCCGATCAACCTTTCTGACGATATTAACAAAAGAATCTTTGGTTTTTTGCAAAAGGGGAGCCCACGTAAAGCTCCCAAAAAAGGTTGAGTTGAGGCCGGTTTTCGATATGCTTTCAAATTGTAGTATTGGAAAGGAATTATTGTGGCTGGTAGAATGCTCGGGGAATTACGAAGTTCAGTAAAAATCGGTATTGTGGTTTTGTGTCTGGGTTTATCTGGTGCAGCGTCTGCCCAGCAAATGACCGACGAACAACGGGAAAATTTTCAGCTATATCAACACGATGCCAAAGCTGGTGATGCTTGGTCGCAATCAATGCTTGGCGATATGTATCATTTCGCTGACGGCGTGCCGCAGAATTATGAGCTAGCGGCGTTTTGGTATCAGCGCGCCGCTGATCAGGGCAACGCGAGCAGTCAGGCCAACTTGGGCTATTTCTATGAAAACGGATTTGGCGTGCCGCAAAATGATTCATACGCGTTTGATCTGTATTTGCGGTCTGCCGAGCAAGGCAACGCAACGGGTCAGGCGAATGTTGGCTATATGTATGATGTCGGTCGGGGTGTCGCCGAAAATGATTATGAGGCGGTTCGCTGGTTTCAGCGTGCCGCTGAACAGGGCCACGCCCTCGGGCAATCCAACCTTGGTCTGATGTATCTTGATGGTACCGGGGTGCAGCAAAACTTTTACACTGCTTTTGACTGGTTCGTACAATCGGCCGAGCAAGGTCATGTCGATGGCATGACCAACCTTGGTTTTATGTATGACACAGGTCAGGGCACCCCGCGTAATGACGCATTTGCGGTCGAATGGTATCGCCGTGCCGCTGAAGAAAACTATCCGCTGGCGCAAACCAATCTTGGTTATATGTACGACGTAGGGCGCGGTGTTGCCCAAAGCGATAGCGAGGCATTTCGCTGGTATCTGATGGGGGCTGAAAACGGCAATGCGCTTGGCCAGTCCAACGTCGGACTGATGTTCTTGAACGGGCGGGGAACGCGACAAGATGATCGGGAAGCTTTTCGCTGGTTTGAGGCCTCTGCACGTCAAAACCACGCTGATGGGTTAACTAATCTGGGCTTTATGTATGAAACAGGTCGTGGCGTGGGCCAAAGTGACCGGCAGGCGATTCACTATTACCGGCTTGGCGCAGATTTGGGCAACGATACGGCTAACTCAAACTTGCGGCTGATGTTGAATGCGGGTCGCGGTACCAAGTAGGGCTACATCGAAAATGATGTGCCACAGCCGCAACTGCTGGTGGCGTTCGGGTTGTTGATCACAAATCGTGCGCCGATCAGTTCTTCGGTAAAATCAATCGTGGCATCGGCCAGAAACGGCAGTGATACCGGATCAATCAAAACCTTTTCACCATCTTTTTCAAGAATCAGATCATCGTCTGCGGCTGTGTCTAGCTTGATTTCATATTGAAACCCCGAACAGCCGCCGCCCTCAACCGCGATGCGCAGGCATTGGGGCGTATCCGCGCCCTCATTGATCTCGCTTAAGCGTTCAAAGGCGCGATTTGTCACTTTTGGGGGCAAAGAAAGCTGCATCTTTTGGCTCGATCCATGTTACATCGTATACAGCGAATGTAAGCGGGCAACAGACCCGTGACAAGTGCGGAGCAAAATATGTTTACTAGATACGCCTCACAACCTGGTGAAAGCCGTGGTCGATTGTTTGATGAGACAGGCAGTGCGCACCGATCTGCGTTTCAGCGCGACCGCGATCGGATCATTCATTGCACTGCGTTTCGACGTCTGAAACACAAAACGCAGGTGTTTGTTGAGCACGAGGGCGATCATTTCCGCACCCGCCTGACCCACTCGATTGAGGTGGCGCAAGTGGCGCGCACCATCAGTGGCGTGCTGGGCCTGAATTCAGAACTGACCGAGGCCATAGCGTTGGCGCATGACCTTGGCCATACCCCGTTTGGTCATACTGGTGAAGAAGCCTTAAACGACTGCATGACCCCGTATGGCGGTTTTGATCACAACGCCCAAGCCATTCGGATCGTGACCGAGTTGGAGCATAATTACGCGGAATTTGACGGCTTAAATCTGACATGGGAAACCCTTGAGGGTATCGCCAAACACAATGGTCCGGTGGTGGGTGATTTACCCTATGCGCTGGCCGAATATAACGCGCGACACGATCTGGAATTGGGTACTTACGCCAGTGCTGAAGCGCAGGTTGCAGCCCTTGCTGATGACATCGCCTATAACAATCACGACCTTGACGATGGTCTGCGTGCTGGGTTGTTTGAGGTTGACGACTTGCGTGACCTTCCCATTGTAAGCGATTGTTTTAATGAGGTTGATCGCAAGTACCCCGGTATTGATAAGGGCCGCCAACGTCACGAAGCTTTGCGACGGGTTTTTGGTGTGATGGTCGAAGATGTGCTGACTGAAAGCAAAAAACGGCTGGCAAAGGCCGCGCCAAAAACCGCTCAAGATATTCGAGATATGTCAGCTCCCGTTGTGCAATTTTCGGATGCGTTGTTTGCTGATCTTCAACAAATCCGAGCGTTTCTATTTAGCCATATGTACCGTCACGAGACCGTTAAAAAGATGCGGGTCGAAACTGCGCAAGTGGTGCGCGACCTGTTCGCGGCCTATATGGAAAAACCCGATTTGCTTCCTGTGGAATGGCATCAGCTTAATATGGCGGATCAGGCATTGGCGCGCAGTATTTCTGACTATATCGCCGGAATGACCGACCGTTATGCGCTTCAGGAACATAAAAAATTATACGGCTAAGCGCGTGGTCATTACCCATGTATTATGATATGCCGCCGCGAAACCTGAACGGAATAAAACCATGAATCTTTTTGCCGACATCAAAACATTGGTGCTAAGCGCGCTTGACGCGATGGTCGCTGAGGGCGTGTTGCCCGCCGGCCTGAACTTTGCAAACGTGGCGGTGGAACCTCCGCGTGATGCGGCGCACGGCGATATGGCGACCAATGCCGCGATGGTTTTGGCCAAACC
This sequence comes from Paracoccaceae bacterium, assembly GCA_016764785.1. Classification (GTDB taxonomy): domain Bacteria; phylum Pseudomonadota; class Alphaproteobacteria; order Rhodobacterales; family Rhodobacteraceae; genus UBA3077. The sequence goes on from JAESRG010000019.1 coordinate 12,852, forward strand.
TGCCAAGATGAAACCCCGTGATATCGCTGATGCACTGGCTGCTAAATTAACCGATGATCCACGGATCGTGACCGCCGAAGTGGCCGGACCGGGGTTCTTGAACCTTCGGCTTGATCCGGCATTATGGCTAAAACTTTTGCCGGAAATTCTGAAACTAGGTGCTGACTTTGGCCGCTCAACCATCGGGCAGAGCCGTAAGGTTAACGTGGAATTTGTGTCCACCAACCCGACCGGCCCGCTACATGTCGGCCACGCCCGCGGCGCGGTGTTTGGCGATGCGCTGGCCAGCCTGCTTGATTTTGCCGGATATATCGTCACCCGCGAATACTATATCAACGATGGCGGGGCGCAGGTTGACGTGCTGGCGCGCTCGGTTTTTGAACGCTACCGCGAGGCCATGGGGCTGGAGCCCGAAATTGTTGAGGGTTTGTACCCCGGTGATTATTTGATCGAGCTTGGTAAAGCGGTCAAAGAAAGATATGGCGATAGCCTGATTGACCAGCCCGAAAGCGTTTGGTTGGCGGACCTGCGCGAATTTTCCACCGATGCAATGATGGACTTGATCCGCGAAGATCTGGCCGCTATCGGGGTGAAAATGGATGTGTTTTTCAGCGAAAAGTCGCTGTATGGCACCGGCTTGATCGAAGCCGCGATTGGTGATCTGGACAGCAAAGGCCTGATTTATCAGGGTACCCTGCCGCCACCTAAAGGTAAGTTGGGCGAAGATTGGGAGCCGCGCGAGCAAACCCTGTTCCGCTCCACCAGCCACGGTGATGACGTGGATCGCCCGATCAAGAAATCCGACGGCGGCTGGACCTATTTTGCGCCCGATATCGCCTATCATTACGATAAAATTCAACGCGGTTTTGATGAGCTGATCGACGTGTTCGGCGCGGATCACGGCGGCTATGTCAAACGTATGAAAGCGGCAGTATCGGCGCTGTCAGACGGTAAAGTGCCGCTGGATATCAAGCTATGCCAGTTGGTTCGGTTGTTCAAAGACGGCCAGCCGTTCAAAATGTCAAAACGCGCTGGCAATTTTGTGTTGCTGCGCGATGTGGTCGATCTGGTTGGCCGCGACGTGACCCGCTTTGTGATGCTAACCCGCAAAAACGATGCGCCGCTAGATTTCGACCTTGCTAAAGCGACCGAGCAATCCAAGGATAATCCGGTTTTTTATGTGCAATATGCACATGCACGTGTTCATTCGGTGCTGTCCAAGGCGGGCAAACCGTCAGATGAAAGCCTGACTGGGGCAGATTTATCTTTGCTGACAAATCCTGCCGAAGTCAGCCTGATCCGAAAACTGGCCGAATGGCCACGGTTGCTGGAATTGGCTGCGACCCATCATGAACCGCACCGAATTGCGTTCTATCTGTTTGATTTGGCGTCTGAATTTCACGCGTTGCAACATATGGGCAAGCTTGATCCAAGTCTTCGTTTCTTGCGTGATGACGCACCGAACTGCACCACAGCCCGTCTGGCGATGATCCGCAGTGTGGCAGTTGTGATTTCCGCTGGTCTTGGTATTCTTGGTGTTACCCCGCGCAACGAGATGCGTTAATCGCACAATATTTGCATATTTAGGGGTTGGAGCAGAGCAGACCACTATTTATAGTGTTCAATGAGAGGCGTGTATTCCGATGAGCGAATCGAGATATGAATCAACTGGCCACGATTCCGTTGACGGCGATGTCGTTGATGCGGGCATGGCTGCGCGGGTGACCAAATGGGTTGGCGGCGGGCTATCGCTTGCCCTGACCCTTGGGGTTATCTACTGGGCCTATCAACTAGGTCAGCGCGATGCCAATGATGTGCCGGTTATTCAGGCGATGGGCGGCGTGGCCCGCGAACGCCCTGAAGACCCACAAGGCACGCAAGCCGACCATCAAGGGCTTGACGTGAACGCGGTTCTGGCTGGCGATGAGACCGTGCCGGTTGGCTCCGAAACCCAACTTGCGCCGCCACCGCAGCGCGCCACAGCCGAGGATCAGCCGATCTCGGAACAGCCAAGCGAAACTGTTTTGGTTCTGCCCGTAGATGAAGCTGTTGACCGTGTCGAAATTATTGAGCCTGAAACGGGCGGTGATCCAACCGAATTGGCCGGTGATCCAAATATGACGCGACCAGCCCGACGGGTCGTTCAGACAGGGCTTTCCCCGAATTCAGATCGCCTAAGTGACGCAATCGCCAGCGCGATTGCTGAGGCGAACAGCCCGACACCGACACCAGTGGTCGAAACAACCGTGGCTGAAACGCCATCCGAAGTATCACCTGAAACGCCAGCTCCATTGATCTCCATGCCCGATGCAAATGCGACAAGCGTGGCAGTCGGCACGCGAATGATTCAGCTTGGCGTGTTTGATGATGAAGAAAGCGCACTGCGCAACTGGGATCTTCTGCTGGCCAACCAGCCTGATCTTCTGAATGGGCTGCAACGTTATATTGAGCGCCGTGAGGCCGGAGGTCGGGTGTTCTATCGACTGCGCGCCCTTGGGTTTGAAAATGCTGAACAAGCGTCAACGCTGTGTGCAGTGCTGATGGGGCGTGATGTGCAGTGTATTCCCGTGGCGGCGCGGTAAACATCTATGCCTGATGATTTTATTAGCGATATACAGGATCAAGATATAGAAAGCCGCCGCAAAGCCGAGGCGTTGGTGATTGATGTCGATGGCTTTGAAGGTCCGCTCGATTTGCTGCTGACACTTTCACGCAGTCAAAAGGTAGATTTGCGCAAGGTTTCAATTCTGGAACTAGCCGAACAATATCTGGTTTTTGTTGAGGAAGCCAAGCGGTTACGTATTGAGCTGGCCGCTGATTATCTGGTGATGGCCGCGTGGCTGGCCTTTCTTAAATCACGTTTACTGCTGCCGCCTGATCCCACAGACGAAGGCCCCAGCGGTGAAGAACTGGCGGCGCATCTGGCGTTTCAGTTGGAGCGGCTTGAGGCAATGCGCGGCGCTGCTGCCCGCCTTATGGCGCGCGACCAACTGGGCCGTGATTTCTTTGCACGCGGCCAAACCGAGGTGATGACCCGCAAACGCACCGTTCGCTATACGTCAACATTGCTCGATTTGATGCAGGCCTATGCCCAGACCAAAACGCGCGATGACTTTGAACCGCTCAGCCTGAAACGCGGGGCGATTTACACGATGGAACAGGCACTTGAGCGGATGAAAGGCCTAATTGGTCACGCGATGGAATGGGGTGATCTGGAGCAATATCTGCCCGAGGCTTGGCGGCTTGACCCAAAGAAACGACGTTCGGCAACCGCGTCGACTTTTGCGGCGGCGCTGGAATTGGTCAAGGAAGGCAAGTTGGAAATACGGCAGTCAGATGTTTTTGCCCCGATTGAGCTGCGCAAACGGAAATCAACCTGATGGAAGACGAAAAACTTGAATCGCTGTTCGAAGCGCCGCCAATGGCGGAGCAAGAACGCATGATCGAAGCGGTGCTGTTTGCCAGTGCTGACCCGCTCAGCACCGCTGAGATTGAAAGCCGGATGCCCCATGGCAGCGACGTCGCCGAAGCGATGGTCTATGTGCGTAAACGGTATCAGGGGCGCGGCATTGAATTGGTTAAGGTTGGCGATGGTTGGGCGTTTCGCACCGCAAACGACCTTGGGTTCTTGATGCAAAAAGAACAGGTTGAATATCGAAAACTGTCACGCGCCGCGATTGAGACTTTGGCGATCATTGCTTATCACCAACCCGCAACCCGCGCTGAAATCGAAGAAATTCGCGGAGTTTCAGTGTCGCGCGGCACGATTGATATGCTGATGGAACTCGGCTGGGTTAAAATTGGTCGGCGGCGCATGACGCCGGGTCGCCCCGTGACGTTTATCGTGACCCAAGGGTTTTTGGACCATTTCGGATTGGAGACCTCACGCGATTTACCGGGGGTCAAAGAGTTGCGCGAAAGCGGATTGCTGGACAACCGTCCGGCACCAGCGGTGTTTGGCGATGACGATCTGGGTGAGGGCGACCAGGACGATATGTTCTCATAACTTGGGTGTGCTCCACCCTACGGTTTTTGGAAATGTTTCGATAATTTCAGGCCTTGGCCCTGATAGTTTGACCCCAAATCAGCACCATACAAAACCTTTGGCACCTCGGTCATACGTTCATAGACTAAACGTCCGACGATCTGGCCGTGTTCCAACACAAATGGCGCTTCGTGGCAGCGCACTTCCAGCACCCCGCGTGAACCTTTGCCGCCCGCTGATTCGTTACCGAATCCGGGATCAAAGAAACCCGCATAATGGACCCTAAATTCGCCGACCATTGCCAAATACGGCGCCATTTCAGCGGCGCAATCGGGCGGGATGTGCACGGCCTCGCGGCTGATCAGTATGTAAAACGCGCCGGGGTCTAGGATGATTCGGCCGTCGGGGGCCAGTACTGGCTCCCAGAATTCGGCCACCGGATAGTGGTTCAGTTTATCAAGGTCGATCAAGCCGGTATGGGGTTTGGCACGATAGCCAACAATGCCGTTTTGGCGCGGCGACAGGTCAACCGAAAAACCCAAGCCGTTGTCGATATGGGCCTCTGAATCGACCAAACCTTGGGCTTCGTCCAACGCCACAAGTTCTGTATCATTTAGCACAACTTGACCGGCGCGAAACCTGATCTGGTTTAGGCGCATGCCGGGGCGGGCCAGAACTGAAAAAGAGCGCGGCGAGATTTCTGCGTAAAGCGGCCCTGAATATCCCGCATCAATCCGGTCAAATTCAATCGCGTTACTGGTAATTAAACGGGTAAACAAGTCGAGCCGCCCGGTGGAGCTTTTGGCATTGGCCACCGCGTTGATATGGCTTGGCAGGTTTAGGGTTTCTTGCAGCAGCACCAGATAAACGCAGCCTTTTTCAAGTACAGCACCGTCGGTCAGATCAATTTCATGGGTGGAAAAGTCTTTCAACTTTGCCTCAATTCCGGCTGCCGCTGGCAGGAACGAGGCGCGTACCCGCCACGCTTTAGTGCCAAGACGCAAATCAAGACTGGCCGGTTGAATTTGGGGATCAGGGATCGGGATGTCAGACCTGATTTGACCAGCTGCAATCATTTTCTGAATAGCCTGATAGGGCAGAACACCCTGTTTTTGCTGGCTCATGGGGCTGTCCCTTTATACTGAAAAACGCCAGCGGCTGCCGGCGTTTTCAAAATTGGTCGGGCTAGCGGGATTCGAACCCACGGCCTTTCGTCCCCCAGACGAACGCGCTACCAAGCTGCGCCATAGCCCGACTGAGGGTGTTATATCGCCATATTTGGCAGAGGCAAGCCCGAAACCAACGTTCTGCATTAAAGCGTCGCAACAATGCTGGTTCGCAGGGTTTCAAGCTGTGCAATAATGGCTGCAAGGTCAACAGGGGCGGCCGCAACAGGCTCGACCGTGCCAATGCTGTTGACGTGCTTAATGCCTTTGTCTTTCAAGATTTTCTGAACACCCTTGATGGTCAAGCCATCCTCGTACAACAGATGTTGGATACCGCGCAGCAGCGTTACGTCGGCGGGGCGATAATATCGCCGTCCGCCGCCGCGTTTAACTGGCGCGATCTGGGTGAACCGACTTTCCCAAAAACGCAGAACATGGGCCGGCACGTCAAGCATGGTTGCCACTTCGGAAATGGTTCGAAAGGCTTCGGCTGACTTGCGCATAAGACTATCCGGTTAGGATTTGTTGCCGGAGTTCACGCGATCTTTCATCAGATGCGACGGACGGAAGGTCAAAACGCGGCGCGGCGCGATCGGGACTTCTTCACCGGTTTTTGGGTTTCGGCCAATACGGGCATTTTTGTCACGGATCGAAAATGTGCCAAAAGATGAAATCTTTACGTTTTCGCCGTCAACCAGTGCTTCGGCCATATAGCCCAGTACCGATTCAACCAATTCGGCTGATTCATTACGTGATAGGCCTACTTCGCGGAACACAGCTTCGCTGAGGTCCATTCTCGTTAATGTCTGATTACTCACGGATTCGCTCCTTATGTTACTTGACTAGGATATTGGAAAAAGGGAAAGCGAGTCAATAACAACGACTTGCGCTGAGTCGTTATCGTCGCAGGTTTACCAGCGGATTGTCGCCGCACCCCATGCTAAACCACCACCAATTGCTTCCATTAGCAGTAAATCGCCTCGTTTTATGTCGCCACGCTGTTTTGCAACCGACAAAGCCAACGGAATTGATGCAGCCGACGTATTTCCGTGATCTTGCACTGTGACCACAATTTTATCCATCGAGATGCCCATTTTGGCGGCGGTGCGCTTAATGATTCGCAGATTGGCCTGATGCGGGACAACCCAAGCGATGTCGTCAGCGGTGACGCCCGCACGTTCCATTGCGGTTTCGCCGGTTTTGGCCAGCTTGGTGACCGCGTGCTTGAAGACTTCTTGGCCCTGCATGCGCAGAACGCCGGTGGTCTGGGTGCTGGACACACCCCCATCCACATACAGCAAGTTGTTGAACTGTCCGTCTGAATTCAGGTCGGTTGACAGGATGCCTCGGTCAGCACTGCTGCCGTCGCCTTGCTGGGCTTCCAGCACCACAGCGCCAGCGCCATCGCCAAACAGCACACAGGTGCCGCGATCGGTCCAGTCCATGATGCGCGAAAAGGTTTCAGCACCAACGACCAAAATACGTTTGGCTTGTCCGGCGATAATCATCGAATTTGCCGTGCTGATTGCAAAGATAAAACCAGCGCAAACGGCCTGAATGTCAAAAGCAAAGCCACCATTCATGCCAAGCGCGGCTTGCAGCTTGGTGGCTGTCGACGGAAATGTTTGGTCGGGTGTGGCTGTGGCCAACACAATGGCGTCCAGATCTGAGGCATCAATGCCTGCATCTTTCAGGGCCATTTTGGCAGCTTCTAACGCAAGGTCAGACGTCTTTTGATCGTCTGCCGCAAAGTGGCGGCGCTCAATGCCTGTACGTGACCTGATCCATTCGTCGGTGGTCTCAAGGGTTTTTTCAAACTCTGCATTTTCGACCACGCGGTCGGGCAGGTAATGTCCGCAGCCAATGGCCACGGCGCGGGTAACGCTCATTCTGATGCCTCATCCTTGTTAGAGAGTGCATCTTTGCTTGCCGCGAGGCCAGACGCAACCCGCGCCGTTAACTTTTCGGCGAAATCATTTTGGGCGAGCTGGAAAGCCAGCTTGATGGCTGCGGCAACGCCAGTGGCGTCTGCGCTGCCATGTGATTTGATAACTGTGCCATTCAGGCCCAGAAATACGCCACCATTTACGCGGCGCGGATCAATCTGTTTGCTAAGCCTGCGCAACGATGTCATGGCAAATAACGCCCCGATCCGCGACAAAGGCGAATGCGAGAACGCACGTTTTAGCAACTTACTGACATGCCGCGCAGTGCCTTCGCCGGTTTTCAGGGCAACATTACCGGTGAAACCATCGGTAATGATAATATCGACGCGGTCCGAGGGAATATCGCTACCCTCAACATTACCAATGAATTCAAGGTCTGACACATCTGCAACGGCAGCAATCAATTTTGCAGCTTCGTGGAGTTCTGGGCGGCCTTTGAATTCTTCAGTGCCAACGTTCAGCAGGCCCACGCGCGGGCGTTTCAGCCCCATGCCGTTGCGGGCATAGGATGCCCCCATGATGGCATATTTCAGCAAGTCTTGTGCGTTGGCTTTGATGTCAGCGCCCACATCCAGCATGATATTATAGCCAGACGGGTTGGCCGAGGGCCAAAGGATTGCGATCGCCGGGCGGTCAACGCCGGGGGCTTTGCGCAGGCGTACCATCGACATGGCCATCAGCGCGCCGGTATTGCCGCATGACACGGCCACCCGTGCATCGCCTTGACCAACGGTATCAATGGTTGCCCACATGCTGCTTTTTTTGCCCCGCCGCAGCGCGGCTGAGGGCTTGTCGTCCATCGCCACAACCTGTTCGGTCGCCCGAATTTCGGTACGTGCTGCCAGATCTGGCTTGCGTTTTAACAGTTTTTTGATTTGGACGTCGTCGCCATGCACAATAAACCGAATATTCGGATTTTTGCGGGCTGACTTGGCCATGCCTCCAATGACAGCAGCAACGCCGCTATCTCCACCCATAGCATCGATGGAGATCACAGTTTGCGCTGTGGAGGATTGGGTGTTCCGGTCCTGCGTATCAGCCATTCCGGACCACCCCGTCTTTCAGTTACGCCGCGTCTTCGTCCAGATCGATATCATCGATCAAAACAATAACTTCGCGGTCAGCATAGTGGCCACATGAGGGGCACACGTGATGCGGGCGTTTCAGCTCTCCGCAGTTTGTGCATTCATTCGGATTTGCACCCTTAAGCGCCAAGTGTGCGCGGCGCATGCCACGTTTGGAGCGGGTGATCTTGCTCTTTGGAACAGCCATTTTATTTAGCCCTTATATTCAAGCGGGAGTATCACCGCATTAAGTGTTCGTTCGAGGCGGCCTAGCAGGAAACTCCAGCGCATGCAAACCCGAACAGGAATAGAAGTCGGAAAAATACGCAAAATCCACCAAATAACAAGCCCTATAACGGGATTATTCCGGCTTATTTTCCAACTTGCCTTTTAGGGCCGCCAAACCGGCAAAAGGTTTGATCTCAGCGTCGGTCATTGGGGTGCGTCCATCCGGTGCTGATTGCGTATTTTGGGTCTCAACGCCCTCTTTTCTTGGGTAAAGCGGAATCGCTAACGTCAGGGCTTCGATGGCAATCTGCCCAGCGTCGATGAACTTTCCCAAGGCTTCGACTTCGTCGTCCAGCTCAGATTCCGGGGTGTCATAGTCAATTTTGTCTTCGGGAATGAATTTTACCCGTACTGCAATATCGATTCGGGTGCGAATTGGGTCAGCCGAAATCACGCAAGTTTGCGATACTGTTGCGCCAAGATCTGCGTCAACCACCCAGCTTTTGGTCCCCATCGGGGTGATCGCGCCCGAGATTCGCATTTTTTTCAAACCTGTCAGGCCCAGCTGGGCTGCAATTGCCTCGGCTTCGGCAACACTGGGGCTCAAGTCAAATTTGATAATCCGGTTTGCCGGCAGGGTATCGACCTCATACGGACGCGAAAACGGCGATGTTTCGGGGGGATTCTCAGGTAGGTCGGCCATAAACCACTCACATTATTTAATTTCAGGTATCAGCTTGCTTGCGTCAGCCCAATGAATATGGAAGATACAAAGCGTAAATCAATATGTGCCGTGGAGATCCTATGAGCAAGTCAGGTTTTGTAAAGTTTTTCGGGATTCCGGTTTTTATCGCGATGTTGTCGGCCTGTGCGCCACAAGTCGATATTCACGGCTATGTGCCGGTCGCGACCGATGTAGCGTCAATCGCCCCGGGACAAGACAGTCAGGAAACTGTGCTGGTATTGTTGGGCGAGCCGACGACACGCGGCGCGCAAGGGTCTGATACGTGGTATTATATTTCATCAACAGTGCATCGGGTGGCATTTTTTGCCCCGCGTGAAGTTAATCGCCAGATTGTCGCCATCCAGTTCGCCCAAAGCGGCAAAGTTATCGCCGTTGACCGGTTTGGGCTTGAGGACGGCCGTGTGATCGACCTGAACCGCAATACAACGGTTACCGATGGTCGCCGGTTGACGTTCTTTGAGCAATTGCTGGGCAATATCGGCAACTTTAGTGCCGAACAATTTATTGGCGGTTAAGCCGGTTTTTCTTTGAATTCCAATGCGACACCGTTCATGCAGTACCGCTGTCCGGTCGGGGCAGGTCCGTCTGGAAATACGTGCCCTAAATGGGCATCGCAGGTTGCACAGGTTATTTCTGTACGGGTTACGAAAAACTTCCGGTCCGACTTTTCCTCAATAGAATCGGGGGATTGAGCTTGAAAAAAGCTCGGCCACCCTGTGCCGCTGTCAAATTTTGCATCCATGTCAAACAGCGCTGAATCGCAGCAGACGCAATGAAACATTCCAGCAGTTTTCGGATAGTTATCATTGGAAAACGCCCGTTCCGTGCCTGATTTTCGTGTCACTTTATACGCCAGATCAGACAGTTGCGCCCGCCATTCAGCATCGGTTTTAATGATTTTCTGCATATCGCCTCTTTTTGCTTGCTCTTGAAGTCTATTAGATTTTGCTTACGTCTTTCTAACATAAATGCGACACAATATGTGTGCAGTATGATGTCCAAATCAATTGGATATTACAGAATTGGCAGGAAACGTGATGCGGACAAGATATAAAGCCCGGTTTGCAAGCTCTGACGCTGATGTTTTAGCGGTTCAAACCCTGCGTGGACAGGTGTTTCGCGGAAAATCTGCGGGTCTGGATGCCGATGCGTTCGATCAGCAATGTCAGCATATGATGGTCGAGGATGGCCGGCAGGATGGGCGCTTGGTCTGCGTGTTTCGCATTCAGCCTTTTGCCAACGGGTCCGAAATCGAAAGGTCGTATTCTGCGCAATATTACGAGCTGTCTGCCTTGCAGAACTATCAAGGTAAACTTGTGGAAATGGGCCGATTCTGCATTGACCCAGCTTATAACGACCCCGACATTTTGCGGGTGGCTTGGTCGGCGATGACTGCGTATGTGGATGATAACAATGTGGAAATGTTGTTTGGTTGCTCCAGTTTTCATGGCGTGGACGCCGATAACTACATGGATGCTTTTGCGCTGCTAAAGGAACGTCACCTCGCGCCGAAACGTTGGTTGCCACGGGTCAAAGCGCCGTCCGTTTTCAGTTTTGCACGGAAACTGGCGCTGATGAAACCCAACCTAAAAACAGCCCGAAAAATGATGCCGCCCTTGCTGCGCACCTATCTGGTGATGGGCGGCTGGGTGTCCGACCATGCGGTTGTTGATCGGGACCTGAATACGCTGCATGTGTTTACGGGGCTGGAGATCGGAGCGATTCCTGCCAATCGGAAACGGTTGTTGCGGGCAGTGGTGGGGTAAAACCAGCACAAACATCACTCGGATTGATAGGTTCCGCGACCTTCCACCCCGAATTCACGTTCGTCCCAAGCCATTAGTGCAGAAATTGTAAGAACAGCCGGCTGCGGAGAATCTTCAATTTTTTCCAATCGCTGCCAACCGTTAAAAACTTCGTCGGGGGTAACTAGACCCACTGTAAATGCATTGGCGATCACACCACCTTTGATCTCGTCTTTGAAGCCTGATATTCGAGTTATTGGCATATGGCCAAAAAATAGGAACTGGCTAACGGATATATTTGCTGTCAACTCTACGGGAATATTCGTGCCGTAACCATTTTCTATCAATATTTCGTCTATCTCATAAATATCAAGATTTTCATGTACTCCAATTTTTGTAGGAAATCTCCCAGAATCCCATTTCTTTGCTGCCGAGATAAATGGCGCACCGATTTCATTTCCTTCGCCATCAAGTGCGTGTTTTGAAAATTGAAAATCCAATGGCAGTGCAATGGGATTTGGACTAGAAGAACTAATAGAAATTCCGATTCCTGCTGCACGGAAGTCACAAATTGTTGGAATTTTAGGGTTGATTTGCCATTTATGTGGATCAGTGTCGACGGGACTAAAAAGGTCCATTTGATATCCATCGGCTCTTGTTTTAGCGGTTTTTGTAAAGCCGGCAGGGCATACCAGTACACCTTTTTGAGCTCCTACGTCATCGACGGGGCCATAAAATTCTTCAACGGCTTTGACGTCAACCCGCCGCTTATAGTCTTTGCAATCAATAACAATTAGAATTTCATATTGGCCAATCCTATCTCTAACGAGCACATCAATTTGCCGCCTTCTTTTCGTTTGTCTACCAAGCAAAAACTGATTGTGAAGAATTTCAGCGTTGGGGGCCAGCTCTCGTTGTATTTTGGCAACCAACAATTCTAAATCTTTGTAGTCCGACAATGTAAGAAAACCCCCTTATCGACAAGCTTTGAGCTAGAGTACTCAAAAATTATCCTGACACAAAGCTTCAAATAGGCACTTCGTCCCACTACTTTGAAACCTCGGAAATCCCACCATGCGCTGCGGACCAGCCAAGCGGGTCAGCGAAGAATTTTTCGACCTCGTTTAGGGTGGCGGTATCAAAGTAGTTTCCGGCTTTGGCCTCGGCCAGTACATCGTGCCATGTGGCCAGATAGTGCAGGGTGATGCCGTGGTCCAACAGGTTCTCGCGCGTATTCGGGAAGATGTCGTAAAAGAAAATCAGCGCGGTATGATTGCAGACACCACCAGCTTGGCGAATGGCCTCAACAAACTTGATTTTTGAGCCGCCATCGGTGGTCATGTCTTCAGCCAGTAGCACCCGTTGGCCCTCATGCAACACGCCCTCAACCTGCGAGTTTTTACCGTAACCCTTTGGTTTTTTACGCACATATTGCATCGGCAGCCCCATGCGTTCGGCCATCCATGCGCCATACGGAATGCCCCCTGTTTCGCCGCCTGCCACAGAATCAAATGCCGCAAACCCCGCGTTTCGCTGTACTGTGGCCACCAGAAAATCCATCAAGGTTGACCGAATACTGGGGTAAGAAATGATTTGCCGACAATCGATATAGCTAGGGGAAACAAGCCCCGAGGCCAGTTTGTACGGGTTGTCTATTTCAAAGTTTACGGCCTTGATTTCCAGCAACATGCGGGCGGTCAGGCGGGCCATTTCAGCCTTGTCGATAAAACTGGTCATGAGGTGCTCCAATACAGGGGGAATCCGGGGTCAAAGACGGTGACGGGGCCGTCGCCGGTATTGATTTTGTCGGGGAATTCGACGGCGGTGTTGTGTTTGGTCAGAGTAATGGTCGCCGTATTTGGTTCAAGGCCATAATAGGCTGGGCCGTGCAGCGAGGCGAAATCCTCCAACTTATCCAGTTTACCAGCATTTTCAAATACATGTGCAAGGCAAGACATGGTGTTTGTCGCAGTAAAACAGCCCGCGCAACCACAGCCATTTTCTTTCAGCGGGTCGATATGCGGCGCGGAATCCGTGCCGAGAAAAAACCGCTTATCGCCCGAGGTCGCGGCTTGCACCAAGGCTTGACGGTGGGTCTCGCGTTTCGCGATCGGCAGGCAATAATAATGTGGTTTGATACCGCCAACCAGCAGCGCGTTACGGTTAATCATCAGGTGATGGGTTGTAATAGTTCCGGCAAGATTATGGGCTGTTTCTTTAATGAAATCAATGCCATCGCTGGTGGTGACATGCTCCATTATGACCTTAAGGTCGGGCAGTGCAGCTTTTAGCGGGGCCAATACCCGCTCAATAAATACGGCCTCACGATCAAAAATATCGACGCTTGGGTCGGTGACCTCTCCGTGAACACATAAAGGCAGGCCAATTTGGGCCATTTTTTCCAGAACGGGCATCACTTTAGCAATATCGGTAACACCTGAGTCCGAATTGGTCGTTGCCCCCGCGGGATACAGTTTCACAGCGGTGATCAAGCCAGAAGCATGGGCAGCGGCAACGTCTGACGGATCGGTGGTGTCGGTCAGATACAGGGTCATCAGAGGGGTGAAATCGGCACCCTTTGGCAATGCGTTAAAGATTCTATCCCTGTAAGCCATTGCATCTGTTGCCGTAATCACTGGTGGGATTAAATTGGGCATAATGATCGCACGCGCAAAATCGCGGGCGGTTTCGGGCAGAATGCCGCGCAGCATGTCCCCGTCGCGCAAATGCAAATGCCAGTCGTCAGGTCGGGTGATGGTCAGGGTTTTAGGCATTTGAGGCTCCGTTTTGGCTTTCCTATCGCAGGTGGGGCAAAAGGAAAAGGTTTGAACAGGGCTGCTTCGAATCCACTTGCCAATCCGAATGCCGAATGTAATCTGCCTTGGTCGGAATTGTCCGACATCTCAGGGCGGGGCGAAACTCCCCACCGGCGGTTATAGCCCGCGAGCGCACCCATTGGGTGGTCAAGCAGATTTCGGTGAAATTCCGGAGCCGACGGTTAAAGTCCGGATGGGAGAGATTTGGTGCTTTTGCGCCTCCTTTTTCGATGCTCTGGGTTAGTGTCTGTTTGAAGGAAAAATGTTATGACACTCACCCCGAAAATCGCCTTTATCAAGGCGCGATGGCATGCTGATATCGTTGATCAGGCGCATGCCGGTTTCATGGAAAATGCGGAAGGTTGGCAGGTTGATGCTTACGACGTGCCCGGCGCGTTTGAAGCACCGTTGCTGGCGAAACGCTTGGCCAAGCAGGGTTATGACGCGGTGGTCATCGCGGCGCTGGTCGTTGATGGTGGTATTTATCGGCATGATTTTGTCGCTGCAGCCGTTGTGAATGGTATTATGCAAGTGCAGCTGGAAACCGATGTGCCGATGTTCAGCGTGTCGCTGACTCCGCATCAATTTCACAGCAACGCTGAGCATCTTGAATTCTATTCTGCCCATTTTGTGAAAAAGGGTGCTGAGGCAGCAGATGCGGTGCGGATGGTGCTAAACCAATTCGCCAGCTTGTCGATCGCAGCTGAATAACGAATTTTGCCCCGTTTTAGGTACCGGGGCAAAATTCTCGGTTTTTACCGGATGATAGGTATGAGCAGACAAGGCACGCCGACGGTCGCCATAACCGGACATGTTGAGCTAGGATGTGCCTAATGAATAGGCCTCCGCTGATTAGAACTGAGGCGTTTGCTATGTCGCGGGTTTGAACATCGCTGATTTTTGCACACTGTCTTTGGTGGCATCGCCGCGTTTTTCGGCGGCCACTGCGCGTCCAGCCTGAACCGCGGGGCGGGCGCCCATGCGGTCCAGCCATGCAGCTAGATTGGGCGTTGTCGTTAGGTCATGCTCCTGTCGTTTCCACAACGAAGCCCAGCCCCAGATGGCAATGTCGGCGATTGAGAAATCACCAGTGACGTAGTCTTTGTCGGTCAACTGTTTGTCCAACACCCTGTAAAGACGCGATGTTTCGGTGCGATACCGATCTTGGGCATATGGCAATTCTTGCGGAGGTTCCATTTTCGGCGCGTAGACCAGAAAATGATGCGCTTGTCCGGCCATCGGGCCAAGGCCGCCAACCTGCCAGAATAACCATTGGTCAATCTCAATGCGGTCGCGCTCAGATGTGCCATAGAACTTGCCGGTTTTACGGGCCAGATATTGCAAAATTGCACCGCTTTCGAAGATCGATATCGGTGCGCCGTCCGGCCCGTCAGAATCAACAATCGCGGGCATTTTCCCATTGGGCGAGATCGCTAAAAATTCCGGCGTGAACTGGTCGCCTTTGCCGATGTTGATCATATGCACGGTGTACTCCAGCCCCATTTCTTCTAGTGCAATGGGGATTTTCCAGCCGTTTGGGGTGGGCCAATAGTATAGGTCAATCATAGCCTAGTTCCTTTGAATATCGTTCCTAAAATACATGTCGTTTTTTGAATGAATAACAAGGGGCGTTGACTTCATGCATATGGCATTGTTATCAGCCTTTAGATATTTTTGGAGTTTTAGTTTTGAATCAAGAGTTTATTCAACTGTTTGGCGCGCGCGTCGCCCGTTCTCAAATTGTTTCGGTTTATGAAGAGTCAAGGAATTGGCCCGCAATTTACAAGACAGTTCTGATTCTCATTGGGATTTTGTGGACTGGATTGATCGTTAGCTATTTTTTGGAAGTCGAGCCGGTTTTTAGCGAAATGTCGACACTTTTGGAAGCAAACTTCAAGAGTTTCCCTGACCGAACGGGGCTATATGCCCATTCTATGAAAGAACGCGTACTATTTTTCATTATACCATTACTGGCAGTTGGCTTAATGCCGCTTTACGCGCTTTCGGAACTTAGCTGGCGATTGGTCCGCCTGCGCCCTGTCGTTGTTTTAACCAACGCCAAGTTAAAGGGGCGATACACGCCAGCAGTACTGTCGAATGCTACGGTTAAGGCAATTGCGGATGAACTGGAAAAACCTAACAGCAATTTCAAAGGATTTCTCCCCGCAAATTTGCTGAGTCTTTCCTATAGCAGCGGGCACTCAAGTACGGGTCGCCGATATAACCTGATCACGAAAAACGTCAGACTGGCGGGGAGGCCGATTTACAGTGAATTAGGCCCAGATCAACCAATCGCATTCCTTTGGACAATTGGCGCAATAATTTTTGATGTTGTGCGCTCATTGATTGGTGCAGCCCTGCTGATCTGGTTTGGATTTATTGCCTATGCCGCCATCTTGTACGGAATGGAATTTGAATATGCATTTAGTTCTGGAAGTCAGATAAAATCGGCGTTTGTTACGTTTTTTACGCGCTCAATTATGGTACTGATTGTTTTCGTGGTTGGAACCGCGCTGCTAGGTTTTATCGCGGGTTGGGTGTTTCGTGATTATGGATCACGGGTTCGCCTGTACCAATTCGATGGAAACCGAGTTTTTTGGACCTCAGCAGCGCAGGGCGGGGTTTTTGAACAATTTTGGTTGCAGGCAGGTCTGAACGAGACGATTAAAACTGAATTTGATTTTGATTTGAGAACCAATGCTCGATTTGGATGGGATGCTTGGCTTTTGCATTCATACGGCGGGTCGTCGATGGCCGATAGATTTGGGTTTATTGATCGACCAGTTGCAGATTAGGTGCACAGTGTTTGGGTTGCCGCGAATGTTTGACCTGAGGTTTCTTGCCTGTTGACCTTAAAACTGACCTGAGATATTTACAAACCCGTGGTGCTTTGTCGAACTGGATTGCAGGCCACGTTAAATAATTCTGCTAAAGAGGTCGCGGCTCCGACTGGCCCCGATCATACCCGACCGGGGTTTTTTATTGGAGGCCGATTTTTTCGGAACAATGACATGATAAACGGTTACAAACCACGCACAAATCTTGTGCATGCAGGCACACGACGCAGCCAATACGGCGAAATGAGCGAGGCAATTTTCCTCACTCAAGGCTTTGTCTATGAAAACGCCGAAGCCGCTGAGGCTCGGTTCATCGAATCTGGCCCTGATGATTTTATTTACGCACGCTATGGCAACCCAACCGTCGCAATGTTCGAAGACCGGATCGCCAGTCTTGAAGGCGCAGAAGCGGCTTTTGCCACGGCCTCGGGCATGGCGGCAGTCAATGCGGCATTGTTTTGCCAGCTAAAATCCGGCGACCATGTGGTTGCAGCAAAGGCGCTGTTTGGGTCGTGCTTGTATATTATTGAAACCCTGTTGCCCCAGTTCGGGGTTGAGGTCACGTTTGTGGATGGCATTGATCTGGACCAGTGGCGCGCCGCGGTACGGGCAGATACGACCCTTTGTTTTCTTGAAGCTATGTCAAATCCTACTCTTGAAGTGATTGATATTGCAGCTGTGGCCGAGATCGTGCATGCGGTTGATGCGCAGTTAATCGTTGATAACGTGTTCGTAACACCAGTATTTCAGCGCTCATTAAAACTCGGCGCGGACGTTGTGGTTTATTCGGCCACCAAGCATATCGACGGGCAAGGTCGTTGTCTGGGCGGCGTGGTTCTGGGAACCGAGGAGTTCATCCACGGCGCGTTAGGCAATTACATGAAGCACACTGGCGGGGCGCTTAGCCCGTTTAACGCCTGGGTGATGGTCAAGTCTTTGGAAACGCTTGATTTGCGCTGTCGTGCGCAGGCTGACTCGGCGTTGGCAATTGCCAAAGCCCTTGAGGGGCACCCCAAACTGGCCAACGTGATTTTTCCGGGGCTGAAAAGCCATCCGCAATACGCATTGGCATCGCGGCAGATGGAGCAGGGCGGTACTGTCATTGCGCTTGATCTAGCCGGTGGCAAAGAAGCGGCGTTCAAGTTTATCAATGGGCTGGATATCGTGCTGATCTCCAATAATTTGGCAGATGCAAAAAGCATTATCACTCATCCGGCCACCACCACCCATCAGCGTCTGACCGACGAACAGCGCGAATCGCTGGGGATATCGGATGGCTTGGTGCGCCTGTCGATTGGGCTGGAAGACCCGGATGATTTGCTAAACGACATCATGACTGCCCTGAGATAGCGAAAAATTGCTTAAATTTCATTCCTTTATGGTTTGTTCATCCTTTGGTAACGTTTGGCTAACAAATTAGAAATCAGTGTGTCCAACGGTTGCAAATGGTTTTTATTTTCCAATAGGATACTATGTAATAATAAGATGGGGCAAAATGCGCCCTGAGGGAGTGTGTCATGAACATAATTGAAAAACTGGTCGAAGCGGAGCAAAACGGCAGGCCAACGCGCCAAGAAGCCGAAGAAGCGGTGCGCGTTTTGTTGCGCTGGGCAGGTGAAGACCCAACCCGTGAAGGGTTGTTGGACACGCCAAAACGCGTAACCAAGGCCTATGGCGACTGGTTTCGGGGCTATGACGAGGATCCTGCCGAAATGCTGCAGCGGACCTTTTCCGAGGTTGAGGGATACGACGAAATGATCGTTTTGTCTGGCATTCGGTTCGAAAGCTATTGCGAACACCACATGGCCCCGATTATCGGTGTGGCGCATGTCGGATACATTCCTACTGATCGTGTCGTCGGGATTTCCAAACTGGCGCGGGTGGTGGATACCTTTGCTAAGCGGCTGCAAGTGCAGGAAAAAATGACAGCGCAAATTGCAAATGCTTTGTTTGATGCTCTGGATGCCCGCGGTGTTGCTGTGATGATCGAGGGCGAACACCACTGCATGTCAACCCGCGGCGTGCATAAGCCGGGCGTGAATATGGTGACCAAAAAGATGCTGGGCGTGTTTCGCGATGATCCGATATTGCGGGCTGAATTTATGGAAAATGTTGAACGTTCAACAAGGGCGGCTGGCTAGGCCCACCGAGGCCACGCCATCGGGTTTTTCCGAGTATTTTGACAACAAAGAAAGACCACTCTATTTTCCGTGCTTTTTGAGCAGATCAGCCTATAATTTGCAAAACGGAGGGACCGCTGTGGCTGATTACAATTACGACAAATTCTCATCTGGTGAATATGCACTCAGTAAATTTCATGCGCCGGAACTTGGGGGAAAAGCCCCTGATTTTGCATTGGATGACCTAGATGGCGGCACGCAAAATCTATTGGATTTCGACACTGAATTTCTGGTTTTGGAAATTGGCAGCATTACCTGTCCGTTGTTCCAAAGCCGGCGGAAGACAATGACATCATTAGTGGACAAGTTTGATAACGCAAGTTTTGCCATCCTGTATGTGCGTGAGGCGCATCCGGGGAGCCACCTGCCGCAGCACAAAACCAAAGCTGACAAAATCGGCAATGCACGGGCGTTGCGCGACGCAGACGGGGAGGGGCGGCGGATATTGGTGGACGATATTAGCGGGGCAGCCCATGCTCGGTACGGGAAATACCCAAACGCGGTATTCATTATTAACCGCAATGGCTGCGTGCTTTTCCGGGCGGACTGGAACAATCCGGTCGCTACAGGCAAGGCGTTGGCCGCGCTAAGTGCTGGGAAGCCAGCGACTGGCATGGGCATGTTTGTGCCACCTAAGCCACCGGTTGCGATCAAGACGTTGAAAGACGCAGGGCCGGGGGCGGTGCCGGATTTTCTCAAAAGCTTGCCGAGCCTGATCTGGAATAACCTGATTAAACGTAATTGGCGGGTTTTAACCGGTCGGGTACCGAAGGTTCTGCCGGATGCCCAATGCTAAAAAGCCTTGTCCTATTTGCAATTCTCGCGTTGGCAAGCGCCGCTTCCGCACAGGTAACATCCTTCCGCGGATATTTGACCGGATATAGCTATTGGGACAATACCCCGCCGGGGTCGGCAGCGATTTCTAACCCGCAGATACATGAATTTGCCGGTGGCGTCGGCACTTATTTCGACCCGATTACTATTGCCGTGGGGCACGTGATTGATGGCGCTGACGTTCTTGATTTTCCCGCAGGAACACGGTTCTATCTGCCGCATTTGCGTAAATATGCCATCGTTGAAGATACCTGTGGTGACGGAGATTCCCCTCAAGACGGACCGTGTCACATCGGTAAAGACGGCCTGCCATGGTTGGATATCTATGTTGACGGGGCAACCTCAGATGCTGCGCGCGCTGACGCGTGTTCCGAAAAAATTACCACTATTCAGACCTTTGTTGTTAACCCGGGGCCGAACCATTCGGTTGTGGTCGGGGCTTTGACTGAAAGTGGGTGTTACACCTTTCCGGATCTTTAAGTTGCTTGACAGTTTGCCTCACAAAAGCCAAGCCTAAGCGATGTTTGATCTGCGCCCTGTCGGGTATGTTATTGGCCTGTTAATTGCCGCGTTGGGCGCAACGATGGTGATTCCGTATATGGCGGATATGCTGGAGGGCAATGGCCACGGCGAGACTTTTGCCACTGCGGCGCTGGTGACCGTGCTGACCGGCGGGGTTATTGCGATGGCGAGCGCCAATTCGCGTACTGGCGCGCTCGGCCTGCAACAGACGTTTTTACTGACCGTCGGGTCGTGGCTGGTGCTGCCGTTTTTTGGGGCATTGCCGTTCTGGATCGGGGCGCCGGATGCCAGCTATACCGATGCTTTTTTTGAGGCGATGTCAGGACTTACCACCACCGGGTCAACCGTTTTCACCGGCCTGGATGAGATGCCCGCCGGCACTGTGCTGTGGCGCAGCCTGTTGCAATGGTTTGGCGGCGTCGGGATCATTGTTGTGGCGATGGCATTCTTGCCCACCCTGAAAGTTGGGGGGATGCAGATATTTAGATCTGAAGGGTTTGATACTTTTGGTAAAATTCTACCGCGCGCGGGGGAAATCGCGTCGCGAATCTCGGTGATTTATCTGACCCTTACGGTGCTGTGTTATCTGGGGTATGTGATGGTCGGCATGAGCAGTTTTGATGCAGTGAACCACGCGTTGACCACTCTCGCGACGGGCGGGTTTTCGAACCATGACGCGTCATTCGGCGCGTTCCGTGGCCCGGCAGAATATGTCGCAGCGGTGTTCATGATTTTGGCAAGCCTGCCGTTTGTGCGTTATGTGCAATTGCTGGCTGGAACAGCGCAACCACTGTGGCGAGATACGCAGATCAGAAATTTTTTGGCTGCGCTGACAGTGATTATTTTAATCATGGTTCTGTACCGCGCTTATGCCAACGGCGATCCGATATTCCAGTCCTTCCGCAGCACGTTTTTCAACGTAACCTCGATCATGACAGGTACTGGTTATGCGTCAGAGGATTATCAGCTTTGGGGGCATTTTCCGGTGACGATGTTCTTTTTGATCGGCCTGATAGGGGGGTGTGCGGGGTCGACATGTTGCTCGATCAAGATTTTCCGGTTCCAGCTGCTTTTTGCGGCGATTAACGAACAGATCAAGCGGGTTCACAGCCCAAACCGTGTGTTCGGCCTGCGCTATGAAGGGCGACCAGTGGGCGATGACGTGCTGTCATCGGTGATGGCGTTTTTCGTAATGTTCATGCTGACGCTGGCGGTGCTGGCGGTAATTTTGGGCATGATGGGCTTGGATACAATTACGGCAATTTCAGGCGCTGCGGCGGCCTTGGCCAATATCGGCCCGGGACTTGGCGCCGAGATCGGCCCTGCGGGAAATTTCTCAGGGCTTGGCGATAGTACCAAGTGGGTTTTGGCAGCGGCGATGTTGTTGGGACGGTTGGAATTGATGGCAGTATACGTGCTGTTCACCGTAACATTCTGGAGACGATGATGGCCGATAAATCCCTTGATCCAGATGACTGGCCTGCATTCCGCGCCACTGCGCACCAGATGTTAGACGCCGCGCTGGACAAGATGCAAACCGCCACCGAAGGTCGGGTTTGGACACCGTTACCTGATGATCTGAAACAGTCATTTGAGGCAGATTTACCCGTGCAAGGTGCTGGAATTGCTGACACGGTTGAGCGCATGAAAGACTTGCTGCCTTACGGCGTTGGCAATACGCACCCACGATTTTTTGGCTGGGTGCATGGGGCTGGCTCTACTAGTGGGCTTGTGGCTGATATTGCTGCGGCAGCGATGAATGCGAACCTCGGCGGGCGCGATCACGGCGCGATGTATGTGGAAAAACAAGTGGTTGAGTGGGTGCGGCAAATGTTTGATTTTCCAGATACCGCCAGCGGGTTGGTGGTTTCGGGTACTTCGATGGCGACCATAATTGCGCTGAAAGTTGCGCGAGACCAACATCAGGGCCAACTGGTTGGGTATACTTCGACGCAGGCGCATGCTTGCGCCGTGCGGGCGTTTGACCTGTTGGGGTTGGGCAAGGATGCGTTGCGGCTGATACCGGTAAACGCTGCGTTTGAGATGGATATAACGGCGCTGAAATCTGCGATTACAGCCGACAGGGCGGCGCGCTTAACTCCATTTTGCGTGGTCGGAACTGCTGGCACCGTTAACGTGGGTGCGTTTGATGATCTGACGGCGATTGCTGATATCGCGGCGACCGAAAACCTGTGGTTCCATGTTGATGGTGCATTCGGAGCCAGCGGGGTGCTGTCTGAAGCGCTGCGGCCCAAGCTCAGGGGAATTGAGCGGGCCGATTCAATTGCGTTTGATTTTCATAAATGGCTGCACGTGAATTACGACGCCGGATTTGTATTGGTGCGCGATGGCGAGGCCCATCGGCAGGCGTTTTCAGATCGACCAGAATATTTGGCTGAGGCCGCGCGTGGATTGGCCGCTGGCAACCCGTGGCCAGTTGAATACGGGCCTGAACTGTCACGCGGCTTTCGGGCACTGAAAATCTGGGCACAGATCAATGAACACGGGGTTGACCGACTGGGGCAGGCGATTACCCGCAATGTTGAACAGGCAAAACTGTTGGAACGATTGGTTCTAGACCACCCCAAGTTGGAAATGGTCGCGCCAGTGGCCGCGCAGATCGTGTGCTTTCGGCACGTCGGTAGCGATGAACTGAACGCAGAAATTGTGCTACGATTGCAAGAAAGCGGGATCGCGGCGCCGTCAACCACGCAAATTAACGGACAGCTGGCGATCCGGGTGAATATCACCAATCATCGCACAACTGACGATGATTTATTGATTTTGGTTGAAGCGGTTACGAAATAGTATGTGATTTACATTGCAAATAATCCGGCGCAAACTACGTTGTATTATATGAATATATTTGAATAGATTATCGGAGCCTGTTTTGAATGGCTTCACCTAGCCAAAATTACTTAATTTTGTGTAAAATTGATATTTTAGTAGAAGGAATTACCTATGGGCTTTGCAGACGTCATAAAAATAGCGTTGGAACTGGACAACATTCGAAACTTTGCCAATTTCACCAAAGATGCTGATAAAGTCGGAAAAGATTTAAAGAAAAAGATGAAATCGGGCAAGTCTTCCGAAATTACTTATGATGATTTTAATTTTTTCAAAAACAAACATATGAGCAAAGCGCTTAAGCAGCTCAAAGCGATCCGTAAAACTGCGGAAAAAGCGAATAAAACCAAACATGTGTGGCCCGAGTATAAGTTTAAAAAAGAGCATAACGCAGCTAGAGACCTGATCAAGAATAAGAAAAAAGGCCCCGAACACAAAGAGACCAAGGCAGCACTCGATAAATATCATTTGGTGTTAGCCATTGCGGTTGTTAATTTGGCCGCATCGAATAAGCGCATGAAAACAACGGTTAAAGAAATTGAAAAACGCATCAAAAATGCGGAACTTACCGGTAAGTATATGGGAATGCTTAATAAAGATCTTATGAAGATCGTGAAGTTTTCTGTGCTGACATCAATGCAGGCGCAATTTTTTGTTCTGTCGCAGGAAGCTTTAGAATTAAAAAAGGTGTCAGGAAGTATTTTAACCACCTATAAATCTGTCTTGAAAAAAGTAAAAGCACTGATCAAAGAAAGTGAATTCAGGATCGGTGATCTAGAAACTCGGGCGAAATATGTAAGTGACGGTGGGATGCAGTTTGAATATGGACCGGATTCGTAAATTCAAATACCTGCGCCTCGAGGCAGCGGCACAGGGTGCAACGGCATTCGGGATGCTTGACTGATTGACCCCTCTGCTTACACAGCTTATTGAGGCAGAAAATCAAACTGCCTTGAGGCGAATATGACCGAAGCGATCAACAAACCCCGTTGTTTTCAGGAAATCCTGATGCGACTGCAAGCCTATTGGGCGGCCCAAGGCTGTGCTATTTTGCAACCCTATGACATGGAGGTCGGGGCGGGCACGTTTCACCCCGCAACCACGCTGCGCAGCCTTGGCAGCAAGCCTTGGGCGGCGGCCTATGCGCAGCCCTCAAGGCGGCCAACCGATGGGCGATACGGTGAAAACCCAAATCGGTTGCAGCATTATTATCAGTATCAGGTGATCATCAAGCCCAGCCCGCCGGACCTTCAGGCGTTATACCTTGGGTCATTGGTCGCCATCGGCGTTGACATGGATCTGCACGACATTCGTTTTGTTGAGGACGACTGGGAATCGCCAACGCTGGGCGCTTGGGGGCTGGGCTGGGAGGTTTGGTGCGACGGCATGGAAGTCAGTCAATTTACCTATTTTCAGCAGGTTGCAGGCATGGACTGCAAACCGGTTTCCGGTGAGCTGACCTATGGGTTGGAACGTCTGGCGATGTATATCTTGGGCGTCGATCATGTGATGGACATGCCATTTAACGACCCCGACGCGCCGATTGCGCTGACCTATGGTGACGTATTCTTGCAGACCGAGCAGGAATATTCACGCTGGAACTTTGATGTGGTTGATACTGATATGTTGCTAAAGCATTTTGAGGATGCTGAGGCCGAGTGCGCGCGCATTTTGGCCCAACTCGCTGACGACCCAAAGACTGGCCGCAAGATTATCATGGCCCATCCGGCCTATGATCAGGCGATTAAGGCCAGTCACGTGTTTAACCTTTTGGACGCACGGGGCGTGATTTCGGTGACCGAACGGCAAGCCTATATCGGGCGAGTGCGGGCGTTGACTAAGGCCTGTGCCGACGCATTTATGTTAACTAAAGCGGCAGGTGCGGCATGAACGGAAAAATCATATCGGGCGGGATTGTTGCAATCACCGCTGTTTTTGGCGTCTCACTGTATTACTCGCAATATTACGGGTATTATCAGGAGGTTTCCGGGTTAACGTCAATCGCCGTTGAAGGCCGTGAAATTGCCGTTAGCGATTATGTTGGCATTGACGCCGACAGCTCTGGTTTGAAATTGCGTGGCTGTTTTACCGTTGATCCAACCGCGTTTGACGGCGTGGCCCCGCCCGCAAACCCAACACCGTTAACGCCGCCAAAGTGGTTTGAGTGTTTCGATCCGGTTGCGCTTGAGGCCGATCTCGAAAGCGGGTTGGCCGTGGCATATATGGCTGCAGAAAATGAAAAAGACGGGATTGATCGCGTGGTCGCGGTTTATCCGGACGGGCGCGCCTATCAGTGGCGTCAGTTGAACGAAAAATATCAGGATTAATCATGGCCGATCTGCTGCTAGAACTGTTTTCCGAAGAAATTCCCGCACGTATGCAAAAACGTGCCGCTGAAGATTTCAAAAAGGTGGTGACCAACGGTTTGGTTGACGCTGGCGTGACCTATGAATCGGCGGCGGCGTTTGTGACGCCGCGGCGGTTAACCTTGTCGGTGACAGGGCTGGTTGAAAAATCGCCTGACGTGGTTGAAGAACGCAAAGGCCCACGGGTCGGCGCGCCCGACAAAGCCATTGAGGGTTTCTTGCGCGGTGCAGGTGTGACGCGCGAAGATCTGGTGACACGTGACGATAAAAAGGGCGAGATTTATGTCGCCATCATCGAAAGGCCGGGCCGTTTGGCAGCTGATGTGATCGCTGAGGTGGTTGAAACCACCGTGCGTAATTTTCCGTGGCCAAAGTCAATGCGCTGGGGAACCGGCAGCTTGCGTTGGGTGCGGCCTTTGCACTCGATTTTGAGTATTTTGAGCAACAAAGAAGGTGCTTTGATCGTGCCGATTGAGATCGACGGGATTGTGTCGGGGGACACCACCGAGGGGCACCGATTCATGGGGGCAGGGCGTTTTGCCGTGACCTCGTTTGAGGATTATGAGGCGAAACTGAAGGCCAATTTTGTGATGCTTGACCCGGTTGAGCGGGCTGACGTGATTTGGCACGCCGCCACCAATGCTGCTTTTGCCGTCGGTATGACCGTGGTTGAAGACAAGGCGCTGTTGGCTGAGGTCGCAGGGCTGGTTGAATGGCCAGTAGTGCTGATGGGCGATATCGCTGAGGATTTCTTGGGCCTGCCGCCTGAGGTGCTGACGGCATCCATGCGCGAACACCAAAAGTTTTTCAGCGTGCGGAACCCAAAAACCGAGCGGGTTGAAAAGTTTATCATTGTCGCCAATCGTGAGACCGCCGATCAGGGCGCAACCATTCTGGCGGGCAACCAAAAGGTGCTGTTTGCGCGGCTGTCCGACGCCAAGTTCTTTTGGGAGAACGACCTGCGCGTGTCGCTGGACGACATGGCGGCCAAGCTTTCAAATGTTACATTTCATAATAAACTGGGCACTCAGGCTGAACGGGTTGAGCGCATCGCGGCGTTGGCGCGGGAAATCGCGCCGATGGTTGGCGCGGATGCTGATCTGGCGTTTCAGGCCGCCAAGATTGCCAAGGCCGACCTTTCCAGCGAAATGGTTTATGAATTCCCTGAACTTCAGGGGCTGATGGGGCGCTATTACGCGCAACATGCTGGGTTGCCGCAAGAGGTCGCGAACGCGTATGAGCAACACTATTCGCCGCTCGGGCCAAGCGACGATGTGCCGAGCGAGCCGGTTTCTGTGGCTGTGGCATTGGCGGACAAGATTGATACATTAGCTGGATTCTGGGCGATTGACGAAAAACCCACGGGCTCTAAAGACCCGTTTGCTTTGCGGAGGGCCGCGCTGGGGGTTCTTCGGTTGGTGCTGGATAATGAGGTTCGGACATCACTGAATAAATCTTTTAGGCTGGCGTTTGTCTTAAATAGATTGGGGATATTATCCCAGAACGCCTACAGCGATGGGATCGGTGGCTTGGCAACAATGCGTCTCAAGCAAATCGCGGATATAGAATTTGGAATAAAAATTATTTGTGCTGTTGATGGAATCCTTATTCTTGTCAATGAAGAGCGCCTCTCGAATAATAATAATACTGTTGCAAGTATGGATGAAAATTTCAGAAATGACGAAATTGACCTCCTATCCTTCTTCCACGACCGCCTGAAGGTTTATCTCAAAGACAAAGGCGTCAGTCACGATGTTATCGACGCTTGTCTTGAAATGCCCAACAATGATGATCTGACGCTTTTGGTCAATCGGGCCAATGCCTTGCAAGAATTTATGAACTCGGATGACGGGGCCAACTTATTGCAGGGCTATAAGCGGGCCGCGAATATTTTGAAGGCCGAGGAGAAAAAGGACGGGGTGGCCTATGAGGGCGAGCCGGACGTAAAATTCGCCACGGATGATGTTGAACGCGCGCTGTTTGCGGTGCTGGAGGTTGAGGGAGGCGCGATCTCCACGGCCATCGAGGCCGAGGATTTCGCGGCGGCAATGGCCGCGCTTGCACGTTTGCGTCAGCCGATTGACGCCTTTTTTGAGGGGATTCAGGTGAACGCCGACAGCGCCATTGTGCGGCGAAACCGGTTGTGCCTGCTTAATCGTATTCGGGAAATCATGCACCGCGTGGCGATATTTTCGAAGCTTCAGGGTTAGCGTTCAGGAAGCGATTGCAAAACCGGATTTGACCTCTATGCTGCACTGCAACGAAACGTGGAGCAGACCGTGACCGACACCGTTGATATTCAGCCTATTCATCTAGGAGAGCCGCTAGACGCAGCGCGTTTTGGTGCGCGTTCTGTGCGGTTATCGCAGCTTGCTGTGCTGGGTTTGCCGGTGCCTGAGGGTGTGGTTTTGTCGGTGAATGCGGTGCGTGAAATTGCTGAGTTGGGCATTTTCCCTGAATTTCCGGCAGGGCTGTGTGACGGGCTTGTATCGGTGCGCGGGTCTGCGCCGGAGCCTGAGTGGGGTGGACCCACCGCCGTACTGAATATCGGAATATGTGATGCCATCATGCCCGATCTTATTAAAAAGGTTGGGGAACTTGGTGCGTACACTTTGTACCGACGGTTTATTCAGAGCTTTTCAACCAATGTGATGGGGTTGGACGCCGAAGTGTTCGATGGGCATGAAACCGACGGTGCCGCGCGGATAGCGCATTGTAAGGCCGCCTATTTGGCCGAGGTTGACCAAGCGTTTCCGCAAGACCCAATGGAGCAGTTGCGCTTAACGCTTAAGCACATGGCCGAGGCGTGGAACCGCCCAACGGCACGGATTTTGCGTGAAGCAAAGGGCGCGCCGTTGAACGCGGGAATTGCGCTGATCGTTCAACGCATGGCGTTGGGAATCGGGCAAGGCGTATGCGGCGCGGGAGCCGTGCAGATGGTGGACGATGTCACGGGCGCGCCGCGCCTTTGGGGGCGCTTTCTGCCGCAAAGCCAAGGGCAGGATGCCTTGATTGGCGGTGCAGTTGCGCTGCCTGTTTGTGGCGATACGGGGTCGTTGGAGGCGCAGTGCCCTGCGATTTTAGCGGAATTCATGCGGCTTGGAAAACTGGCCTCAGCCGGGTTTGGCGAGGCCTTGCAGTTTGAATTTACCTTGGAAAACGGTGTGTTGTCGATTTTGGACGCCACTCCTGCCAAGCGCAACGCGCGGGCGGCAGTGCGGATTGCGGTGGACCTTGCGGAAGCCGGCGCAATCAGCCGGAATGATGCGTTATTGCGGATCGAGCCGCGTAGCCTGATTGAGCATCTGCACCCACAGATCGCGCCGAATGCGGCGCGCGATGTTTTCAGCACCGGATTGCCAGCCAGCCCCGGTGCCGCCATTGGCCGGATTGTGTTCACGCCAGAGGCGGCGATGGCATCAGCCGCGCGCGGTGAGGCGTGTATATTGGTGCGCCACGAAACCAGCCCCGAAGATATTCGCGGCA
>JAESRG010000020.1 GCA_016764785.1 Paracoccaceae bacterium
GTTGAAAGTATTAAATGGTATCGCTGGGCGAGTATTCGACAGCGCTTTAATGGCAACATAAATAAGGCAACTTTGGTAAAGTTGCAGGGCGCGCGGATGATCAAGCGTGCAGGTATTTACCGTCACCAGCTTGGTTTTGTCATCGTCCCACGCCATATGTATTGCTGTATGCAGCAAATATTTGCCAAGGCCAAGGCCGATTGCCTCAGGCACAAGACCAAAATAGGCCAGATCACAGACGCCGCCTTGACGTCGATCAAGCATAAAGAAACCAGCCGGCCAACCATCGCGCATTAACGTGTAAAGCGTGACTTTTTCGTGCTGCACAAAGCTGCGCAATTCTTCGGTTGGCAGATCGTGCATATCGGTCCAATGATAGTGCGATCCGACAGCGTCATAAAGGCTCAGAAAATACCAGACAGGCGGTTTTTCGGCGTGAAAAAGCGCCGCCGGACGGTTGTATGGCATGGGCGGGCGCGGGTATTTTGGCCGCTCGGACATCTCCAGATAAGTGACTGTATAGTCCATTAAACTGGTCCCATTTCGATCAGCAGATCTGAGTACATGCCCCATTCTGACCATGACCCGTCATAGACCGAGACATTCTTATGCCCCAGTCGCGCCAGCGCCAATGCCAAAATACCAGCGGTAACGCCCGACCCGCAGGTGGTAATCACCGGCTTGGCAAAATCGACATGGGCAAACAGTTCGCGCAGTTCCTCAAGGTCTTTCAGGGTGCCGTTATCATTGATCAGCGCCGCGTAATGCACATTGCTTGACCCAGGGATACGCCCCGACCGCATGCCGGGCCGTGGGTCAGGGTCTTGGCCCGTGAACCGGCCAGCGGAACGTGCATCAATGATTTGCGCATCTTTGAGTTTAGAACTGGCCGCAACTTGCGTCACGTCACGCACAAGGTTTGCATCGCGTCGCGCGGTGAAATGTCGGTCGCGCAGCACCGGTGGCGTGTCCTCAACAGGCCGCCCCTCGGCTAGCCATTTTTTCAGGCCGCCATCTAATACCGCAACATCGGTTTTGCCAAATAGCCGGAACATCCACCAGACCCGCGCCGCTGAAAACAGGCCTGCGCTGTCATAGATAACCACCCGATGCCCATCGCCGATGCCCATCGCCCGCATTCGGCTGACAAACTTTTCGACAGGCGGGGCCATGTGTGGCAGTGCTGATCGTTTGTCCGAGATGTCATCAATATCGAAATATCGCGCCCCTGCGATATGGCAGCCAGCATATTCCGCCTGACAGTCACGCGCATCGGCAGCCATATACCAGCTTGCGTCAATGATCCGCAGATCGGGCGCTTTTAAATGCGCCTCCAGCCAGTCAGTTGATACCAGATGCTTTGACTCGTCCATACCCGTTCCTTTTGGCTTGGTTTTGCGTGCTATAGTCTGGATTATTTCTGCAGGCAAGCCAACCGGATTTTATCAAAGCGAATTACTATTACTGGAAGGCTTGTATGTAAATATGGTTTACATACTTATGTTAAAAGAACCCAAAACAGGAAATAGCCATAAAAGTCGCCCCCTTTATTGCCGCCATATTTGCCGCCGGCCTTGATGCCGACATCGTCGTTGGTGAACATTTCAGCATTGTTGCCGAGGCCTCCAGCCGTCGTGCGCTGAACAAGCTTGACCTGCGTGTGCGCGACCAGACCCTGCGGGCTGATCGCGACAACAATCTGCGAGACCTGCTGTTTGGGGGCGATCACAGCATTCATCTGACAATCACCCTGCCCGCATTAACGGAAATCTCGGTAAGGGCCGGATCGGATGCAAACGTGCAGGGAAGTTTTGGGCCTGAATTTTCGGGCTCTGTTTTCAGCGGGTCTGACCTAACAATCAACGGATTTGATACCACAGATGCCGAATTTTCTGCATCAGTGGTGCAGGTCTTGATGTATCGGGAAGCTGTGAAACCCTTGAGGTTTCAGCCTCCAGCCGCGCGACTGTTGATGCCCGGGATTTCATTTGTGAAACGGTTGAGGTCTCGGTCTCTAGCGGCGCAGACGCGCGGGTATTTGCCCCGAAACAAGCGGAATCGCATGCCTCCAGCGGTGCCAGCAGTTATGTGCATGGCAACCCGAACCACACAGATTTTTTCGATAGAAGCGGCGGCGACACCGAATTGCGGAACTAAAGAAACCCTCCTGCCCAATCTTCCCCAGCATAGCTGAGGAAGATATAGGTTGGGCGTGGCCTCGGTGGATTATTCTGTCAAAATTTCCAGAAATGCGGCCCCGAACCGCTCGGATTTTTGCGCGCCGACGCCCGAAATTCGTTCAAGCGCGGCCATATCGCCCGGCCTAGCTTTGGCGATCTTTGCCAGTGTGCCGTTGGAGCAACTCAGCGGTTTATCGACGCCGGTTTCACCGTGCATTAACGCCAATTGCGCGATCTGCAATTGGTCAAAAATGTCGCCAGCATCGCGGCCCGCCAACTGTCGGCGTGCGGGGTGCATGTCTTCGGTGGGAACCGAATTTATGACCTCAAGGAAAATCTTGCCGAAACTCTCCAGTTTTTTGGCGCCAACCCCGTTTAGTCGCGCGAAGTCATCCATATTTTTTGGTTGGTTGGCGGCCATTTCGGCCAATGTCCGGTCAGGAAAAATCACATAAGCGGGCGCGCGTGCGGCCTCGGCCAATTCGCGGCGTTTGGCACGCAACGCCGAAAACAGCGCCTCATGTTCCTCGGGCACCAGCGCAACAGGGCGGTTGCGTTCGGGGGCTTCTCCGGCTTTGGTAATGGTATCACGGCGCAGCTCGATAGTTTCTTCGCCACGCAAAATCGCACGCGCATTTTCCATCATGCGAAACGCGCCGTATCGTTCCACATCAGGTCGAATCAGATCACGCCCCATCATCTGGCGAAAAATTGCGCTCCACTGGTTTTTCGAATATTCTTTGCCTGCACCAAAGGTGGGCAGGCTGTCATGGCCGCGCTGACGCACCTTGTCGTTCAGGTTGCCAATCAAGATATCAATCAGATGCCCAGCGCCAAAGCGTTCATCGGTTCGCAGCATTGCCGACAGGGCTTTTCGTACCGCAGTGGTGCCGTCAAACACCTCGGGCGGTTTGGCGCATAGGTCACAATTACCACAAGGTTCGGGCGGTTCTTCGCCAAAATAACCCAGTAATATCTGACGTCGACAGACCATCGCTTCGGCCAGCCCCAGCAGAGAATTCAGCCGTGCATGATCAGCATCTTTGCGTTCTTTTGGGGCCATGCCTTCGTCAATTTGCGCGCGCCGTAAGCGGATGTCATCAGCCCCGTAAAGCGTCAAGGTTTCTGCCGGCGCACCATCGCGGCCAGCGCGGCCAACTTCTTGATAATAGCTTTCGATCGACTTTGGCAAATCGGCGTGCAGCACAAATCGAATGTCGGGTTTATCGACACCCATGCCAAACGCAATGGTGGCGCACATTACCAACCCGTCGCGGGTTTTGAACTGGTATTCAGCGTCGCGGCGCGCCTCGGGGGCCATGCCCGCGTGATATGACAGTGCCGTGTGGCCCTCGGCCCGCAAGGCGGCCGCCAGTTGTTCGGTTTTATTGCGGCTGGAGCAATAAATAATCCCCGGTGCGCCTTTTCGCGCCCGCACATAATCAAGTACTTGTTTGCGCGGCCCGTTTTTTGGCTCAAACGCCAAGGTCAGATTAGGCCGGTCAAACCCGCCCAAAAACACCTTGGGGGCTTTGGTGCCAAACAGTTTGGCGATAATTTCTGCCCGCGTATCAGCGTCAGCGGTGGCCGTAAGCGCGATGGTTTGCACATTGTTCAGCCGCGCGCGCAGGTCGCCGATTTTCAGATAATCCGGCCTAAAATCATGCCCCCACTGGCTGACGCAGTGGGCTTCGTCGACCGCAAGCAAACTAACATTGATCCGGCTGAGCATGTTCATTGTGCCCATATTGGCCAGCCGTTCTGGCGCCATATACAGCAATTTCAACGTGCCAGCCTCAAGCTGGTCAAACACGGCGTTGGTTTCTTCCTCGGTGTTGCCCGAGGTCAACGCCCCCGCCACAACCCCCGCCGCCTGAAGGCTGGAAACTTGGTCGCGCATCAACGCAATTAGCGGTGAGATTACCACCGTAACCCCGTCGCGTGACAGGGCAGGCAGTTGAAAACAAAGCGATTTACCACCACCGGTGGGCATGATCGTCAATACGTCACGACCCGCGTCAATTGCAGCGATGACCTCGGCCTGACCGGGTCGGAATTTCGAAAACCCAAAAATTGATTGCAGCAAATCGGTCATGTTATCGCCGCCAATACCTTGGTCATTCTGGCAAGTTCATCCGCGTCAACCGTGCGGCGCGGCGTTGTGTCAAACAGACCATCGCCGCGTTTTTCTGACGAGCATGATCCGTGAACTTCGCTAACACCAGTTTTTTGTACGATATGGCGCACGTTTTCTGCCGTAATGCCGCTGCCCGGCATAATCGAAATCTGATCTTTGGCGATTTTCACCAACCGTGCGATCAGCCCCAGCCCGTCCATTGCTTTCGCGCATTTTCCCGACGTCAAGACCCGCTCAAACCCTAGATCAATCGCTTGCATCAAGGCCTGTTCAGGGTCAGGCGTAAGGTCAAAAGCCCGATGCAGCGTGCAGCCCATAGGCTCAGCACAGGCCAGTAATTCAGCGTTTACCGCGCAATCAAGCGTACCGTCAGCATGCAAAACTCCAAAAACCACCCCCGCAAGGCCCAGCTTTTTGGCCGCAATAATATCGTGTTTCATGCTTGAAATTTCAGCCGCAGAATAATCAAATCCGCCCGCCCGAGGCCGGATCATCACATAGATCGGCACGGGCAGGTCCGCCGCGGCGGCCATCATGCCAAATGACGGGGTTAGCCCGCCCTCGGACAGTGCCGCACAAAGTTCAATGCGCGAGGCACCGGAATTGGCGGCCAGAATTGCGCAATCAATGGTGTCTACGCAAACTTCGAGGCCAACGGCCATATGTCTTCTCCGAAACGGTTGATCGCGTCCCATTTACGGCAAATTTGGTGGCATGTCGATGCTAAGCGAAGCCCGCGCAGCACCTCATTTAAGATTTTTTAAGGTCCGCTTACGACTTGGTAACACTGTCCGCATAAAACCTTAAAAACATCACTGTTTGGGAGAATCCACAAATGGTTTCTAAATTGGGCTGGCGCAGCCTTATATATCTAATGCTTGGCATTGCCTCACCGGTTTTAGCGACCGAAGCCGAGATTTCCGCGATATGCGACGTTTCCAGTGCCGCTGCAGCGGCGGAACGGGGCATGCCCGCCGACGTGCTTTATACCATTACATTGACAGAAACCGGTCGATCACGTGACGGTCGATTACGACCGTGGCCCTGGACCGTCAACATGGAAGGTCGCGGGTTTTGGTTTGATACCCGCGAGGAGGCCATGACTTATGTTCAGGCCCGTTTCGATGAAGGCGCGCGCTCATTTGATGTGGGATGTTTCCAGATTAATTACAAATGGCACCACCAACATTTCGACTCGATTGAGGAAATGTTTGATCCGATGGCCAATGCCCGTTACGCGGCGCGGTTCCTGTCGGAACTTTACGATGAATCCGCAGATTGGACCAAATCAGCGGGCATGTATCATTCGCGTAATGAAACCTATGCCAGCCGGTATCGTGCCCGGTTTACGCGTATCCGCGCCACGCTGGGCGACATGCCCGAAACCCCGCAAATCGTTTTGCCCACCGTCATGGCCGCGGCGCGTTTCCCCGGTGTGCGACACGCATTTTTGTCCAGCGCACCGATGGTGGCCGCATCGCCTTATGGCTCTCGAAATATTACTGACACCACCGTTCAGGTTGGTCCGGCCGCAGTCATGGGGTCACTGGCCTCGGGCATGTTGGGCGGGCAGACCGTCACTCTGTTAACCGGCACAAACGGTGCGTTATTCTAAGGAGGCGTCATGCCTAAAATAACCATTGCAACGCTTTACCAGCCAACGGTGCTGCTAAGTATCGCACTGATGGCGATCATCGTGATGATGATCTTGCCTATGCCACCCATCGTGCTTGATCTTGGATTGGCGGCCAGTTTTGCGATTTCTATCCTGATTTTTACCATCACATTGTTTGTGTCGCGGCCGTTAGAATTTTCGGCGTTTCCAACCATCTTGCTGACCAGCTTGATGTTGCGGCTGTCGCTGAATGTGTCGTCAACCAAGTTGATTATCGGGCAGGGCCACACCGGTACTGATGCCGCTGGTAAAGTGATTGAAGGCTTTGCGATGTTCGTTATGGGCGGCTCGGTTTATCTGGGGCTGGTGGTGTTTGGCGTACTGCTGATCGTGAATTTTATCGTGATTACCAAAGGGGCGGGTCGCATGGCCGAGGTCGGCGCGCGGTTCGCGTTGGACGGGATGCCCGGCAAACAGCTGGCGATTGACAGCGACATGGCGGCAGGCGCGATAGATCACGCCGAGGCCACAAAACGTCGCAAAATAGAACAGGAAGAAACCACCTTTTTCGGGTCGCTGGACGGGGCATCAAAATTTGTCAAAGGCGATGCGATTGCGGGTCTGCTGATTACCTTGTTGAACTTGTTAATGGGGTTGGTGATCGGCATTTTTGTACATGGGCTGCCTGCCGGACAAGCCTTTGAAACTTATGCTATTCTTACCGTCGGTGACGGTTTAGTCTCGCAATTTCCCTCGGTTATTATTTCAATAGCAACTGCATTATTGCTGTCCAAAGGCGGGGCTATTGGCTCAACTGACAAAGTATTATTTTCCCAACTAACCGCCTATCCTGAGGCGCTGGCAACTGTTGCTGGTCTGTTGGCGATGTTTGCGCTGGTGCCGGGTCTTCCGTTGGTTCCGTTCATGATGGCCGCTGCTGTGTTGGGGGGCGCGTCGTGGGCATCGTTCAAACGCAAAGCAAGAGAAGCAGCTGAAGAAGCCAGTAAAACCACTGCGGAAAAGGTCAAAACCACCCCGCAAAAGACTTTGGGCGATATGCTGGACCTTGACGAAATCCATCTGGAATTTGCCAATAACCTTGTATCAACAGTGATGGACGAGGCCACCGGCCTCGACACCCGCATCCTCAATATGCGCAATCATATTGCCGCGCAATTCGGGGTGATCATCCCTGAAATACGTCTGACGGATTCGTCTATATTGCCGGACAATACCTATATTATCCGTATCCAAGGCGTTGAAATCGCCCGATCAGAGGTCGAGGTTGGCCGGGTTCTTGTTTTGTTAACCGAGGGCAGCGGCTTTGATTTGAAAGGCCGCGATGTCAGCGAACCGGTTTACGGTGCCCCCGCCCGCTGGATCGACCCCGCCGATCAAGAAGAAGCCGCGTTGCGGGGCTTGTCCGTTGTGACCCCGACCGAGGTGGTCGCGACCCACTTGCTTGAGGTCCTGAAACAGAACTTTGGCCGCCTGTTCAACCGACGCACCTTGCGCAAATTGCTGGACGAATTTGTGGCGGTTTCGGATTCTGGGCGCGCTGCTGCCAATCGGCGCATTCTTGACGAATTTGTCCCTGATAAAGTGCCGATCGACCTGCTGCAATCGGTGTTGCGTTTGTTGCTGGAAGAACAGGTTTCAATCCGCAATCTTCCGCTGATTATGGAGTCCATTGCTGAGGCCCAGGGCAATATTCAAGGCATCGACGCCTTGACTGAATATGTACGCCAACGCCTTGGTTTCCAGTTGATTTCCGATATGCGGGAGCCAGATGGTGCTCTGCCGTTGATCCAACTTGCCCCCGAATGGGAGGCCCTGTTTCAGCAACACCAGATGGAGGGTTCGCAAGGCGCAATCGACGTGGCCCTGCCGCCAGCTGAATTCAACCGATTGGCCAATTCCATTGCTGAAAAGGTCTCAACCGCAGGCGAACAGGGGCGTTATCCGGCGATAGTTACCTCGGCTCGAAGACGGCGGTTTGTACATACAGTCTTAAGCGCCAAGGGTATTCGCAATCCGGTGTTTAGCTTTGAAGAGGTCGGGTCAAACGCCCAGCCAGCCTTGGTTGGCATGGCCTGATGATTGAGGCACTGGCAGAAATACTTGAGCTATCAAGCCTTAGCCTGAACGCAATGTTACTGGTTTTTGTGCGGGTTGCCGCGGCGATTGCACTGTTTCCCGCCTTTGGCGAACAGGTCATCCCCAGCCGGGTTCGACTGATGGTTTCAATTGCCTTTACACTGGTGGTTTGGCCAATGGTGCAAGGCTCATTGCCACCTGTGACCTCTGAACTCAGCGGCCTTGCGGTATTGGTGGTGATCGAGGCCGGCATCGGGTTCCTAATTGGTATTTCCGTGCGTTTTATGATTATGGCGCTGCAATTGGCCGGGTCCATCGCTGCGCAATCCACGTCGATCAGCCAAATTGCCGGGGCCGCCGCCACCCCCGACCCGATGCCCGCCATTGGCAATATTCTAGTGATGGCGGCGATGACCTTGGCGTTGGTCACCGGCCTGCATATCAAGGCTGCACTATCGATTGCCTCAACCTATGAAATCTTGCCTCTGGGAACCATTCCGATTGCAGGAGACATCGCAGAATGGGGCATTGCCCGCTCTGCCGCCGCGTTCCAATTTGCATTTTCCATGGCCGCACCGTTTGTGATTGCCGCCCTTGCCTATAACCTTGCGCTTGGGGCCATTAACCGCGCCATGCCGGCACTGATGGTCGCCTTTATCGGCGCGCCGGCAATTACCGCTGGGGCGATGTTGCTGCTGTTGCTGGCCACCCCGGCAATCTTGACAGTCTGGAACGCCCGCCTTGACGCCGTGCTGTTTGACCCCTTGGGCATGCCCAGATGAGTGAGGACAATTCAGAGGAAAAAACCCACGATGCCTCACAACAAAAGATCGATAAAGCCCGAAAAAAGGGCGATATTGCCAAGTCCACCGATGTTTCCGCGGCTGCGGCCTATCTGGGCTTGCTGATCGCGGTGTTTTTTGTGGGTGCCAAGGGCATTGCAACTGGGGCGAGCGCTTTGACGATATTTTTCAGCCAGGCTGACCAGCTTAGCCCGATTATTCTTGGCCCCGGCGGTGGCCAGATGACCCTGTCCATTCTTGGTAAAACCGTTGGCGCCATCGCTCCGCTGTTCCTGCTGCCGTTTGCAGCCGCATTTTTGTCGTTGCTGGTCCAGCAGGTTTTCATCATGGCCCCCAGTAAAATCATGCCCAAGCTTAGCCGGATTTCCCCGATTGAGGGGTTCAAAAATAAATTTGGTAAAAACGGTCTGGTCCAGTTCCTGAAAACCTTGGTGAAAATGCTGGCGGTGGGTACCGCTGTTGGCATTTACTTGCGCAACAACAGCGACGAAATCATCGGCTCGCTGCGCGCAGAACCCGCCGCGGTCGCCATTTTGATGGGTAAAACCCTGACCGACCTGCTGGTGCTGGTCTGCACAATCGCCATTATCATTGCTGTGGTCGACTTTATGTGGCAAAAATACCAACATTTGCAAAAGCTTCGCATGTCGCACAAAGAGCTGAAAGACGAAGCCAAGGAATCTGAGGGCGACCCTCATATGAAATCCAAACGTCGCGGTCGCGCAATGGAAATTGCGATGAACCAGATGATGCATGACGTGCCGGGTGCGGATGTTATTGTGGTAAATCCAACCCATTATGCGGTGGCGTTGCAATGGTCACGCGACCCCGGCACCGCGCCAAAATGTATCGCCAAAGGCACCGATGATGTGGCGCGGCGCATTCGCGAGGTTGGCGTTGATTCCGGCGTGCCAATTCACAGTGACCCACCAACCGCGCGCGCGATTCACGCAACCATCGACATTGGTCAAGAGATCCACCCAGACCATTACCGCGCCATTGCCGCAGCCATTCAATTTGCCGAAGCGATGCGCAAAAAATCCAAGGAACGCGGTTTATGACCCCAGCAGAAATCAAAATATTGCAGGCTTTGTCCGAACAGAAAAAGACTCGTGATATGGCGGAACTGACCAAGAAACAACGAGATCTCAATCAAATTGATACGGTGATCAACAGTCTTGTCGACAAAGTTGTTGCCGAAACCAATGATTTTTCGCTTGAAAATATGGCCGTTACCAATCGTTGGCTGGGCTGGGCTGATCAAGAAAAATCACGTCTGCAACGCGCACGGATTGATTTTCAAATCGCGGCTGAAGCGGCCCGAAAAATTGCGGCTCATAGCGACGCGAAAACGCGCGTGATCGGTGATCTGTTAACCAAAGCTGAGGCCAACGCCTTGCTTGATCAACGCCGCCATGCCGAGCAAATGGGGCAGGAGCCAGATAAATAGTAAAACCCTCTTGAATCTTGTAATGCGCAGGTCAATATATTCAGTAAATCGAATATGATTATATCATGTCCAGCCACAACCTAACTTGCCTGATCTGCGGAACGATAAACCGTGTGCCCACCGACCGTCTGGGTCAAAAACCCAAATGCGCGAGCTGTGGAGAGGGACTGAATCCGCCAAAAGTCCGCGAAATTGATTTCAAAATGCTAAGCAAAGCGTCCAAACGTGACGGTCTTCCGTTGATCGTCGATTTCTGGGCGCCGTGGTGTGGACCATGCCGGATGATGGCGCCAGAATTTGCAAAAGCGGCAACCGAACTTGGTTCTGCCGTGCGTTTCGCCAAAATTAATACCGAAGACGAGCCTAAGGCGTCGCAACGCCATAATATCCGTGGCATTCCGTCAATGATCATGTTTCAAAACGGCCGTGAGATCGCCCGTCAATCCGGCGCCATGCGATCTGATCAGATCAAAGCTTGGGTGAACAGCCAGATTTAAGATCTGGTGCCGTCGAAACCTTAGATTCCGCTATCCCTCAATGATTTCTTCGGCGCGACGTAAATCTACGCTGACCAACTGTGATACGCCTTTTTCACCCATCGTAACGCCAAAAAGCCGGTCCATCCGCGCCATTGTAACCGCGTGGTGGGTGATGATCAAAAACCGTGTATTAGTCTGTTTGGCCATCTCATCCAGCAGGTCGCAGAATCGCGTAACATTCGCATCGTCTAGCGGTGCATCGACTTCGTCCAGCACACAAATCGGGCTGGGATTGGCCAAAAACACTGCAAAAATCAACGACATCGCAGTCAAAGTTTGCTCTCCGCCCGAAAGCAATGACAGTGTCGACAGCTTTTTACCTGGCGGTTGGCACATCAGCTCAAGCCCGGCCTCCAGCGGATCATCGCTTTCGACCAGTACCAAATTCGCATCGCCACCACCAAATAAGTGTTTGAATAGCATCGCGAAATTTTTGTTAACTTCCTCAAATGCCGCTAATAACCGTTCGCGCCCCTCAGAATTCAGATTAGCGATCCCGTGACGCAATTTCTTAACCGCCGCCTCCAGATCGTTCTTTTCGCTGGAAAGTGAATCGAATTCTTCCTGAACTTCGCGCGCATCTTCCTCGGCTCGCAAATTAACAGCGCCGAGCGCGTCGCGTTGGCGCCGCAATCTGCTGACATCGGCTTCGATCATCTCTGAATCGGGCATTTTGTCAGGGTCGGCTTCCAGTGTTTCCAGCAAGACGGCAGGGGCGACGCCGGTTTCTTCAACCACACGTTCGGCTGCGACATCGACGCGAATGCGGGCTGCTTCGGTGACGGCATCCGCCCGTCCGCGCGCTTCTCGCGCATCCGATGCCCCGCGTTCCGCATTACGTTCGGCGTCCTCGGCTAATCGCAATGCGGTTTCACCGCTTGCTAACGCGTCGGCCGCCAGCTTGCGCCGCGCTTCGGCTTTATCGACGCCTTTGCGCATTTCGTCGCGCCGCGCCGCTATCTCAACGGGGGCAGTTTGCGCGGTTTTCAAATCTTCGGTGCTGCTCTCAAACCGTTCAGCCAAGGCGTTAAGCTGTGCCTCCGCCGTGCCTAGCCGTCGCTGCCAGTTAGCTTTTTCCGTTTCGATTTCTTTTGAACGTCGCACTCGTGCTTCGCCTTCGCGCCGCAGATCATCCGCAATCGACCGTTTGGTCATCATCGTCATACGCGCGGCTTCAACGCCAACTTTGCGTGCTTCGACAGCATCGCGTGCACTGTTCAGATCACCTAAATCTTGTGCGCTTTGCTCCGCTTTATGCAGTGCATCCATTGCCTGCGTTGCTTCTTCATCGCGACGTATTACCGCCAGATTAAGGGTCTCAACCCGTCCAGCTAAGGTCTCACGTTCCGCTTCTGCGCGTGACAGTTGCCGCGTCGCGGTGGTTACAGCTTCGTCCGCGCGTCGCCGTGCCTGCCGCGCCACCTGATCTGCCGATTGTGCTTGATCCATGGTGATTCGCGCGGTTTGATGCAGGCCCCGCGCCGTATCTGCCTTGGCGGTTGCTTGCATCGATGCGGCGGTTAATTCATCTAACCGGTTCATCTGCTGTAAGCGCAACGCCGCCGCTGATGGTGCATCCTCGGCGCCAGCCCGATACCCGTCCCAGCGCCACAAATCACCCTCAACCGAAACCAACCGTTGTCCCTGTGTTAGCGCCCCTTGCAGCCGCGCCCCCTCGGAGCGGTCAACAATTCCGACCGCCAGCAGCCGCCGCGCGAGCACTTCCGGCGCGCTCACATGATCCGCCAGCCGCGCGGCTCCCTTGGGCAAATCAATATGCGTCGCGTATTCGGGAAATTGCGCCCAGCCCGACACCCCTTCGGGTCCAATTTCTGGCGCTTTTAAATCATCTGCAAGCGCAGCCCCTAGCGCCGCTTCAAAACCGGGTTTTGCCTTGATTTTATCTAATATCTGCTGGCCATCACCCTGATCCCGCGCAATCAGATTCTGCAACGCCGCGGCTTCACCCTGCAAAGCTTTGGCCTCGCCATCCAAGCCCGACAACGTCACCCGCGCATCAGATTCTGCGGCCTGTGCCGAGGCACGCGCGGCTTCGGCTTTATCGAGATCACTTTCGGCCTTAGCCGCCGCCGCCGTGCTTTCTTTTTGTGCATCACCAGCCTGCGTTAGCAACGCTTCAGCGCTGACAACCGATTTTAACACTTGGGTTACCGCCGCCTTTGCGGCTTCGCTTGCGGTGTTGAGTTTGGCCACCAACGCCACCGCTTCTTCAAGCCGCCGTTTTGCTGATTGATGCCGTGCGGCCAACCGTGCTGCATCCTCGGCTAGCTGATCCATTTCAGTTTCTTGCGCCTGCAAGGCGCTGGCCGATTCGCGCGCGTCATCCCGCGCTGTTTCCAGCTTTGCCTCGTGCCCCTCTGAGGCTTTTCCAAGCGCCTCAACTTCCCAGTTTAGCCGTTCAATTGTCTCGCCAGCGTCCTTGTTAAGGCCGGTTTCACGGTCCATATCGCGGGCTAATTGCGCAAGCCGCGCTTTCAATTCTTCAATGTTTTGCAGGGCACGCTGTTCTTGGTCTTCTAACGCAGATTTATCGACCATTAGTCGTTGTAATACAGCCCCGGCGATGGCTTCTTCTTCTCGCATCGGCGGTACTTTGGTTTCGGCGTCTTCGCGTTCGCGCCGCGCCGCGCCGGCCCCGCCTTGCGCCGTTGCCGCAGCACTTGTTGCCTCGCGAAGTACCCTATCAGCGTCCAGTCGTTCGACATCGGCCTCGCGCCAACGCCGATATAATAACAAGCCTTCAGACCTGCGTAATTCGTCGGCGATCTG
Organism: Paracoccaceae bacterium; assembly: GCA_016764785.1. GTDB lineage: Bacteria > Pseudomonadota > Alphaproteobacteria > Rhodobacterales > Rhodobacteraceae > UBA3077. The sequence goes on from JAESRG010000020.1 coordinate 13,612, forward strand.
GCGATAACGCGCCGCTTGGCGGGCTTGGCGCGCCAGACTTTTTAGCTGGGTGTCCAGCTGCTCCAACACATCCTCGACCCGTTCCAGATTACTTTCGGTGCCGTTTAGTTTCAGCTCTGCCTCGTGGCGGCGTTGATATAGGCCGGAAATACCGGCGGCTTCCTCAAGCACCCGACGTCGTGATTTTGGTTTGGCATTAATCAATTCTGAAATTTGCCCCTGCCGCACCAAAGCCGGTGAATGCGCCCCGGTTGAGGCATCCGCAAACAGCATCTGCACGTCACGCGCCCGACATTCTTTGCCGTTTACTTTATACGCCGACCCCGCGCCTCGGGTGATCCGCCGCACGACTTCAATACTATCCGCATGGTTAAATGCTGCTGGCGCCAGCCGGTCGGTGTTATCAATCTGCAATGTTACTTCGGCAAAATTACGCGCTGGTCGCGAATCTGACCCAGCGAAAATCACGTCTTCCATGCCGCCGCCACGCATCGCCGAGGGGCGGTTTTCGCCCATCACCCAGCGTAAAGCCTCAAGTAGGTTAGATTTCCCGCAGCCATTTGGCCCTACCACGCCGGTAATACCGGGTGCGATCATCAGTTCCGTGGGGTCCACGAAGCTTTTGAAGCCAAGTAATCTAATTTTCGTAAACTGCACGCGGTTGGTCCGCCTATGATTCTGCTCAATAGCAGATGATTCCGCGCACAGACCCTAGAGTCAACATCCAAGCACCGAATGCGGCGTTTGCAGCCAAGTTATCCACAACATATCGTGAATTTCTAGATTGCATGTTGCGGTGTTTGGCCGATACTCTGCGGGTGTTACATATAAACGGAGAGCGTCACGTGACCCAAAAACTCAATCTTCTCGGCATTTCTGGCTCATTGCGCGCCGCGTCTTACAACACATACCTGCTGCACGAGGCCGCGCGTTGTTTCGGTGATTGCACCTTTGAGATGGCCAATATCCGTTTGCCGCTATTTGATGAAGACCTAGAGGCCGAGGGTATTCCGGCGGACGTCATTACCTTGCACAGCCAAATTCTGGCTGCAGATGCGATTATTATCGCCACGCCTGAATATAACAAAAACCTGTCCGGCAGTTTAAAAAATGCGCTCGATTGGTTAAGCCGTGTTAAACCGCAGCCTTGGGCGGGCAAACCGGTTGCTATCATGTCAGCTGCGGCGGGCGGAACGGGCGGCGTGCGCGCGCAGTATTCCCTGCGTCACTGTATGACCACCTTTAACCCCAGAATTTTGCAAGCCCCCGAGATAATGATCGCGGGCGCGGGCAAAGCATTTGACGATGATGGCCGACTGGTTGATGCAAGAACCGTCAGCTTTTTGGCCACTCAGATGGATGCCCTAAAAGCTGAGGTCGCGCGCGGGTAACCACGTTACGTTTGGTTTTCATCGCTGCTGGTTAGCACCAGATCCGGCGCTTTCATGTCCAAATCTGCAATCCCTAACGGGTTTGTTGGGCGGGCCAGCATATAGCGTTTTATCCAGTACAGCCGCGTTTCGGCGCGGGTAATAGCGACATACGCCAAGCGTTTCCACAGCGGAATACCCGCCTCTATCCGTCCGGCCCGTGACGCCGCGTAAAGATCAGGCGCAAACACCTGAACTTCGGGCCACTGCGAGCCTTGGGCCTTGTGGATCGTTACCGCAGCGCCGTGCAAAAACACCGCACCCATGCGGGCGGCGGTAATAATTTCCGGTTCTTCGCGGTCTGGTATCTCAATCTGAATGATCGATGCCGCATTAACCTGAGGGTCGCTCGCACCCGTCACATACAGCCGACTAAACCCCGGTTTTTTACCCGGTCCAAGGTAAATACATTGCGCCCCTTTGATCAGTCCGCGCGCCTCTAGATCGATACGTTTTTTGCGGTGCTTCAAGGGTAATTCAATGCCATCGCATATCAACGGCTCGCCTGTCAAAAGCGCGGTTTCCGGTGCGTCATACGCCTTGCGAAATGCGCTAATTAGTCGAATGCGCGTGGCATTACGCCAAACCAAAACCGGTGACCGTGCCATTTTTTCAGCGTCGACACGCGTTGCCACAACCACCCGATCATCCTTGGCTGCGGCTTCGTCTATCATCTGTTCAAAATCAGCAAAACTCAGCGCGGGGTCACTTAACGCATGGGCCAGATCAAGGATCGGGTTGTCGGCTGCCTGTCGATGCACGCGGTGCAAAATCAGCTTTCGTTTTTCCGGCAGTTTATCAAATGTCATACTGCCCGATTGGCCCACCGGCGCCAATTGCGCGGGGTCGCCAAACAATACCAATGTTTGAAAAATCTCTTTCAGATCATCCAGTTGTTTGTCATCAATCATCGAGCTTTCGTCAATAAATCCGATATCCATAGGGTCTTGGCGCCGTTTCCAGCCGATGATAAAATCCGACCCGCGCAACCCCGCCTTCGCGAGCGCCCCGGGGATGGATTTATGGATATCAAAAAAAGCTTTGGCACGGTCCAGTGCCTCATCGCTTAACGCTTCGACCTTTGGGCGTTCAGCGTTGCCCGAAAGCCATTCGGCGATCTGTTCATATTCAGGATCATATAGGGGGGTGTAAATAATCCGGTGTATTGTCGTTGCCGAAACCCCGTGATTGCGCAATACGCTGGCCGCTTTATTGGTTGGCGCCAATACCGCTAGCGTACGTTTATCCTTGTGCTTTTTACTTTCATATTCACCTGAAACGGTTTCAACGCCCAACGCCTCAATCGCTGTGACCAACCGCGCCAAAAGCATGGTTTTGCCAGACCCGGCCTTACCCAACACGGCCAATACTTGAGTCTTCCCATCGCCACCACTGGTCAACAGTTCGTTCTCAAGATCAACGCCGACAGACTTTAACACTTCGCTGATGGTGTCATAGGCCTCGGCTTGGTCGTCAGACAATATCATATCGGCCCCGCAAATTGCTTTGCGAAAGTCTTAAACCAACGGCTGGTCAGTTGCCAGTGTTAGGCGACCAAAACGCCCTCGTTCAGCGTAACCGGGAAGCTGTCGTTAAACCATTTTTCGGGAACCGACGGATCAAACCCGATCTTGGCGCAGATTTCCATTTTCGCATCAAAGTCAATCGGCCACAGGCCAGCGCTGATCGCGGATTTACCCGTGCCAGATGTGCCAAGAATTTCAGGTGCCCAGCCAACGCGGCGATAAATATGCACCATCCGTGCATCAAAAACCCCAATCGAGCTGTCTAACCCAAACTGGATACCAAGCTCAACACCGGCAAGCATCAACGATGCAGCCACCATCTTTGCCTCATCTCCAGCGTTTGGTGATACGCAAAAACGGGTGCATTCCCAGATCAGCGGGCTGGAAATCATCACGCCCCCAGTAAGGTCGCGAAAATGGTCGTTGATCATGGTTTGACCCGTTGTCGGCAGAATGCGCATGGACCCGCCATGCGTACCATCGGCAAGTTCATAGATCACATAAAGCGGATTAATCGCGTCGTATTCATCGGTTTCATAACCGTCAGCATCAACAGAAACATCCCAGCCAAGACGTTCTTTGAACTGCACGGCACGGTCTTTGAACATGCCTTTGCGAAGGGTTGGGAACGCGTCAAGCGCATCTGCATAAATGTATTTAATCATGGTTACTTTCTCCACCATTTTTTGGGCATCAAAGTGATGCGGACAAATCGTTAATTAACGCCAAACAGGCGATACAAAAACTATTTGCACCGGAGAGGTCAGAAAGTGATCAGACCACGCGAGTAAGCAGTAGCGACAGCATGAACGGTGTTCAGCGCCCCAAGTTTGAACCGGGCAGAATCGATATACACACGCAGAGTGTGTTCCGATATCTGCAACTTTTCTGCAATCTGCCCACGGGTTAGGCCGACGGCAAGATATTTAAGTGTGTCCGTTTCCCGGGGCGAAAGCCGCTCATACTGGCGCGGGCCATCGGGCATGACAATTTTGACAACCTGCTGATGCAGAAAATGCGATATCAGCATCATGTCGCGTTTTGCTTCTTTTGAGAATACCTCCCATTCCCTGTCGCTACACTCGTGGTTGACAGTGAAGAGGGCGAATTGGCCATTCGGCCCACGGATCGGAATCGACAACCCTTGATTGCCGATACCAGCACCCGTTGCCTCACCCAAAAACGATCGACTGCCTTTGCTAGACCAGTCCAGCCGCTTCCAATCCATGGGGTGAAAATGCTGCAACGCCCCTCGGACAACCGGATCTACCTGCACGTATTTTTGTGCTTGATAGTGATCCATCCATTCCGGGGAATATGTCAGCGCTGCATAAGGTGCACCGTCAAGATTTACCGCGTGATAAATCGCATTGGTAACACCGTAAATGTCCCGTAGAGATTCAACAAGTTTCTGGACTTGGTCCGGAGTATCACTCGTTTCCAGACTGCTCAGAAACTCCTCCAGCTTTGTCACAGTGTCCATCCAAAACAAGTTCGCGTTGCGAGACTCGCTCTAGCTCCGTTGCTGCCAATATGATCGCATCATCCAAGTGTTCGGATAATGCCATCATTTCACTCTTCAAAGCAAAAGCGCGGATATCCGCCAGTATATCGATTATCCAGTCCTTACCCACCTTACCACTCACAAAGTTTATTTCAAGTATGCCGCCGTGTTTCATCCCTTATTACAGAAGTCTTAAGGGCTGGAAATTCCCCTAAAATAGCGAGGGTTAAGAAAATAACCTGTTGAAATCATTGAATACCGCGAAATTTGTCGTGAAATTATTTGCAGAATGCAAACGATTTACAGCGAATCATCGCTGTTTCGTCACCAAATTATCACAAGTGTTAAGCTTCACGCGCGTCCTCCAACGTGCGCAAACCCTTGGTTGGCGCATTAACCAGAACGGCCATGTTCCCGGGCTTGTGTTCGTTTCGCAGCATTTTGGTATGTGCGTCAGGTATCTGTGACCACGGAAATACTTCGGACATGCACGGGTCAAGTCGACGTTCCAGCATCAATTTGTTAGCGGCGCTGGCTTGATTAAGATTGGCAAAATGGCTGCCCTGAACCCGTTTTTGGTGCATCCACAAATAGCGTGCATCCATGGTCAGGTTATATCCGGTTGTGCCGGCGCAAATTACCACCATGCCGCCGCGTTTTACAACGAACAACGATACCGGAAAGGTTGCTTCGCCGGGGTGTTCAAACACCAGATCAACATTGTTGCCCTTGCCGGTGATGTCCCAGATGGCTTTGCCAAACTTGCGCACCCCTGCAAACCAAGTTTTATAGGCGTCAGTATTCACCGTGGGCATTTGGCCCCAACAGTCAAAATCTTTGCGGTTAATCACGCCTTTGGCGCCCAACCCAAGCACAAAATCGCGTTTGCTTTCGTCTGAAATTACCCCGATGGCATTGGCGCCAGCCGTATTGATTAGCTGAATCGCAAATGACCCCAAGCCGCCCGAAGCCCCCCAAACCAGCACGTTTTGCCCCGGTTTTAATGTATGTGGTCGATGGCCAAACAGCATCCGATACGCGGTCGCAAGGGTTAGCGTGTAACACGCGCTTTCTTCCCATGTCAGATGTTTTGGCCGGTGCATAAGTTGTTGTGCCTGCACTCTGGTGAATTGCGCAAACGAGCCGTCTGGCGTTTCATAGCCCCAGATTCGCTGGCTGGGCGAAAACATCGGGTCACCGCCGTTACATTCTTCGTCATCGCCATCATCTTGGTTGCAATGCACCACAACTTCGTCGCCAACTTTCCAGCGTTTGACCTTGTCGCCAACCGCCCAAATGACCCCCGAGGCATCTGACCCCGCGATGTGATAGTCCTGCTTATGAATGTCGAACGGCGACACCGGCGTGCCCAAGCCCGCCCAAACACCGTTATAATTAACCCCGGCGGCCATCACCATTATTAGCACTTCGTGGCTATCAAGCGTGGGCGTATCAACCACCTCACACTGGAAACTTTTATCCGGCTCGCCGTGGCGTTCCCGCCGGATAGCCCAAGCATACATTTTCGCTGGCACATACCCCAGTGGTGGGATTTCGCCAATTTCATACAGGTCTTTTTTGTTCGGATTTGTGTGGGCCATCGGGGTATCCTCAAAATTCGGTCACGCAAGATTATTGCGTGATTACCTTATTTTGGGCAATGACCTTGCGCAAGCGATTTTTTGTGCGTTGCAACAGAAAATTGCTTTAGCTTGCCGTATACGGCAGATGGGCAATCGCATTGGCATAGTATTCCAGCAAATTGGCATTTTCCGGATTTGGGTGCAACATGCCGTCTTGTTCGGAAAGAATATGCCGGATGGTCAGCATCCGCAGGCCAACCTCTACTGCATATCCCTCGTCGTCTCGGGGGATGTGACTATAGATACCGCTGGCCGCATAGTCTTTCCAAAGCTGGTGCGCAGTCGTTCTAATATCGTCGATACTGGTCGGCTTAAGGCCGCCGTCAATCATAATTTTAGCGATCAACGACACAGGCAGCACTGGCACCACGTCACCAATTTTGCGCATCAGTTTGACACCCAGGTTTTCAACTTGCGCGTCCGGCGACATGCCCTTGTTCTGGCCCAGAAACTCGCGCAGCGACATCGGTTGTCCAAAACTGACGCAGGCATAGCCAAAGCGATGGTACTTCCGCAGCAATCGCAGCCAGATATGGTGGAAAAAGAATTTGAAAAACGATATGGGGGCAAAACGAAAGGATTTTTTTCCGGTTCGTTTATTGGCCGCCAGCAGCACGCGATCTTCGAGCACCCGGTCATAATTCAGCCCCACGGGCACAAAAACCACGTCGCGCTTGCTGTCCATGGTGTATCCGGCCACGATATAGCTCAGCAATCCCAGCTTGGCTTTTCCCAGCTTTCCGTCACGGCTGAGCCCGCCTTCGGGGAAAATTGCCTGCGTAACCCCCGCCGCGGTAGCCATCTGCACATACCGCGCCAAAACCTTACGATACAGCGGGTTCAGCGACTTTCGCCGGATGAAAAACGCGCCCATTGACCGGATAAAACCGCTCAGCGGCCAGATGCGCGCCCATTCGCCAACAGCATATGACAGGGCCGACCGGTCCGAGGCCAAATATGTTACCAGCACATAATCCATGTTCGAGCGATGGTTGATCACAAAAACCACGGTTGAATCAGGATCAACCGCGTCCATCGCTGCTTCGTCCAGATATCCCAACCGCACCCGATACAGCGATTGCGAAATCCAGCGCAGTATCCGCGCCACCAAACCGAAATAGGCAAATGTTGAAAACCGAGGCACGATTTCTCGTGCGTACCTCTCGGCGGTTTTTGAGACAATCGCTACCGGCTCTCCGGTTTGGGTCGCATGCGTGATAATCGCTTCGGCGATTTCGGGATCGTATACTAGTCGGTCAATGAGAACCCGGCGGTCTGTCAATTTGAATGGCTGGATTTTCAATTGCAGCCGGTCGTTCAGCCGCCCTACTGCACGGTTAAAACGTTTGCGAAAAAACCACCTGACCGACGGGAACAGCAACCGTTCCGTCAATGCAATAGCGGCAAACATCCCGCCAATCACCAACACCCAGACGGGGATTTCCACAGTATTTAACATCAGCCGACCTTACAGCAGTTGCAGGCCGCGTACACAACTATGTGCCTTACTATATTACGTCTAATTGCCAGATAGCGCAATTATATTGCTTGCGCAACTTACGCTGCAGTGCAATACAAAACCAACCGAAGGATTCCAAATGTCTGACACCGCCCAAAAATCACGGCCTTGGCTTTTTCGCACCTATGCGGGGCATTCAACCGCCGCAGCATCAAATGCGCTCTATCGTGCCAATCTTGCCAAAGGCCAAACTGGCCTAAGCGTGGCTTTTGATCTACCAACTCAAACCGGCTATGATTCTGATCACGTTCTGGCACGCGGCGAAGTCGGTAAAGTCGGCGTTCCAGTTAGTCATATCGGCGATATGCGCAGCCTTTTTGCCGATATTCCGCTTGAAACCATGAATACGTCTATGACCATAAACGCCACCGCCCCGTGGCTATTGGCGTTGTATATCGCTGTGGCTGAGGATCAAGGCGCTGATATTTCCGCCCTGCGCGGCACTGTGCAAAACGATATTATCAAGGAATACCTGTCGCGCGGCACCTATATTTTTCCGCCTGAACCCAGTCTGAAAATGATCGGCGACGTGGCGCAATATTGCCTTGAACACCTGCCCAAATGGAACCCAATGAACGTCTGTTCGTACCATCTGCAGGAGGCCGGCGCGATACCGGAACAGGAACTCGCCTTTGCGCTGGCGACAGCCACGGCGGTGCTCGATCAAGCCCGTGATCGGGTTTCAAAAGCTGACTTTCCGCAAGTTGTCGCGCGTATTTCGTTTTTCGTGAACGCTGGCATTCGGTTTGTCACCGAGATGTGCAAAATGCGCGCCTTCGTTGAACTATGGGACGAAATTTGCCGCGATCGTTATGGCGTCACTGACCCCAAGCAACGTCGGTTTCGGTATGGTGTTCAGGTGAATTCGCTTGGCCTGACGGAGCAGCAACCGGAAAATAATGTTTACAGAATTCTGATCGAAATGCTGGCTGTCACCTTGTCGAAAAATGCCCGTGCGCGCGCCGTGCAATTACCCGCATGGAACGAAGCCCTTGGTTTGCCCCGTCCTTGGGATCAGCAATGGTCGCTGCGCATGCAGCAAATCATGGCATTTGAAACTGACCTGCTTGAATATGACGACCTGTTTGACGGCAACCCCGCGATTGATCGAAAGGTCAGCGAACTTAAAAACCAAGCCCGTGAGGAGCTGGCGCGGATCGACGCGATGGGTGGCGCGGTGGCTGCAATTGATTACATGAAATCTGCTTTGGTTGAATCGAACTCAAAACGATTAGCCGCGATTGAGAATGGCACGACGATCGTGGTTGGCGTTAACAAATTTCAAAACGGAGAAGAATCGCCCCTTACAGCCGGTGACGGCGGCATTATGACCGTCGACCCAAAGGTCGAAGCGGCACAGATCGACGCGCTGAACGTGTGGCGAAAAACACGTGACAACGCCGAAGTTCAGGCGGCGTTAAGCGCGCTTAAGTCGGCGGCAACCGCTGGTGACAACATTATGCCAACGTCGATCCGGGCTGCAAAAGCCGGGGCCACTACCGGCGAATGGGCTGCAATAATGCGCAGTATTTACGGCGAGTTCCGCGCCCCAACGGGGGTATCAAACGCTGTTTCTAACACCGCCACCGGTCTTGATGACCTGCGTGCTGCGGTTTCAAAATTTGGCGAGAAAACCGGTAAACAGCTGACCTTCCTGATGGGTAAGCCCGGTCTTGATGGTCATTCTAACGGGGCCGAACAAATTGCGGTTCGCGCCCGTGATTGTGGTATGCGCGTAATTTATGAAGGTATCCGTATGACGCCTGCAGCCATTTTGGACGCTGCCGAATCAGAACGTGCCGATGTCATCGGGTTGTCGATTCTGTCGGGCAGCCATCTTCCGTTGCTGACGGAATTCATGGGGCTAAAAAATGCGGCTGAGTTGAAAACGCCCGTTATTGTTGGCGGTATTATTCCTGAGGCTGATGCCCAATCCTTGCGGAGCCAAGGCGTAGCACAAGTCTATACGCCCAAAGACTTTGATCTTAATAAAATTATGGCTGATATTATTGAGCTTGCGCAAGCCGGCTAATCTTTGTGGCGGCCCGAATATCCGTTCAAATTTGGTGATGTCCAAGCCATGTTTTCAGGCTTGAATATATCTACTTTTAGCGGAAAGCAAACCGCTGAGTCGCTTGAGTGGATGGTGCCGCAATCCCCACCGGGGCAGGCTGATAACGCCCCAAGCAAGTCAATCTCAGCGAAAAATTCAAGGTAATCGCCGGGTCGTACTGGGCTGGCTTTCATGAAATACTGATGTGTATCTTTGGTAAACCCTGTGCACATAAACACGTTGAGAACGTCATGCACCATCGGTTCTGCATCGGCCAGTGCCTGACCGGAATGCGCCGCAAAAGCGCGGGTTAAGTTTGAATGGCAGCAATGGTGATAGTTTTCATGGCTTAACAAATGATGCGTATACGGGTCACAGCGGGTGCCGATCACATCGTGAACGCTGCCGCCAAATTCATCAAACCCATACCAATCGAGTGTATCTGCGGTGATGGTCGCCATTGGGCGCAGGGCTGGAAAACTGCTCCATAACCTGTCGCCGGTACTTAAATGGGTGCCATGCAATGCCCGAGTTTTACCGCTATAGAACCGTTCAGAAAAATCATGGGCGTTCCATAAATTCAGATCGCCGACTTGGGGGCCAGCAATGCTGACAATGCGAAAGAAATGACCTGCTGGAACGGTAAATGTCTCGGCCTCGCGGGGCGGTACGATCACCGTATCAACCAAGGTCATATTTTCCCGTGCTCGCGCAAGCATCGCCATATCGGGTGATGGCAAGGTATCATCGGGATAGCAGATCACGGGTGGCACCCGCCGCCGTTCATCCGCATCTTTTGGCGGTTGAAACTGCGGCGTGCGCTTCATTACATCTTCCGTTCGACCATCATCTTTTTAAGCTCAGCAATTGCCTTGGCTGGGTTCAAACCCTTGGGGCAGGACCGTGTGCAATTCATGATGGTATGACAGCGATACAATTTGAACGGATCTTCCAAATTATCCAGCCGCTCGCCGGTGGCTTCATCGCGGCTGTCAATAATCCAGCGATAGGCATGCAGCAACGCTGCTGGCCCCAAATAGCGATCGCCGTTCCACCAATAACTTGGGCAACTGGTTGAACAACAGGCGCACATCACGCACTCGTAAAGACCATCCAGTTTTTTACGATCGGTGATCGATTGCCGCCACTCTTTGGCGGGGCGGTTGGTTTTGGTTTCCAACCACGGCATGATACTGGCGTGTTGCGCGTAAAAATGCGTCAAGTCAGGAATCAGGTCTTTAACCACTTCCATATGCGGAAGCGGGTAAATCTTGACGTCACCCTTCACCTCGTCCATGCCAAACAGGCAGGCGAGGGTGTTGATGCCGTCAATATTCATAGCACAAGATCCGCAAATCCCCTCACGGCAGGACCGCCGGAAGGTCAATGTCGGATCAATATCCGTTTTGATTTTAATCAGCGCATCCAGCACCATTGGCCCGCAATCATCCAGATCGATATAATAGGTATCAATCCGCGGGTTTTCCCCCAGATCAGGGTTATAGCGGTAAACTTTGAACGCCCGCACATTGGTGGCACCATCCGGTTTTGGCCAGATTTTGCCTGCTTTCATGCGGGAATTCTTCGGAAGCGCGAGTTCAACCATTGGTCAGTAAGCCCCTAGCGAGGACACCAGAGTGCCACCATTTTGAAGATAAGGCAGGGCCGCAGCGCGTTGCGCCTCGGTCAGGCCTGCCCAGATAATCTGGTCATCTGGCGACAAATGGGTGCCGTCAGGTAGGTATCCACGTTGACCGGTACTGGTTGTCTCAAGACATCCAGCCAGTGCCAGCGATACAAGCGTCAGTGCAAAAATCTTTTTCATCTCAATTCCCTTCAACAATTTGGCCGTTGGCCATCAATTTGGTCATGCAGGCATCATAGGTTTGTGCCTGAGGTCGTGGAGTTAGATTAATACGGATTCCGGCGCCAAAAGATGGTCCGGTCTGGGAATTTATGCCAATTGTGGTGTTGCCCGAAACAACCCGCGCCGCGTCAACCGCCTGCTCTCGACACATGGCCATAGCTTCGCCGTGAGTCATTGTTTCATAAACGGGCGTACAGGCCGAAATTGCCAACGTCAGTCCCGCAAAAATAATACTAATTTTTTTCACAATACCCTCCTAATAAACCCGCTTTTTAGGTGCGAGCCGTTTCATATCGATCCCGCCATCTTTCTCAGCTGTCAGCGGTTTTACGTGGACATCACGGTACGACAATTTGACATTCCAGTCATCCCCCACGGTGGCAAGGGTGTGTTTACGCCAGTTTTTATCGTCACGATCAGGATAATCTTCATGGGCGTGGGCGCCACGACTTTCCTTGCGGGCTTCTGCTGAAACAATCGTTGCCAACGCGTTTGGCATCAGATTTGTCAGTTCCAGCGTTTCCATAAGATCGGAATTCCAGATCAGCGATTTATCTGTCACGGAAAGATCATCCATTTGTGCTGCGACTTTGGCCATCTTTTCACAACCCTCGGCCAATGATTCATTGGTACGGAAAACGGCTGCATCTTCCTGCATGGTTTTTTGCATTTTCAGGCGCAGCTCTGCCGTGCCAGTGGAGCCATGCAGATGACGGATTTTGTCAAAACGGTCAATCGCTTGGTCAACTGACGCCGCGTTAAAGGGGCGATTAGCTGTTTCCGGATCAACAATTTTACCGGCTTTAATCGCGGCTGCACGGCCAAACACAACAAGGTCAATGAGTGAATTTGACCCAAGACGATTCGCGCCGTGCACTGAGGCGCAGCCGGCTTCGCCAACGGCCATCAACCCGGGCTGAATGCGGTCGTGGTCGTCAGCGGTGGGGTTCAGAACTTGACCCCAATAATTGGTCGGAATACCGCCCATATTATAATGCACAGTTGGCAGTACCGGAATCGGTGCTTTGGTCAGATCAACGCCCGCGAAAATTCTGGCGGACTCGATGATTCCCGGCAACCGTTCGGCCAGTACTTCGGGCGGCAGGTGGTCCAGATGTAAAAATACGTGGTCCTTGTTTGGCCCGACGCCGCGACCTTCGCGAATCTCAATGGTGGAACAGCGTGATACTACATCACGTGACGCTAGGTCCTTATAGGTCGGCGCATAGCGTTCCATGAACCGTTCGCCCTCGGAGTTGGTCAAATAACCGCCTTCGCCGCGCGCGCCCTCAGTGATCAACATGCCCGCGCCGTAAATGCCAGTTGGGTGGAATTGCACAAATTCCATATCTTGCAGGGGCAGGCCTTGCCGCGCCACCATACCATTGCCGTCACCGGTGCAGGTATGCGCCGAAGTGCAGCTAAAGAATGCGCGCCCATAGCCGCCCGTCGCCAGAACGGTCATTTTTGCGTTAAAGCGGTGCAAGGTGCCGTCGTCCAGTTTCCACGCCAGCAAACCTTGGATTTCGCCATCTTCGGTGCGGAGCAGATCAATTGCGAAATACTCAATGAAAAATTCAGCGTTATGTTTCAGGCTTTGGCCATAAAGCGTGTGCAGCATCGCATGACCGGTCCGGTCGGCGGCTGCGCAGGTGCGCTGTACGGGCGGGCCTTCGCCAAATTCGGTGGTGTGACCGCCAAATGGACGCTGATAAATCTTGCCTTCTTCGGTGCGCGAAAACGGCACGCCGTAATGCTCCAGCTCATAAACAGCTTTTGGGGCTTCGCGAACCAGATACTCCATCGCGTCCATATCGCCCAGCCAATCTGAGCCTTTGACCGTGTCATACATATGCCACTGCCAGTTATCCGGTCCCATATTGCCCAAGCTGGCGGCAATACCACCCTGCGCTGCAACGGTGTGCGAACGGGTCGGAAAAACCTTGGTCACGCAGGCTGTTTTCAGGCCTTGCTCAGCCATCCCCAGCGTTGCTCGCAGCCCAGCGCCACCAGCGCCAACAACAACCACGTCGTAATAGTGATCGGTAAATTCATATGCAGCCATGTTATTTCTCCTGCTCAACCAGCAAACGCGATTTTGGCGACGGCAAATATGCCGGTGACACCCAGAACCGTGGTGAACATTGTGTTCAGCAGCAGTGCCAGCGTCATGGTCCGTTTGTTATGGACGTAATCCACGATCACCTCCTGCAGGCCATGCCGCAGGTGGAACGTGATGGTGATAAAAAACAAAATCGCGACAATCGCGTTGAACGGATGCGCGTAAACCCTGCGAATAACATCGTAATCAGCGCCAAGGTAATGGGCAAAAGGCAACACAAACAGGATGACCAGCGGAATAAGCGCGATCGCCGAGATCCGTTGGCCCCACCACTCATGGGTGCCGTCTTTGGCTGAACCCAGCCCCTCAACCCGTTGTCTGTCAGTTTGATAAGACATCAATGACCTCCTATTGCTACAATAACGACGATCACAGTCAGGACGATTGATGCCGCGATCACGGCCATACCCGAGCGCCATGCGGTTTGCAGATCAAACCCGAAACCAGCATCCCAGAACAGGTGGCGAATGCCGTTGCACAGATGAAAGCTAAGCGCCCAAGCCGAGGCAATCAGGATCAAGCCGCCAATGATAGAATTTAGCATTGCATCTGCGTACGCGAAATATTCTTCGCCAATTGCGGCCGCCAGAAACCACCATGTTACCATCAGCAACCCAAGAGTCAGGCCAACGCCGGTGATCCGGTGCATGATTGATAAAAGCATGGTGTAAAGGGGGCGATAAATCATCAGGTGAGGGGATAGAGGGCGATCCCTCTGTTTAATATCTGCCATTACTCTCTCCTGTCTAGCTGTAAGACTCGCTGTCGCAACCTTACTGATACGTGGCCCAAGGGCAAGCAAAACCACGCTTTTGTTGTCAGCCGTATGCCCGATACTACCGCAGAATGGCATTTGTGATCACATTCAAAAATCAAGTGATCACAAATTACAAAGGTATAAGCACCCAGTAATCCAGATCCAGCAAAACATGCGGTAGGTATTTTCCATCATTCCCCTTTAGGGCAAATCCGGTTTCATTTTGATTAACGGCGACCAATCGAAGGCGGAGCGCGCCGATATTACCAATCTTTGCCTTATCCAGAACCTCGGACCATGCCCAGATTGTATCATTCGCAAAGCAAGGGTTTGCGTGACTGCCGCCGTTGATGGCCGCGATCATTTGTGCATTAGCGAGGCCGTTGAACGACAGCGCCCGCGCCATCGACATCACATGGCCGCCATAAATCAGCCGTCGCCCGTCGGGGCGTTGACTGGTATCAAAATGCACTTTGGCGGTGTTTTGCCACAAACGCGTTGCCATCATATGCTCAGATTCGGAAACCGTTACGCCATCAACATGGTCAATCTTTTCACCGATTTCATAGTCATTCCAGCGGTGTTTTTCACCCGCCTGACCAAAATCATAATCGGAAAAATCCAAACCAGCTGAAACAGTCAGATCAGTCGCCAAAACGGCTGTTGGCAAATCGGGCACACTGGTTTCAGGGGCCGCGGCGTCCAGATTATCTTTACGCACCATCACCCAGCGCACATAGTCCAAAACCGGTTCATTACGTTGGTTAAAACCAGTGGTGCGCAACCAGACAACGCCGGTTTTACCGCTGGAATTCTGTTTGATTCCGATGATTTCAGAACTGGCTCGCAGGGTATCCCCCACATAAACCGGCCGTAAAAACCGCAGATTGGCATAACCAAGGTTAGCCACCGCGTTCAACGAAATATCTGGTACAGATTTGCCCAACACCAGATGGAAGATGATCAGATCTTCCAGCGGGCTTTGTGACAATCCGCAATCCTTGGCAAACTCATCGCTTGAATAAAGCGCGAATCGGCTTGGGTATAGCGCTAGGTACAAAGCCCGTTCGCCACCTGAAACCGTGCGCGGTACGGCGTGGTCGAAAACCTGACCGACGCTAAAATCTTCAAAGAAATTGCCGCGGCTGGTTTTCACAACTGCCCCAATTTCAGGTCTGGCGCATAGTCGCCTTCATATTCCTTAACCACGGCTTGGGCGCAGCGCATCACGCCGCGTTTTGCATCAAAGCTCATGGTTGGACTGCCCTGCAACGACCAACCTTTGGCCAGTGCAGCTGATACTTTGTGGCAGAATTCTGAGGTGTCGTCCTCGGTCAACAAACGATAGGCCAGCATGTTATGCTCCAAACGGTGAGGGGCCGATCCAGATGTGCAGACCCGAAATTACTGAAAATACCACGGCCGAGATTACCAGCCATTTGATGTCACCCTTTGCGGGGCCTGCTTGTGGTCGGTCCCATTTGCCTTCTTGCGTGCTGATAAGCAGGATCGAAATGATCGCCCATACAGCCATGCCGCCAAACAAAAGCACCGAGGCCAAATCGCCGTTTACCAGCAAATGCGCCCCCGCCCAAACCACAACGCCCGTTAGCATCGGATGACGCAACCACGTGCGCGCGCAGCCTTTTGAACTGCCCATGCCCAACAGGGCAATCGCGATAATCATGGCCAGATTGTTCAAATGTCCAGCCCAGCTTGGCGTGTCATAGATGACCTCGATAGGTGCGGCGCGATAGCCCAGCACCATCAAAACGATTGAACCAAGGATCAACACCGAGATAATGCCTTTGGCGGGGCCAGCCCCCATTTTTGTGTCCAGCGCGGTGCGCAGCCCCGGCGCCACCCGCTTCAAAAAATGCGTTATCCACCAAATGGCGAGGCCTAGGTAAAGTAGTGTCATATCACTGTTCCCTGAGTTTTTTGATCAACGCTGACTTTGCCAGCAAACGCTGCGCGGTTTCAACATGTAAATTTTCGACGATTTTGCCATCGACGACTGCGACACCGTCGACAGCCGCAAACGCTTCAATATGACGTTCTGCAAGAGCCAGATCATCCGCACTCGGGGCGAAAACCGTGTTGGCAATATCAAGCTGCGCTGGATGGATCAGGGTTTTGCCGTCGAACCCCATGTCACGGCCCTGCTGGCATTCAATCTGCAAACCTGCTTCATCCTTAAAGGCATTAAAAACCCCGTCGACACAGATCAAACCATTGGCCCGCGCTGCTAAAAGGCAAATCGACAGACTGGTAAGTACTGCGACCCGATCAGCGGTGTGTTGGGCGAACAGATCTTTGACTAGGTCATTGGTGCCAATCACGAACCCCTCAAGAATCGGAGTGCTGGCCGCAATTTCAGCAGCATTCAAAATGCCCGCTGGGGTTTCCATCATTGCCCAAAGGCGGGTTTTTCCGGTCAATTTGTCTGAAATTGCTGTTAAGTCTGCGCCGGAACATACTTTTGGCACCAAAATGCCGTCGGGCTCGGCCGCAATTGCGGCATCCAGATCGTCGGCGCCCCATTGCGTGTCCAACCCGTTGATGCGCACCAATATCTTGCGCGCCCCGTATCCGCCGGCTTTGACGGTCTCGGCGACTAAATTTCGTGCGGTCAATTTGTCATCAGGCGCAACGGCGTCTTCCAGATCAAAGATCAGCGCATCAGCGGGTAAAGTCTTGGCTTTTTCCAAAACCCGCGCGCGGGCGCCGGGCAGATAAAGTACTGAACGATAGGGGTGCGACATCGGGTGGGCCTCCGTGGTTATGTTGCGTCGCAACAACATATCGCACCTGTTCGCAGGTGCAAGACAATCCTGACCTTGCAGAAAATCGAAAATAGGACTAGGCCATGGGGCGATTTAGTTAGAATCTCAAGGAGAGTTTCCAATGGCACGTGCAAAAATCGCCCTGATCGGCGCCGGACAAATCGGTGGCACCCTCGCCCACCTCGCAGCAATGAAAGAACTGGGCGACATCGTTCTGTTCGATATCGCTGAGGGCACACCGCAAGGCAAAGCGCTCGACATCGCTGAAAGCGCGCCGGTTGACCGGTATGACGCCGCCATGTCTGGTGCAAACGACTATTCAGCCATTGCTGGCGCAGACGTCTGCATTGTAACCGCTGGCGTGGCCCGCAAGCCAGGCATGAGCCGCGACGATCTGTTGGGCATCAACCTGAAAGTAATGAAATCGGTTGGCGAAGGCATTGCTGCCCACGCGCCAGACGCCTTTGTGATCTGCATCACCAACCCGCTGGACGCGATGGTTTGGGCGTTGCGCGAATTTTCTGGCCTTCCGCATAACAAAGTTTGCGGCATGGCGGGTATTCTCGATTCGGCCCGTTTCCGTCACTTCCTTGCTGAAGAATTTGATGTGTCCGTTAAAGACGTCACCGCATTTGTGCTGGGTGGCCACGGTGACACCATGGTGCCGCTGACCCGTTATTCGACAGTTGCCGGCATTCCTTTGCCAGACCTGATCGAAATGGGTTGGACAACCCAAGAAAAACTGGACGCGATCGTTCAGCGTACCCGTGATGGCGGCGCAGAAATTGTTGGCCTGCTTAAAACTGGTTCAGCGTTCTATGCGCCTGCTGCATCAGCAATTCAGATGGCTGAAGCCTATTTGGGCGATCAAAAACGCCTGCTACCTTGCGCGGCCTACGTTGAAGACGCGTATGGCTTGAAAAACACCTATGTCGGCGTGCCAACCATTATTGGCGCTGGCGGCATTGAGAGAATCGTTGAGATTAAGTTGAACGCCGAAGAACAGGCCATGTTCGACAAATCAGCTGAGGCCGTAAAAGGCTTGGTTGATGCATGCATCGCCATTGACGGTTCACTGGCTTCCTAAACGCATACCAATATTTTTGGAAAGGCCATGCCCCTCGGGTGTGGCCTTTTTTTGTGCGTAACCAATTCTGCATGGGCGGAAAACTGTCGATTTCTGAACAATTATTGCATTGACCCTTGCAAATCTTAGCCACCGCCCTCAACTTATGAACATCGTTCAAACATTTGGAGACGACATTATGAAACTACTTTATTTAGTCCCGCTGCTTTTTTCGGCAACCCTGGCTCACAGTCAAACGCTGTTTGTTGATGGCGAAAGCCTGTCCGATGCGCAATCGCGCCTGATGGCCCTACAAGATAAATCCCCTGACGATCAATTTGCCCTCGGGGCGGTGCATTTCCTGCGCGGGGTTGAAAAGACGTTGCAAACCCGTTGGCAACATAATGCCCGCATGGATGACCTCGACCTGCCGGTTTTGCGTTTGCCGATTGCACCAAACCCTAATGCCGATCCGTTTACGGCCGACCTGATCGTTAACCTGTTTTCGGAGCTACGCGAGGATATGGACGCCAG
>JAESRG010000021.1 GCA_016764785.1 Paracoccaceae bacterium
ATCCGCCTGAATTCGACTGCGGATACCGGCCACTTTTACGTTGCCAAGAAAAACGCCCGTACCATGACCGAAAAAATGGTTGTACGGAAATATGATCCGGTTATCCGCAAGCATGTTGAATACAAAGAAGGCAAAATCAAATAGATTTTTGCAACTGTAGAATTGAAAAAGGCCTGAGGTTTCCCTCAGGCCTTTTTAGTTTGTTGCACCATTTCTGGTCTTAGTTGCGGTTGCCCATAAACCGCAGCAAGAACAAGAACAGGTTGATGAAATCAAGATACAATTTCAACGCGCCCTGAATGGCCATTTTGGCCGCAATGGCTTCGCCATCGGGGTGGTTGCGCACTTGCAAATACTGGGTTTTGATTTTCTGTGTGTCATACGCTGTAAGACCAGCAAAAATCAGAACGCCCAGCGCAGAAATCGCGAATTCAATCGCGGCACTTTGCAAAAACAGGTTGACGATCATTGCAATAATTAAGCCAAACACACCCATGATCAAAAAGCTGCCCCAAGCGGAGATGTCTTTTTTCGTGGTGTAACCGTACAGGCTAAGGCTTGCGAAAGCGATCGAGGTCACAAAGAACGTCTGTGCAATCGAGTAGCCGGTATAAACCGCAAAGATGGAGCTGATCGACAGACCCATAAGCGCTGCAAACGCAAAGAAGAACCCTTGGGCGCCGGCTTGCGACATCCGCTTAACTGCGGTGCCAAATAGAAGGACCATCGCCAAAGGCGCAAACAACACCACGTATCTCATCGGTGAGGTGAAAAACAACGTGTTAATCATCTCATAGGATAAGAAGCGTGTTTCTTGGCCGTTCATCGCGGCGTTCAAATCTGAGCCGACCAAATACGAAACCAGCCCGGTCACAATCATTGCCACGGACATCAGCCCGTAAACCTTGTTCATATGGGCGCGAAGCCCTGCGTCAATCTCGGCGGTGCGGGTGACTGACCCGGCACGACGGACTGTTTGGTTATCGGCCATTTGAGCCTCCGTTAAGTTAACCTGCACCAATTTGGTGCGTAATCCCTTGGAATATGTTCGGTTTGGACGTTAATTTCAAGGTCAGATCGTGATTTTCTATACCGTAAGGGTTGCCTGAACGGCTTTTTTCCACCGCTCATATTTGGTTTCGCGGAGTTTCTCGGCCATTTTGGGCTTAAACCGTTGGTCCAAAGCCCAGTTTTCGGCAAATTCCGCTTGATCTGGGTAGATGCCAGCGCGCATACCGGCCAGCCACGCCACGCCCAACGCGGTTGTTTCAAGGGTTTTGGGTCGATCCACGGGCGCGCCCAGAATATCCGACAGAAATTGCATGGCCCAGCTGTTTGCGCTCATGCCGCCATCAACGCGCAGAACGTTGCTGCCCGCAGCCTTCCAGTCTTGTTGCATGGCCTCCAATAGATCGCGGGTCTGAAAGCCAACGCTTTCAAGCGCCGCGCGGGCAAATTCGGCAGGGCCAGAGTTTCGGGTCAGGCCATAAATCGCACCGCGACAGTCAGCGTTCCAATATGGCGCGCCAAGGCCCGTGAACGCGGGCACCATAATCAACGATTGCGTAGGATCAGCCGCATCTGCCAATGCCGTGGTTTCTGCGGCATTTTCGATAATCTTCAGCCCATCGCGCAGCCATTGCACCACCGCGCCAGCAATAAAAATTGACCCTTCCAGCGCATAAGTGGTTTTTCCATCAAGCTGATAAGCAATGGTGCCCAGCATCCGGTTTTTTGAGCGCACCAACGTGTCGCCGGTATTCAAAAGCGCAAAACAACCCGTCCCGTAGGTGGATTTCATCATCCCCGGCTCAAAACAGGCCTGGCCGATGGTTGCGGCTTGTTGATCCCCCGCGACACCCAAAATAGGGATTTCAGCGCCAAAGTGTTTGGCTTGAACGCTGCCAAAATCAGCGGCACAGTCTTTGACCTCTGGCAACATCGACATGGGGATATTCAGCAAATCGCAAATCTCGCGACTCCACGCGCCTTGTTTGATGTCATAGATCAGGGTGCGCGCGGCATTGGTCGCGTCGGTGACATGGGCTTTGCGACCCGTTAGGTGCCAAATCAGAAAGCTATCAACGGTGCCAAACAGCAAATCCCCTGATTCTGCCCGTTGTCGCGCATCTTTGACGTTTTCTAGCAGCCAATTCAGCTTGGTTCCGGAAAAATAAGGGTCGAGCAGCAGGCCGGTTTTTTCAGTGATCATCGGTTCGTGGCCCGCATCGCGCAAATCGTGACACATATCGCTGGTACGGCGGTCTTGCCAGACAATGGCGTTATGAATCGGCTCTCCGGTGTATTTGTCCCAGACGATCGTGGTTTCACGCTGGTTGGTAATGCCAATTGCAGCGATCTCAGCGGCGTTAATGCCTGCCTTTGCAATCACGGCGCGGCACGTTTGCAAAACTGTTTGCAAAAGGTCGTTCGGATCATGCTCAACCCAACCCGATTGCGGGAAAATCTGGGTAAATTCCTGTTGTGCGGTGTTAACGACCTGCATCGTGTCGTCAAACAAAATGGCGCGACTAGAGGTCGTGCCTTGATCTATTGCCAGAATATATTGCATTATGGGGTGCTCCTGCGAATGGGGCATTTTTGAGAATTATTGGCCCGCTGTCAAATTGTTACACAACATAGTCATTACGGTTAAGACCATCGCGGTTGGCGCGCTAGGGGCGTTTATCGCGTGGTTTTTCGGTATGCCCGCACCGTTTATCACCGGTCCGGCGATTTTTGTATCGGTGGCAAGCTTGGCGGGGCTAAAAACCGATATTCCGGTTAAATTACGTGACATGGTGTTTTTGGCAATTGGCATAACCTTGGGCGCTTCTGTCACACCCGAGATTCTTGCTGCTGCCGGAAACTGGCCCATCAGTCTGGCAATCATGTGTTTTGGCACCGGACTTATCATGATTGTGGGCGGTTGGATCTTTCAGCGTGCCTTCAATACCAACCGAAAAACCGCTTTGCTTTGCTCAACCCCCGGACATCTTAGTTACGTGCTAAGTTTTGGAACAGATATTGGTGCAGATACCGCAATTATTTCGGTGATTCAGTCCATTCGGTTGTTGTTGTTAACCTTATTGGTACCCGTGGCCATCGCAGTGTTAACCGACGCTGACATGTCAATGCGCGCGCCAATCGGTGCGGTTATGCCCCCCATACATCTTGCCGTTTTGACAATTTTATCTGGGATTTTGGGCTTTGGATTACTGAAACTGAAGGTTCCCGCCGCATTTTTACTGGCTGGCATGTTTTTCTCGTCACTGGGGCACGGGGTTGGCGTAATAACTGGCGGAATGCCAATTACTATTTCAACCACTGCCTTTGTCCTGATTGGCGCACTGATGGGCACACGATTTAGCGGCGTGACAATGGCTTTGTTGCGCCGTGCCGCGCTAGGTGGGTTGTTTATCACAGCGTTTGGACTGGTGGTCGCCATGGCCGCAGCAATGTTGGCGCACCTAGCCACAGGCTTGCCGTTGGTCTGGGTCATTATTGCTTTTGCCCCCGGTGGCTTTGAAACCATGGTCGCGATGGCGGGTGTGATCGGGGCTGATCCGGCATTTGTGGCCTTTCACCATGTGTCACGTCTGTTCTTTCTAAGCGCCTTTGTACCCATCGCCTTGTCGTGGAAATCCGCCGAGCGTTAGATTTTGGGTTTCCACAGCGTCTTGAAGTCTATAGTACAATGTCAAACATTTTCGAGGGTGATATGGCGAATTTTCTACATAAAGGTGACCTGCCCGACGGGCTTGATCTGGGCGCAATCGTGGCAATTGACTGTGAGACTATGGGCTTACAACCCCATCGCGACCGGCTATGTCTGGTGCAGCTGTCAAGCGGTGATGGCAATGCACATATGGTGCAAATCGCCCAAGACCAAACCGAGGCCCCAAATCTGGTGGCCATGCTGACCAACCCTGATGTGTTAAAACTGTTCCATTTTGGCCGATTTGATATCGCCGTAATGCTGAACCGCTTTGGCGCGGTGACAGCACCGGTTTATTGCACCAAGATTGCCTCAAAACTAGTGCGAACCTATACGGACCGGCACGGGCTGAAAAATCTGCTTCAGGAAATTCTGTCGACGGACATATCCAAGCAACAACAAAGTAGTGATTGGGGCGCAGCTGACCTGACCAAGGCCCAGCTTACCTATGCGGCCTCAGATGTTTTGTACCTGCACAAGCTGAAAACCGCGCTAGACACCATGTTGGTGCGCGAAGGCCGGATGGATATGGCGCAAGCCTGCTTTAATTTCCTGCCTCATCGTGCTGCACTTGATCTGGCTGGCTGGCCGGACGTGGATATATTCTCGCACTGATATGGCGATGAAACATCATACTTATTCACGACTTGTCGGGATCGCAAAGATTGTGCTGCCGCTGGTGGCATTGGGTGTTTTAGGCACGGTATTTCTAGTTACGTCAGACGACGGTTTTGACCCCGGATTTACATTTACCCAATCAGATTTTGATGCGTTGGAAGCAGGAAGCTTTCTGGACAACCCGCAAATCAACGGAAAAACGCTGGATGGCGATCAATTCAGCCTGTCAGCCGACCGGATCGAACCAAAAAGCGACAATTTAAACCAGATTGTTGCAACCAATCTTACCAGTGTTTTTGATTTTATTTCGGGCGAATCCGCTGAAATTATCTCGGATCGAGCTGAAATTCATACCGATATTCAAATGCTGTATTTCTGGGTTGGCGCGCATATTCTAACCAGCGATGGCTATGACGGCACTGTGAATTCCCTGACGGCAAATTTGCGAACAGGTGAGATTTCTGGCGAAACCGTTATTGTAGATGGCCCATTGGGGCATGTGTCGGCGGATTTGTTCCAAATTTCTAAAGTTACAGATGATTCTGGTGAAAATCGGGTGCTAACGTTTGAAAAAAACGTTAGAGTGATATTGAATATAGAAGAACAAGCAGAATAAGGCGCTGATTTATGAGATTTGGTTTAGTTGCGGTTATTGCCTGTGTGATGTCCATTTTTGGGGGCAGCGTCTTTGCACAAGGGGCGCAGGTTCCGTTCGCAGGGCTTGCTAAAGGCGAAGCGCAAACTGTCGAAGTTGCTGCGGATTCTCTAGAAATTGATCAAGCCAACAATTCAGCTGTGTTTATTGGCAATGTTATCATCGGTATTGGTGACCTTCGCATGGCCGCCGACCGGGTTGAGGTCATTTATGCAACTGGTGACGATACCGTTGTCGGCGCCATCGAAGCATTGCGGGCCACCGGAAACGTGGTTTTCACCAGCGGTAGCGAAGCCGCCGAGTCTGACACAGCAACCTATGAAATTGAGAACGGTAATGTGCTGATGGAGGGCAACGTGATCTTGACCCAAGGCGCAAATGCCCTTTCCGGCGAACGCTTACGGATCGACCTAAACGCAGGCACCGCCGTCATGGAAGGCCGTGTCCAAACCATTTTCCAAACAACAACGGGCAGCGAATAGTGTCAGAGACCACCAATCTATCCGTCACCGAGGGTAACGGTGGTCTGTTGATTCGCAATATCAGCAAGGCCTACAAGCGCAAACCGGTGCTGAGGGATGTCTCGCTTGAACTGCATCAAGGTGAAGTCGTGGCGCTGCTCGGCCCCAATGGCGCCGGTAAAACTACCTGTTTTTATTCGATCGCCGGGCTGGTGAACCCGGATACCGGCAGTGTGATTATCGACGGAGTCGATGTGACCTATATGCCGATGTATCGCCGCGCCAAGTTGGGAATCGGGTATCTTCCACAAGAAGCCTCGATCTTTCGGGGCCTGTCGGTTGAGGATAATATCCGTGCCATTCTTGAACTATCAGTCAAGGAAAAAGGTAAACGCCAGCAAATGCTGGATGAATTACTGGCCGAATTTTCTATCACCCACCTGCGCCGTGCCTCAGCGTTGTCGCTATCAGGTGGTGAACGTCGGCGCGTTGAAATTGCCCGTTGTCTGGCCAGCCAACCCAAATATGTGCTGCTAGACGAACCCTTTGCCGGGGTTGACCCAATCGCCGTTAATGAAATTCGCGAACTGGTAGCCCATCTAAAAGATCGCGGCATTGGGGTTTTGATAACCGATCATAATGTAAGAGAGACGTTAGAGATTGTTGATCGGGCATATATCTTGCATGATGGGACAGTCTTAATGAGCGGCACTCCCGCTGAAGTAGTACAAGACAGTAACGTTCGTCGGGTTTATCTGGGCGAACAATTCAAGATTTGACGCCAATCGTGGCGTCTGGATGGACGCAATACATGGCAATATCGCTACACCTTGGAATGCAGCAAACTCAGCGCTTGTCGATGACTCCGCAATTGCGGCAGGCTATCGAAATATTGCAGCTCAATCAGATCGACCTGAAAAAATACATCGAGGACGAAGTCGAGAAAAACCCGTTGCTTGAATTGGTAAACCGGAACGCAGAAACTGTATATTCCAAGGCTGAATTCTCAGCGCCGACAGGGATCGCAAAAAACGATTTTGACCTGATTGATCTGATTCGTGCTGATTCGAGCCTACTTGACCATCTGTCAGATCAGATTTTTCTGATGACCGCTGCCGATGATGTGCAAAAAATTGCGCTATCTCTGATCGGAGAGCTGGACGATAATGGCTATCTGGATGCGCCCGTTTTTGAGCTGGCAGACCGCCTTTCCGTGAAAACCAAAGACATCGAATTGGCGTTAAAGCTGGTTCAAGCCTGTGAGCCCACCGGAATCGGCGCGCGCAACCTAAAAGAATGTCTAAAATTGCAGCTTTTGGAGAACAACCGTTTTGACCCGGTGATCGAAAAAGTGCTGGATAACCTGCCCTTGATCGCAAAAAATGATATGGCTGGGCTTGCTGAAATTATTGGCGAGGAATTACCAGAAACCGCTGAGATTCTTGCAGAAATACGGCGTCTAAACCCACGTCCCGCGTCAGATTTTACCCTGTCGCCGATCTCGGAAATAAGACCCGATATTTCGGTTAAACGCGGCGATTTTGGTGTGATGCGGGTCGAGCTGGTCTCCAGCTCTCTCCCGAAAATTCTGATAAACCATGAATATGCTGCTGAAATTACTGCTCAAGGTGGCGATGCACAGCTTTTTGCCCGCGACTGCTCACAGTCTGCACATTGGCTTATCAAGGCGCTCGACCAGCGGGCGCAGACAATTCTTAAAGCTGCAACAGCCATCATTCAGCACCAGCACGCTTTTTTTGAGCAAGGCCCGTCTGCGATGCTGCCCCTGACTTTACGTGAAATCGCTGATTCGATTGATGTCCACGAATCGACCGTCAGCAGGGTTACAAATGGCAAATATCTGATCTGCGACCGGGGTACTTTTGAATTGAAGCATTTTTTCGTGTCGAAAATCCGGTCAATCGACAGAAAAA
Source organism: Paracoccaceae bacterium (assembly GCA_016764785.1). Classification (GTDB taxonomy): domain Bacteria; phylum Pseudomonadota; class Alphaproteobacteria; order Rhodobacterales; family Rhodobacteraceae; genus UBA3077. The sequence continues at coordinate 7,387 of JAESRG010000021.1, forward strand.
GTGAATTTTCGTCAATGGAAATTCGTTTGCGTATTAAATCCCTTATTGACGAAGAAAACCACAAAAAAACCCTCTCGGATGACAGAATTGTAAATATTTTGCGAGAAGACGGTGTAGATATTGCGCGTCGGACCATTGCGAAATATCGTGAGGCTATGAGCATCCCTTCATCCGTCCAACGACGCAAAATCTATCTTGCAAATTAGGCTTGGCCTAGTTGACATGGTGACTGTGTGCCCATAGGTTCCGCGCTTCGCGGGGCCGATTACCGAAACCCAAGTGCCGGAAAACCTCCGGCCCCATGCGGGGAGAATAAGATGCGCATACAAGTTAGCGGAAAACATATTGATGTGGGGGCGGCATTGACCGCCCAGGTTAACGAACGCCTGACCGAGGTGGTTGAGAAATATTCTCAACGGCCACTTGAAGCCAACGTCACTTTTTCAAAAGACGGGCACGAATTTGTTTGTGACGTGTCGGTTCATCTTTCCACTGGTTTGAATACACAGGCCAAAGGCCGTGCCGCGGATATACATAATTGTTTTGATTCTGCGTTAACGCGGATGGAAAAACAGCTGCGCCGCTATAAGCGCCGCCTGAAAGACCACCACAAAGATCGCATAGATCCAATTGAAACCATCGGCGCGCCGTCTTACGTGCTGTCACGCACACCCGAAGCGGACGATGAACCCGAGTCACTTCAGCCAATCATTATTGCTGAAATGGAAACGCGGGTGCAGACGCTGTCTGTCGGCGAAGCTGTCATGCAAATGGAATTGTCGGGGGCCAATATGTTGGTTTTCCGTAACGTTTCCCATGGCGGCGTAAATGTTGTACACACCCGTGACGACGGCAATGTGGGTTGGATTGACCCGCGAAACATCAAATAAACCAACTTGTTGAGGCCGTTTCATGGAACTAGCTGATATTCTATTGCCTGACGCCATTTTGGCAGGTGCCAAGGCGACAAGCAAAAAGCGCGCGCTGCAAGATGCGTCGCTTTTGGCACAAGACGTGTATCAACTGCCTGCAAAAGAAATCCTGACGGCCTTGCAGGACCGTGAATTGCTGGGGCCCACCGGAATGGGCCACGGCGTTGCCATTCCCCATGCGCGTCTTCCGATGATTGACCGCGTATGGGGTCTTTTTCTGCGGCTGGATAAACCCGTAGACTTTAATGCCGTTGACCGGCAGCCGGTTGATCTGGTTTTTGTGTTGTTTGCACCCGAAGGTGCCGTCGCCGACCATCTAAAAGCACTGGCACTGGTGTCACGCACCCTGCGGGACGAAGCGATTTGCGCCAAATTGCGCTCCACCGATGACCCGTCTGCGATTTATTCGATTTTGACCGGTAATTTGAAATCCAAAGCAGCCTAGCGCCAGTTTTTAAACGCGAATCTGCTGTAATCCTTCGGATATGCAGCGCGGGTCAGGGCCTCAATTTCTGGATTATAGATATCTGCCAAATCAAATGGAACAACCATTTGCTGCACATTGATATCCTGAAACACGCGTTTGACGCCAATCTGGTTTTCCAAATAGGCCATACTGAAACCGAGACCCTCTTCTTTAGCAATTAGATCAATCGAAAAATGCTTTTCATATCCGTCCATATGGTCAGACTGCGAAACCCAGCGGCCATCATTACGGATGCCCGTTTTTTCAACAAGATTATGCTGGATAAACGCCAAAAACTGGGAAAATGCGGTGCGATGCGCAGCAAGATCATAGCCCAGATTACGAAACCCGGATGGATTTACGTTCGGGGGAGGCAGAAAAATGCCGTACCTGACTTGCAACGCTTCGCGAACAGCGTGAAAACTGGTGGTGCTCGTTGAAAAAATTTTGCGCATAAAAGCATCATATGCCCGCGCAACGGGATGCCTTAATACTGTGAAGCTTAGCGCGCTGGGGTGAACAGTCTGCCAATGGGCATAGGCGTCAATGCCAAAGTCATGCTGAGGCGCGGCAGCGTCAATTTGTGTCATCCACCGATAAATGCGGCCATGCGGGCCAGAGGGCATAGGCAAAAATATCAACGGAGTGTTAGTACAAAAAAGACTACGCGACAGATCTGTTCCCGTTTCAGGTTTAAACATGGGGCGAACAGAGACCGTTTGGTCGGCTTCTGGCAGGTCAAATGCTTCGCGAATTTCCTGATAATTCTCTATCTTTTCGGCTAATGCACCCGGATTCTGGCGTTTGATTGGTTGTTCGAGAAATTCACGGGTCTGGGATGATCCAAGAAACTTTGCCAGTCTATTAATCTCAGAAATATCACTAAGTTGATCAAAATCAATCTGGAAATACTGTTGGTTCGAGCTTTCCAGCTGATCAATAATACTCTTTGAATAATCGCCCCTTACCTGTCGATAGGCCTCAAATTCACCGGTATCCAAATAGATTCGCGCTGTTTTACGATGCGATTCATCCTGAATAAGCCACTGATCCGTCTTTTTAGCGATTTTTAACGAGACAAAGGATTCAAGCGGATCACGGGTCAGGATAATTTTTGCGCATGCCGGATCGTTCAGAAAATGCTCTATTGCCGAACCGTTGTGTTCCCGAAATATACGGAATCCTGGAATGTTTTTCAAATCATCACATCGAATTGCCTCGATCAACGCCTTGGGGTTGGCGTCTCGCTTTTGTTTTGAAACGCCCAATAAGGTTTTCTTATTTGGCCGACCAATAAAAGCGGGGTTAAATAGTTCACCGTGACAATGTAGCCCGTCATATTGGTTGATATAGCGCTCAAGCAAATTGGAGCCGCTACGCATTGCCCCAAAAATGGCAAAACTGCTAAACTTGGGTATAGGCATTTTACTCAGCTATCAGGACGGGCGCACTGCCTTCTTCGTGCCATACAGGGCGTTCATTGGCAGCCAGCTCAAAATCTAGGTTCATACCGTTATTCTTAAGCAGATTCGCAAGATTTTCCAACCCCTTCCAGTCGCACACTTCCGGAAGCTCTCTTGGCTTGCTGGTTGATTTTGGCAAAAGGCACTCGATCAGTTTATTAAGCACAAGCGACGGCTGATTAAGGACATCGTTCAAAGAATACACATGCAAGTCTGCGCAGCCAGATTCAAGCATTGCAATCCTCTTTTCGTCTATTGCGACATAGCTTTGAGCCCTTTCTCGCAACAAACTGGGGTTCGTAATATTTTCGTGCAAAAGGTCCAGAACCCACGCAAATCTGACATAATGAACTGTCGCATTCGGATCATTGGCGATGAAACTAAAAACTTTGGCTTTTTTTAGTGACCAAAATTGAAAAACAATCTGACTTCCGCGGTTGTTCCAAAGATAGTTCTTTAGAAAGTCTATCGGCGCATAGTCACGGATTTTAGCATGATCAGTGAGGTTGCCCTTGGTAAACTTGGCCAAGTTAGCGAATCCAGCATGTCCCGGAGCAAAAACCTGATTGTGTACCTGAATGCCGGTCTGGCCTGTTAGCCAATCAGCGACGTCAGGATAACCGCGATCAAGACCAATCAATACCGTATATTTTGTCGCCGAATCTGACTGGTTATTGACAGTCTTCGGCGCTCGACTTTGCATATTCAGGCCAGCTCGACCATAGTTTCGGCGCCCTTCCTGCCGTTCGATTTGAGCCGCTAGGGCCATGCGCATTTCGGGGTCACGCAAACCAACGGTAAAATCGGGTGCTAATAAGGTTTCATATAGCTCATCCGCCCCCTGCCAGACTTTACGTACGAAAAAGCCCTCTAGATGCTCCAAATATTCCAGATGATCGTTGTAAAACAGCATCGGATTTCCTTGCAGATCAAACCGGGAATACGTTAGCGAGCGAGACTCGATGCGTTTCCCATGCTTGCGAACCAACGTCTGGAAATAGGATTCGTCGGGGATCCAGCATTTTGCAAAGAATTTGTCGTTCTTCTTGCGCTCCGGGTCATCCAGAATGGCCCGTAAAGTTTCACGGCTTAACGCCCACCACTGAGACCCGACGTGCGCTTCCAGCCCAACCGGCATTTGCCTTTTGATCCCAAGCTTTCTTTGAAGAGTCACCGAATAATCAAAAAACTTGCGTTGACGACGCCACGAAAATGGAAAATAGAGCGTAAAGCGCTCAGCCTCCAGCCCGCCTTTGATCCAGTTGCTTTGCCCTGCTAGAATGGACTCGATAAAATCGGTTCCGCGATTGTCTTCCAGAAATGCTACGAGTTCGGAAATCGGGCGGGTTGGCAAACAAGAACCGCTTAACTGCACAACATGACTGACGTCTGGGAATTTGGCAATAATTTCTCTGGCTACAATAAGTTGGGCCTTAACCAGAGAATAGGTGCCCCATTCACAATGCACACGCCGCGTAAATATCACATTTGGCAGTTCTAATACTGATTGTTGAAAGTCCCGAAATTCATCTTCGGCGATCTTACCATCAATATGGATCGCTACTTTACACCCTTCACGCAACAGCGCGCGCACCAACTGTTCGGCCCGATCAAAATTTTGATGTAGCAAAAGAGAGATTCCAACGCTCATGCCCAGCCCCCGCACGACATCAAGCCCAGTTCCTCTAGCTGTTGCCAGCCAGAATACTTACTAGATTGAGGGGTCCAAAAATTGATTTTATGGCTCTCATGAGCACCATAAGCGTGGTATTCCTGCCCCGAAGCATAATGCTGGTTTCGGGCCTTTTCCTCGGACACTTTTTCTCCAATGTCTGGTAAAAATTTTCCGTGCAGCAAACATCCACTGATTTTTTCGCCGCCATGTTCATCATAAGTCAGGTTCAGGCTGCGCGGTAATAGTGAATGGGTAGAGGATGTATAAACATAGCTGGATTTCCATTTAACCAATGGAATTTTATTCAAAGCCGGTGCATTTGACGGATTCCGAGAGAAAAATTTACGTTGGCGCGGTCCGCCCTGAATCCAGAGATTACCGTGTTTACCGTCACGTCGTTGTGAATAATTTCCAGCATCAAAATAGTCGAGAATCTCGAAGGGATTTTGTCCGACGTGATATTTCAAGCTTTCGACGTTGTTTTTCGAATACATATCCAGCAGCATCGCTGGAAACGATCGAATGGACCGAGCATCCAGCCAGTCGGTCAGGGCACGGATCGGCCGGTTTGTGACATGCGGATAAGTTAGAAACTCATCACAATCGACGCAAAGACACCAGTGATTTGACCCGTATTCATTCAATAGATGGTTTGTCCACACGATGCCAAAACTGGCCCGTTTATAGCTTGCGGTAGTATGCCAAATTGAAACATCCGGCTGTGATTTAAGATATTCGTCTGTCCCGTCTGATGAATCATTATCAATAAAAAAGAAGTGGGTAATCCCCAGATCGCGATAATACTTCAAAAAATAGGGGAGACGATGCCGTTCATTTCGCACGGTTGAAAACACAAATATTCCGTCGCGATCAGATGCACCTTTACCAACGTGAACTTTTACAAGTTCCGCCTTTTTCCGCAAAGTGCGTATCTGCCACCGTTTTCGTAATAGGCGCAGTCGATATGATTGGGACAATTTCATTACAAAATACCAAAAAACTGAATATACTTTAACTTAATGCTAAACAATTGTGTCAATTTCAAGGAAATGGTCATGCCAACTTGGAAATGATGGAATTTTAGCAATATCGGTTGCCTTAGTTCTTGAACATTTTTCCAATATCGCATTTTCCCACCCCTTTTGATCCACCGGTTCGAAGTATTCGGGCAAATCCCCTGCGATTTCCCTAAAACAAGGGAGATTAGAACAAATTGCAGATATATTTTTTTGGAGCGCCTCAACCAGCGGATACCCGAAACCTTCTGCGAATGACGGAAAAAGCAAGGCGCGCGCGCCGGATAGAAGGTTAGCCAATTCCGTATCGTCCATATTATTATGTTCAAATATGCATTTCCCCATGACGGGCGCGTTATCCAGCTGGTCAAACACCACCCGATTGTTCCATCCCCTGCGGCCAACTATGTGGAGATGCGGGACTTGGCCCGCATGCAGCGTGTTGGCCATTTCTTTCCAGATATCAAGCAAAAGAACATGGTTTTTTCGGGGCTCAATCGTACCAAGAATAACAAAATATGGATGGTCTGATTGGCGTGGTTTGGGGGGGGTAGGCAAGGGATCTACCCCTAGGAGCACCGTTATTCCTTCACACTGAATCTTCCACTTTTGCAGCCAAAACCGGACACGGTTGGCGGTATCGGTAGAATTGAAAACCAAGCAGTCACAATAAGTCGCGGTATTTATGAGATCGGTCTTGAACCGCTCTAACGTGTCTTCCCGACAGAATTGCGGAAAATCTAACGGAATAACATCATGCACCATTGCGGTCATTCTGCTGGCGCCAGCCGCGCGTAATGCCTTCCACAAGGTTTCTTGTCGGTTTGAATGCCCAACGTTAATATACGAAAAACCGCCTGGAAGGTAACGACGCAACATTGTCGAAAGGTTCTTTTTGTTACTTGTGGCGGTTGCTATGCGACGCAAAGTTGATTCTGCACGGCGCAAAGCCTCTGACTTCTTTTTTCCGAAGATGTGGGCAATCAGGTCTTTGCCTTCCCAAGGTTTATCCCCGTTTATCATCGGCAAAATTCGCGCCATTGCGGCCTTGTCAAGCAAAGCATAACCACCACTAACGCGGGTTAGAAACCAGGCTGGATTGGGTTTTTCGAAAAATTCAAGAATATACGCCCGCTCTACCCGGTCAATCCCTGTGGGAATCGGGAACGGTGCACGCGAAATCGTGCGACTGATATCCAGCAATATTTGGTTCATAAATTCAACCGTGTGCTTTGTAGGTCGGGATCCTTATCGCACTACTCAGCGGCGTGATGCAAATGCGTGATCGAATCCAGAAATACGCCGAACTCTTCGCGCAAATCGGATCGCTCCAACGCAAATGCAACAGTTGCCTGAAGAAAGCCCGCTTTTGACCCGCAATCAAAACGGGTTCCCTCAAAGCGGAACCCGTGAACCGGCCTGCCCTGATCTATTTGATCGGCGATCGCATCTGTCAACTGGATTTCGCCGCCAGCACCCTGCTGGAATTTCCCCAACGCGTCCATAACTTCGGGTCGCAGGATATAGCGGCCGATAACGGCCAAATTTGATGGGGCGGTACCCAGAGCAGGTTTTTCAACCATCCCTTTAACGGACACAAGGCGGCCATTTTCAGCGCCTTTGTCGATAATGCCGTAATTTTTGGTTTGAGAATCCGGTACCTGCATAGCAGCAACCATATTGCCGCCGGTTTCACGATATGCATCGATCATTTGCTTTAGGCAGCCTTGCTGTCCCGAAATAACATCGTCCGGCAGTAGAACCGCAAACGGCTCGTCACCGATAAACCGCCGCGCACACCAAACCGCGTGGCCGAGACCTTTTGCCTCCCGTTGACGAATATAGGCGATTGAGCCACTTTCCATATCCGAGCGTTTCAGCTCCTCCAGCAAAGCTGTTTTATTGCTGTCACGAAGCTTTTTTTCCAACTCGGGCGCGCGATCAAAATAGTCTTCCAGCGCGCTTTTACCTTTGGCGGTCACAAAAATAAAATCTGTAATCCCTGCTTCACGGGCCTCATCAATGGCGTATTGAATAAGCGGGCGATCAACCAGCGTCATGATTTCCTTAGGAATTGACTTGGTTGCCGGTAAAAACCGCGTACCCAAACCGGCTACTGGAAATATGGCTTTGGTAACTGTGGTGATCATTTTAAATTGTCCAAAAAGTTATCCAACATCGAATCATCTAAAATTGTATAGTTATTTTGGTCAGTCATCCCAGACCTTTGGGGCGAAAGTGAGGCGTCAAAATCTCGTGCACGTGGAAAAACCAGAATATCAACGGGTCGATATACAGACAATCGCCTGATTTCTGCCATAAACCGGGCGGTTTTTCGATACCAACGCCAGATTGGATCATCCCGATCCGCTTTGCCAAAACGCCCCCCAGAATGTTGCCAGAAGCCATTTTGTGAAAATAGCACCTGCATATACATTGCCGAATATCCCAAGCAGATTGTAGTGACCAAAATCCCCCGTTTACTCAGCAACCCAGCCGTTTTTTTCAGCCATTTGCTGTTTTTGCGCCCCCCTGCCAAAATAACATGCCGATTGGTCTTTTGCCGGATTTCTGGTCGAACACTGATTGATGGTTTAACATCTGCCTTTTGTTCAGGCAGGGTTAAGGCATTGCCCTTTAACATCCCGATATTCAGAGACTGCAATATTGGTGCAATACCTGCTGGTTCCAAATATCCCGACAACATCAATTTCTCAAGTCGCCGCCTATGTAAAAGTTCAAAATCGCGCAGGGCCTGATCGTTGACAGTTCCGCGCGCGTGCTTTCGACAAAAGTATGCTTTGCTTTTCCCGATTTGTTCCAGAGACTTGGGAATACGATGTTTTGTGCGCTGGGCGCTCGATGAAAATCCGTGGTGAACCTGTGCATCGGGAACAATAGCCAAATGCCAACCAGCTTGTGAAAGACGTAGGGAAATGTCGGAATCATCCAGATAATATGCGAAATTTTCATCAAATCCCGCTATTTGCGTCAGCGCCGTTTTGCGAAAAGCACAATTGGTACCAATCAATACCGGCGCTGTGGTTTTTTGCGGTGCATATATGGTTGTTTCGGAGATCTCGACATTTTCAACGTCCCCCGCCAAGTCGGTTATCACCGCGCCCCACTGCAGGCTGATCCCGTTTCGTCCGCGCGTAAATCCTCCGGCTCCACCAATATCGGGGTTACTAAACGGCGCAAGCAATAATCGGAGCCAATTTGGATCTGGCAATGCGTCATCATCACAAAACGCGATAAAATCGCCTTTTGAGGCTTGAATCCCGACGTTTCTAGCCGCAGAGATATTTTCCAGATCAAAAGGGATGACCCGTAGATTTTCCGGAATTAAATCAGGGTTTGGCGCATCAGGAGTATCGGTAACAACGATTGTTTCAAAGCCAGAAATATCTTGAAACCGCAAACAGGCGAGCATTTTTTGCAAGTCATCAGGGCGATCTCTGCTGACAATAATAACGCTGATATTTGCGGTTTCAATCAAACGTTAGCCCTTTTCCAACTGAATTCCCGGTGCGTAAGCAATAAAAAACGGGTTTTCATAAATGGGTTTGCCGTAAGTCAGGGGTTCGTGGGTATCAAACCGGACGACATCACCACCGGCACCGCGCAAAACCGCATGGCCCGCCGCTGTATCCCATTCCATCGTACGACCGAGACGCGGATAAAGGTCAGCCTCACCTGTCGCAACGAGGCAGAATTTTAATGATGATCCAGCCGCCCGAAAGTTTTCAACATTGTATTTAGCAATATAGTCGTCAGTGGCCTGATCCCGATGTGATTTTGATGCGACAACGGTTAATGCGGCCATATCGGGCGTCGACACACGAATAGGCTTGACTGACCCGTCTTGCATTTCTTCGACGCTTTTACCGTTCTTGTCAGTATAGAAAAGCCGGCCTTTATCAGGGGCAAAGACCACCCCCAAAACCGGAACACCATCTTCGATAAGCGCGATATTGACGGTAAAGTCACCACGGCGGTGCACAAATTCTTTGGTGCCATCCAGCGGATCAACGATAAAAAACCGGTCAGCAACGACAGAATGGCTGTCGGATTGCTCCTCGGTCACGATCGGGATGTCTGGAAAGGCGGCAGTTAACCCAGCAAAAATCAGCTTGTCAGCGGCTTCATCGGCTTTGGTTACAGGGGAATCATCAGATTTTGTGCGTACTTCAAAATCATCTTGCCCATAAATTTCCATGATACGCGCACCCGCCTGAAGCGAAAGGTCGCGAATGACGTTCACTATATTTTCATTCTGCACTATCAATATCCTTTGAATACCGTGATTTTACCTTTTGCAAAAACTGGTATATTATAAACGCCTTAATCGTAAGGCATTATTACTAAAAAATAGTACCGACCCTGAAAAGAAGCATAATGGCAGAAGTAGAAAAACCAAAAACCCTATTGTATGCTGCCGCAGATTTTCTAGGCTTGATCTATCACTCAATCGTGCGCGAGGTGCGAACAAAAAGTGGCAGTGCATCGCTGGGAATCCTCTCGGAAGTTATGCAAATAATGTCTTTCTTCGCGATATTTTATATAATGTTCATGGTGATGGGCCGATCTGTCGCTATCCGCGGTGATTTTATTCTTTTTCTGCTATCGGGCATTTTCTTGTTAGTCATTCATATGGGCGCCATCGGGGCTGTCCGAGGGGCGTCCAACGCGATCTCGCCAATGATGCAGCATGCACCAATGTCTGTTATTCTGTCGATCATAAGCAAATCTTTGGCGACGCTGTACTTACAGATCACGGCCATTATCGTGATCACACTTATCTATTTTGTAGTCAGCGACGGGTTCGTAATTTACAAAATCCGCAGTATATTCATCCCGTTTTTTTTTACATGGGCAAGTGGAATTTCAATTGGCCTGATTTTTATGCTGCTTCAACCATTGGCACCCGGCTTTATTAGATCATTTTCCCAAGTATATATGCGCGCCCAAATGATCACGAGCGGCAAATTTATGCCCGCTGCCTATTTGCCGACTTCCATGGTTGCATGGTTTGACTGGAATCCACTGTTTCATTGCATCGACCAAATGAGACTTGCGGTTTTTATCAATTATTCCAAAGAAGTAAGCAATATGAGCTATCCGATCTATTTCACCGCAATATTCCTTGTTATTGGATTAATGGGTGAATTCTGGACACGTAAAAACCTTAGCAGTAGTAAACACGGTAAATAATTATGACAAAACCCCAAGGCGAAATATCCCTCCAAACCATCGCGATGCCTGCCGATACCAATGTAAACGGCGATATTTTTGGCGGATGGCTGATGGCGCAGATGGATCTGGGGGCATCGGTGCCCGCCAGAACCCGCGCCAAAGGTCGTGTTGCGACTGTTGCCGTTGAGGCCATGACTTTCCACAGGCCTGTGCTGGTGGGCGACTTGGTAACGATCCACGGAAAGATTCAGCAGGAAGGTCGCACCTCTATGCACGTATCGGTGGAGGTCTGGGTGACCCGCCAACCATCAGGCGACCACCTTAAGGTCACCGAAGCTATGTTTATTTTTGTCGCAGTGGATGAAAATGGTGAAAAAAGACCCCTGCCATAAGGAAATTTCTGCAAAAATGACGCAAGTCGAAAAATATTCCTGAAACCTGCGTGCGCGGTGCTTGCAGCGCCCAAAAACCAACCCTATATACCCTTCAACACATGGGATAGGACGTCGGTGCTGCAACCGCAGGCCGATACCCAGTATCGCCACTAGAAAGGACATAATATGTCAAAAGTTATCGGAATTGATCTCGGGACCACGAACTCCTGCGTTGCCATCATGGATGGGTCACAACCAAAAGTTATCGAAAATTCAGAAGGCGCGCGTACCACGCCATCTATTGTTGGGTTCACTGACGAGGATCGCCTTGTTGGTCAATCCGCCAAGCGGCAGGCCGTTACCAACCCTACCAACACATTGTTTGCCATCAAACGTCTGATTGGCCGTACAGCCAACGACCCGATGGTAGAAAAAGATAAATCAATGGTGCCCTACGACATCGTTGAAGGCCCCGGCGGTGACGCATGGGTATTGGCACAAGGCGAAAAGTATAGCCCTTCACAGGTTTCTGCGTTCATTCTGCAAAAAATGAAAGAAACCGCTGAAAGCTATCTTGGCGAAACAGTTACGCAAGCGGTTATTACCGTTCCGGCGTATTTCAACGATGCCCAACGTCAAGCCACCAAAGACGCTGGCAAGATAGCTGGCCTTGAAGTTCTGCGGATCATCAACGAGCCGACGGCTGCGGCGCTGGCATACGGACTTGATAAAAAAGAAGGCCAGACCATTGCGGTTTATGACCTTGGCGGCGGCACATTCGATGTTTCTATTCTGGAAATTGACGATGGCCTGTTCGAAGTAAAATCCACCAATGGCGACACATTCCTTGGCGGCGAAGACTTCGACATGCGCATTGTTGATTACCTTGCTACCCAGTTTAAGAAAGACAACGGCGTTGACCTTAAGGGCGACAAAATGGCGTTGCAACGGCTGAAAGAAGCTGCGGAAAAAGCCAAGATTGAGCTTTCCTCGGCCACGCAGACTGAAATCAACATGCCGTTCATCACCATGGACCCAGCCACCAGCCAACCGCTTCACCTTGTGATGAAGCTAACGCGTGCGAAACTGGAATCTCTGGTTATTGATCTAATCAAAGCATCGCTGAAACCCTGTGCAGCTGCCCTAAAAGACGCGGGCCTGACCAAAGGCGACATCGACGAAGTTGTTTTGGTTGGCGGCATGACCCGTATGCCTCGCGTATTGGAAGAAGTTTCCAAATTCTTTGGTCAGGAACCACACAAAGGTGTAAACCCTGACGAAGTTGTTGCGCTTGGCGCCGCCATTCAGGCCGGTGTTTTGCAAGGCGATGTCAAAGACGTGGTTCTGCTGGACGTAACCCCGCTTAGCTTGGGCATTGAAACCCTTGGCGGCGTGTTCACACGGTTGATTGACCGCAACACCACGATCCCGACCAAGAAATCGCAAGTGTTCTCAACGGCTGAAGACAACCAAAACGCTGTAACGATCCGGGTTTTCCAGGGCGAACGCGAAATGGCGGCTGACAATAAGATTCTAGGCCAGTTCAATCTTGAGGAAATTCCACCAGCGCCGCGCGGTCTGCCGCAGATCGAGGTTGCGTTCGATATTGACGCCAACGGTATTGTGTCGGTGACCGCCAAAGATAAGGGCACCAATAAAGAACACAAAATCACCATTCAGGCCTCGGGCGGATTGTCAGATGAAGACATCGAACAAATGGTCAAAGACGCCGAAGAAAACGCCGAAGCTGATAAAGAAAAGCGTGAGCTGATCGAAGCGCGGAACCAAGCCGAAAGTCTGGTTCACAGCACCGAAAAATCAGTTGAAGAGCATTCCGACAAAGTTGATCCAACAACGGTCGAAGTGATTGAGATGTCCGTGAAAAACCTTAAGGAAGTTCTTGAGGATGACGACGCGACTGTTGATGTCATTAAGACCCGTACGCAGGATCTGACTGAGGCTGCGATGAAACTTGGCGAAGCGATCTATAAAACGCAAGCTGAAGAAGCCGAAGCCGAAGCGGCATCTGAAGAAGCCGGTAATGACGATGTTGTCGATGCTGACTTTGAAGACCTCGACAAAGACAAAAAAGCCTAATCAGGCGCAAATGACGGCCCGCCTTAATCGGGCGGGCCGTTTTGCTTGAGAAAGGGGCAACAAGTAATGGCAAAACGCGATTATTATGACGTTCTCGGAGCGACCAAAGGGGCGTCTGACGCAGACCTGAAAAAGGCCTATCGCAAGAAGGTCAAGGCGCTGCATCCTGACCAAAATCAGGACAACCCAAAAGCCGAAGAACAGTTCAAAGAGGTCAATGAAGCCTATGACATTCTAAAAAATGCTGAGAAAAAAGCTGCTTATGACCGATTTGGCCATGCAGCTTTTGAAGGTGGTACTGGCGCTTCCGCTGGACGGCCAGGCCAAAGCCAAGGCTTTAGCAGCGGATTTTCCGATATTTTTGATGACCTATTTGGTGATTTTGCTGGCGGACGTCGCGGTGGGGGCCAACAACGGGCCACACGAGGAAACGACCTGCGGTATAACCTACGGGTATCATTGGAAGAAGCGTTTTCTGGCAAGCAAGCTGGCATCTCGGTTCCAGGCTCTGTTTCATGTGAAACATGTGACGGAACAGGGGCTGAAGGCGGCGCAAAACCAGAAAATTGTTCGACCTGCGCTGGTATGGGCAAAGTCCGTGCGCAGCAGGGATTTTTCACCGTTGAACGCACCTGCCCGACCTGTCACGGGCGCGGCCAGATTATCAAAAACCCTTGTGGGTCATGTGCTGGCGCTGGACGCGTACAAAAAGATCGCTCGCTTAGCGTTAATATTCCGGGCGGTGTTGAAACTGGCACCCGTATTCGTCTTGCTGGCGAAGGCGAAGCTGGATTGCGCGGCGGACCATCTGGTGATTTGTACATCTTCATCGAAGTCGACGATCACCCGATCTTTGAACGCGACGGCGGCAATCTATTTTGTCGTATCCCAATTTCGATGACAACAGCTGCCCTTGGTGGTGAAATCGAAGCGCCGACAATTGACGGTGGGCGATCACGCGTCAAAGTTCCGGTGGGGTCGCAGTCAGGTAAACAACTGCGTCTGCGCGGCAAAGGTATGCCTGCATTGCGCGGCGGTGGTTCTGGCGATCTTTATATCGAGATGATCGTTGAAACCCCAACAAATCTGACCACAAAACAAAAAGAGCTGTTGCGCGAATTTGAGGCCGAATCCAAAGACAATAACCCTGCCAGTAAAGACTTTTTTGGCAAGGTTAAGAATTTTTGGGAAGGGATGACGGGTTAGTCGAACACCTTAAACGTCTCGATAAAGTGCCGTTTGACAGTATCAATCTGAACGCCAACGCAGACCCGAACGGGCGTTGTGTTGGCGTTTGGCACCTCAAAGGTATTTCCCCATTTGTCGCCCGTCAAAACCACATCGATTTTGGCATCTACAATTTCAAACCACTCAGGATAGGCACAGGCAATCACAGCAGCCGGATCGTGCAGTGAACAACCGCCGTGTACGTCGACCGATCTGTAAAACTCCAGATAAAACTTGCTCATATCCTCAATGAAACCACCCTTATTGGGTGAAATTTGTTTGATCTCGGCAAAATCAGCTTCGGTGCATAAAATTGTGTCCGTAACGTCCAGACCAACCATGACTATTTCCCAATCCGCAGCAAATACTTCAGCCGCAGCGTGGGGGTCATTGTGAATATTGGCCTCAGCATGTTCGGAAATATTGCCATTAACACGGAATGCCCCGCCCATAATCACCACCCGTTTCACGGTGTTGACAATATTGGGGTCACGCCGCAACGCCAGTGCTAGATTGGTCAGCGGACCGATCGCGCAAATGGTGATTTCGCCGGGGTTTTTGGCACAGGTATCAACCAGATAAGCGTCGGCTGACAGCTCATGTGCTGTGCCAATCACCGGAATTGGGGCGATGTCACCAAAACCCTCATCGCCATGAACATGGCTTGAGGGCGAAAATTCTTTCCAGTCAAGCGGCTGTTCAGCACCCCGTGCAACCGGAATTTCACGTCCAACCATGTTGGCCAGCCGAAACGCGTTGCGCGTGGCAATATCAACAGTGACATTTCCAAAAATCGTCGTCATCCCAACCAAATCGATTTTTGGATCACCAATCGCCTGAAAAAACGCCATAGCGTCGTCAATTCCGGGGTCAGTATCTAGAATGATTTTTACAGGGTCCATCATGTGTTCTCGTCTAAAAAGGTAAGGACTTCAGATATTTCCGGGATGGCAATCGCCGCCCCCGGTCGCGTGATTTGGATAGATGACGCAGCCGCAGCGCGTCGAAGTGCAAAGTTCACATCCAAGCCATCATCTATACCAGCCAAAAAATATCCTAGATAGGTGTCGCCAGCGCCAGTTGTGTCAATTGGTGTCACCTCAAAGACAGTTTGTTCAGAAATTTGGCCGTTATCTTGGTACCAAATGCCTTTTGACCCCCGAGTCACCAGCAATTTATCGACATTAATTTCCTCAACTGGCACAGCCAAAGCCTCTGAAAGTTGATTTGCTTCGATCTCATTCACCGCGATCAAATCAACTAAATCAATTAGTTCCATCGCGGCGGCTGCTTCAAACGGTGCGGCCGCATAGGCGATTTTCATGCCTAGTTCGCGCGCCAATTTTACCGAATAAGCCCCTAACGAGGTTTCATTTTGCAGCAGCAACCAGTCGCCTGGTTTTCCGGTTTTCAAGGCACGGCTTATCTGGTCTTTGCTCAGCTCAACATTGGCACCAGCAAACAAAACAATGGTATTTTCGCCGGATGCATCAACATTGATCACCGCATGACCCGTTGCCACGTCAATTTCATCCACAAAACCAACATCGACGCCAGCTGTCGACAGCAAATCACGCGCCCAAAGCCCATCGGTGCCAACAGCACCGATATGGCGCACATTCCCGCCCGCTTTCGCGATGGCGATCGACATATTAGCGCCTTTTCCGCCAAGCCCCTTGGTAAACCCTTCGCTGTGCAAGGTTTCACCGGGGGTTGGAAAATGCGGTACATTGTAAACCAGATCAATATTGATCGAACCAAGATTAAAAATCGCCATTTAGCCCACCTTACAGGCCGCCATCACGGCCATATGAAGAATATCTGTAACAGTGCTGGTGGTTGATCCAAGCTTAACCTGCTTATCAATGCCGGTCAAAATTGGTCCAATCACGGTTGCACCCCCCATTTCTTGCATCAATTTCACCGAAATAGATGCCGAATGGCGCGCCGGAACCACCAAAATATTGGCCGGACCCGTCAGACGACAGAACGGATAGGTTTTCATCACTTCGTAGTTCAGCGCGACATCAACAGTCATTTCGCCATCATATTCAAAATCAACACCCCGTTTATCTAGTACCTCAGATGCCATTTTCATTTTTTCAGCCCGTTCCGAAACCGGATAACCAAAGTTTGAAAAGCTGGCAAATGCCACCCTAGGTTCCAAGCCAAGGCTGCGCGCGACTTTTGCAGCGCCTTCAGCAATATCGGCTAAATCTTCCTTTTCAGGCCATTCGTGCACTAATGTGTCGGCAATAAGGACCATTTTACCGCGATTGATCACCATCGTAACACCGACAGCCCCGCCGCCCGGTTCAGCGTCAAACACATAGTTAATCAACGAAAGCACCTGCGCGGCTTTACGTGTCACACCGGTTATCATGCCATCAACGTCGCCGTTTGCCAGCAAAAGCGAGGCGAAAACATGGCGGTCGCGACTGGCAATTCGGTGACAATCGCGCTGGTCAAACCCGCGCCGCTGCAACCTAGAATACAGATATTCAGACATTTCAGTCAGGTTATCGACGGTTGAGGCATTGATCACTTCGATCTCGGAAATGGCCTCGGACATGCCAGCGGCATCCAGAAATTCCTGTACCTGCTCAACACGCCCGACAACTACGGCCTTACCAAGGCCAGAACGCACATAACTAACGGCGGCGCGCACCACGCGTTCGTCATCACCTTCAGCAAATACGATTTTTGCCTGCTCGCGTTTTGCCCGCGCATAAAGCGACCGTAAAATTGACGCGGTCGGATCAAGCCGTTCACGCAGCGAATTTTCATAGGCGTCCATGTCAATGATTGGCCGCCGTGCAACGCCAGTATCCATGCCCGCCTTAGCAACGGCCGGCGGAATAACGTGGATAAGACGCGGATCAAACGGTGCCGGAATGATATAATCACGGCCAAATGACAGTTTTTTGCCATAAGCCAAGGCGACCTCATCGGGGACATCTTCGCGCGCCAGTGCGGCCAAGGCCTCGGCGCAGGCGATTTTCATTTCGTCATTGATGGCGCGGGCATGAATGTCGAGCGCACCGCGAAACAGGTACGGAAAACCAAGCACGTTATTAACTTGATTGGGATAATCAGAGCGACCAGTAGCAACAATCGCGTCTTCACGCACGGCATGGGCTTCCTCGGGGGTGATCTCAGGGTCAGGGTTTGCCATCGCAAAAATAACCGGATGCGGCGCCATTGATTTCACCATGTCTTGGGTCACGGCCCCCTTGGCCGAAACGCCCAAAAATACATCTGCGCCGTTCATTGCTTCGGTCAATGTGCGCAGGTCAGTATTCGCGGCGTGGGCCGATTTCCACTGGTTCATGCCCTCGGTTCGACCCTGATAAATAACGCCTTTGGTGTCACATACGATACAATTGTCGTGCTTGGCCCCCATGGATTTCAACAGCTCAATACAAGCAATTCCTGCCGCGCCTGCCCCGTTGACCACGATGCGACAATCCTCAATCTTTTTGCCAGAAATATGCAGGGCATTGATCAGCCCCGCCGCGCAAATCACCGCTGTACCGTGCTGGTCATCGTGGAAAACCGGAATATCCATTTCTTCCTTGAGACGTTGCTCAATGATAAAACACTCGGGCGCTTTGATATCCTCAAGGTTAATGCCGCCAAAGGTTGGCTCCATCAGCTTTACCGCCGCGATAATCGCCTCGGGGTCTTGGGTGTCTAGCTCAATATCAATGGCGTTAACGTCAGCAAAACGTTTGAAAAGCACGGCTTTGCCTTCCATCACTGGTTTAGACGCCAGCGCCCCCAGATTGCCCATCCCCAAGATGGCCGACCCGTTTGAAATCACCGCTACCAGATTTCCCTTGGTGGTATATTCATACGCAAGTGCTGGATTATCGGCAATTGCCTGCACCGGAACCGCAACACCCGGGCTATAGGCCAGCGACAGGTCGCGCTGCGTGGTCATCGCGGTTGACGCGATCACCTCTATTTTGCCGGGGGTTGGTTCACGATGATAGGCCAGTGCCTCTTCGTCGGTGATTTTGGTTTTATTGGGCATTGGGCCACCTCAATTTGTTGAATTCACGACGTTAGGGGTTTGGTAACTCTTTCGCAACGGAATTGCCGCTTTCCTAAGGCCGTGCGGGCGTGTATTTCTGTGCGAGGAAAATGGAGAATGACGTGGCCGCGAAATCAACTGTGACACCGATGATGGAGCAGTATCTTGAGATCAAATCAAGGTACCCCGATGCGTTGCTTTTCTATCGCATGGGCGACTTTTATGAGCTGTTTTTTGATGATGCCATAGCTGCATCAGCTGCGCTGGACATTGCCCTAACCAAGCGTGGAAAGCACAATGGCGAGGATATTGCCATGTGCGGCGTGCCCCACCACGCGGCTGAGGGATATCTTTTAACCCTTATTCGCAAGGGTTTCAGGGTTGCAGTCGTTGAGCAACTGGAAAAACCAGCCGAGGCCAAAAAGCGTGGCTATAAAGCAATTGTCAAACGTGATGTTGTGCGTCTGGTAACACCCGGCACCCTGACCGAAGACAGCTTGCTAGACGCACGGCAGCATAATTATCTGGCGGCAATTGCGGAAATTCGCGATGAATTGGCAGTGGCTTGGGTTGATGTTTCGACAGGCTATTTTCGGGTAGCTTGCGTTTCGACGGTTGGGCTATCACCGCTTTTGGCGCGAATTTTACCCACAGAAATACTCGTTTCGCAAAACCAGTCAGAATCGTTGAAAAATCTTGTTGAGGAATTTCAAACAGCGAAAACCCCGCTTTCCCCTGCCAGTTTTGACAGCGCGGCGGCCGTTGGGCGGTTAACAAGCCTGTTTGGGGTGTCGTCACTGGATGGTTTTGGCAGTTTTGGCCGCACTGAGCTGTCGGCAATGGGTGCGATTGTTGATTATCTTGATATCACCCAGCGTGGAAAATTACCATTACTGTCTCCCCCAATCCCTGAAAAACAAGGGTTTGGGGTCCAGATTGATGCCTCAACACGACGTAATCTTGAATTGGTGCGCAACCTATCAGGCGGACGTGATGGCGCGCTTTTATCGACCATTGATCGCACCCTAACCGGCGGGGGCGCGCGACTTTTGGCGACGCGGCTAACCGCGCCTTCCACCGATTTACACACCATTTTGCATCGTTTGGACATGGTGCAGGGTTTTTTCGAAAACCGCGACCAAATTGATAAAATGCGCGAGGCATTGCGATTGGTTCCAGATTTGGAGCGCGCTTTATCACGTTTGGCCCTCGATCGTGGCGGTCCACGAGACATGGCGGCCCTGCGCGAAGCGTTAACTCAAGCCGGCGAAATGACGACAATTCTGACAGATTTTCAGCAGCCTGAGGGTACATTGGTCGCATGCGAAAATATGCAAGGGTTTGATTCACTGATCGATCTGCTATCGGATGCGCTGGTCGCTGAGCCACCGTTGTTGGCGCGCGATGGTGGTTTTATTGCCAGCGGTTTTGACGAACCGCTGGACGACGCCCGCAAATTGCGTGATGAGGGCCGCGGTGTAATTGCAAAAATGCAGGCGGAATACGCGGCAACCACTGATATTTCAGCGCTGAAAATCAAACATAACAATGTGCTGGGTTATTTCATCGAAGTAACCGCCAAACACGCCGATAAAATGCTAAGCCCACCGTTGTCGGATGCGTTCATCCATCGGCAAACCACAGCAAACGCCGTACGGTTCACGACCCTTGAATTATCGGACATGGAAACTCGAATTTTGAACGCGGGCGGGCAAGCGCTTCAGATCGAAAAACGAATTTTTGACGAACTTCGGACCGCGGTGTTGGCACAAGCCGCAAAGTTGTCTCAGGCAGCGCGCGCATTAGCAGAAATTGATCTGGCGACAGCGCTTGCCCTGCTCGCGATTGAGGAAAACTGGGTACGTCCGCAACTTGATAACTCGCGCGCTTTTGAAATTATCGGTGGCCGCCATCCGGTTGTCGAAACCGCATTGCGCCGCGCTGGAAATTCAACATTTATTGAGAACGACTGTGATCTTAGTGCAGGAAATGACAGCAATCGGCCTGTTTGGCTGCTAACCGGCCCTAACATGGCTGGTAAATCGACGTTTCTACGGCAAAATGCGATTATTGCGATATTGGCACAAATGGGTGCATATGTACCCGCGGCCTCGGCCAAAATCGGGATTATTGACCAGCTGTTCAGCCGTGTTGGTGCAGCTGACGACCTTGCACGTGGGCAGTCCACGTTTATGGTTGAAATGGTTGAAACCGCCGCAATTTTGAACCTTGCCGGTGACCGCGCACTGGTTATTCTAGATGAAATCGGGCGCGGAACGGCTACTTATGACGGTTTGTCGATTGCATGGGCCACGCTGGAACACCTGCATAATATCAACCGGTGTCGTACCCTTTTCGCCACGCATTACCACGAACTAACGGCCCTAACTGGCAAGTTGAGTGGGCTTAGAAACGCAACCGTGAAGGTGCGCGAATGGGAAGGCGACGTGATCTTCCTGCACGAGGTCGTGGAAGGCGCGGCAGATCGATCATACGGGGTTCAGGTGGCAAAGCTCGCCGGACTTCCGGCTGCCGTCACTGACCGTGCACGTATCATTTTAGACAAGCTTGAAAAAGGTGAACGCGAAGGTGGCGGCAAGGCTAAAATCTTGATCGACGACCTGCCGTTGTTCAATACTGCGCCAAGAACTCCGCAGCCTGTAGTACCGCAAGAATCGGTATTAGAAGCTGAAATGGCCAAGGTTCATCCAGATGATCTTAGCCCCCGCGAAGCCTTGGCAGAACTTTACCGGCTTCGCGAGTTATTAGACAAATAACGTCTATTCTTCTGTCTTTTCCGGATCGGTTTTTACCGGTGCAACCGGATCAGTATTTGACGAAATACCCACTTGTGCGGCGCGAATAAGACGATTTCCAACCACAAAACCAGAAGCCATTACCTGAATAATTGAGCCTTTTTTGGTGTTCGGCACAGGGGCTTCAAACATTGCTTGATGCACTTTGGCGTCAAATTTGTCACCAATCTCTGGATCAATCTTCAAGATTTTGTGTTTTTCAAATACGGCCAGTAGCTCGCGTAGGGTTAGCTCTAAGCCTTCTACAAGTTTGGGGTTACTTTCGCGCAGCTGATCATCAAGATTTTCCAACGCCCGGCCCAGATTATCATGCACCGATAGCAAATCGCGCGCTAATTTGGTGCCGCCGTACAGCTCAGCCTCACGCCGATCACGTTCACCACGTTTTCGCATGTTTTCGGTTTCTGCCATCGACCGCATTAGACGGTCTTTAAGCTGAATATTTTCGTCCTCGACCTCCTCAATGCTTGGTGGTTCGAGTTCTTGAAGCTCTTCAGCTTCCAAAGCTTCTTCTTCCATTGTTTCGGGATCGTCCAAAAACGGGTCGTCGTGTTCTTGCGCCATGTTTATCCTTATCGAGGCTGTCCTGAAACCAGCCTGCCCATCAATTGCGCGGTGTAATCCACAATTGGCACGATCCGCGCGTAATTCAAATGCGTTGGCCCGATGACACCCACCGCTCCAACAATTTTCCGCTCAGCGTTCATATAGGGAGAAACTACCAAAGAGCTACCCGAAAGTGAGAATAATTTGTTCTCAGAGCCAATAAAAATGCGAACACCTTCACCAGCCTCGGTCAGGTTCAGCAATTGTTCCAAATCGTGCTTACGTTCGAGGTCGTCGAACAATAGTCGAATGCGCTCAAGATCAGCCTGATTGGTGGATTCTTCCAATAAATTCGCGCGTCCACGCACGATCAACCGATCTTGATGACTGTCAGCCCAAATGGCCACGCCGGATTCGATCAACCCCTGCGAAAGAATATCAAGTTCAGAACGGTGCCGTTTTATTTCACGTGAAACAATTGTACGAATTTCGCTGACAGTATGACCACTTAGAATGGCGTTAAGGAAATTTGCGGCCTCGCGCATGGCTGAGGGCGTCAAGCCCGCTGGCGGGGTGAATAGACGGTTTTCGACATTGCCATCAGCCGTGACCAAAACCACCAACGCACGGTCCTGCGCGAGAGATACGAATTCAATATGTTTAATTGGAGCTTCGGATTTTGGCGCCAAAACCAGACTTGCGCCTTGGGTAAGTACTGAAAGCATCGAACCGGCACTATCAAGCGCCGCTTGCAGGCCATTTTCATCCGAATCCATTGATTTTTCGATTTGGTCGCGCTCGTCGCCCGAAACATCGCCAATTTCGAGCAATCCATCAACAAACAGCCGCAAGCCCTGATGCGTAGGCAATCGCCCCGCTGAGGTGTGCGGGCTGCCCAACAGCCCCAAATGCTCCAAATCTTGCATAGTATTGCGAATTGTCGCGGCTGAAACCTGTTCGGCAAGTTGGCGTGACAAGGTACGTGAGCCCACCGGCTCTCCGGTCTCAAGATACGATTCCACGACAAGACGAAAAACCTCGCGCGATCGGTCATTCAAGTTTGACATCAGTGAATTTTGGGTCATTTGGCCATTCCTTAGTTGAATTTAAGCGTTCAGCAAGGGGGCGTCAATGCAAGTAAGCTGGACGCGCGCAGCGCAGCAATGTATGACGCTAATCAACAAAATCAGGAGAATTCCCATGCGCCCTTCCGGACGGACCACAGACACAATGCGCGACATTGTAATTGAAACCAATGTCATCAAACACGCCGAAGGTTCATGCCTGATCAAATGCGGCGATACACATGTATTGTGCACCGCGTCTTTGGAACCGCGAGTACCACCTTGGCTGCGCAACACCGGTTTGGGCTGGGTCACAGCCGAATACGGCATGCTGCCACGTTCAACCGGGTCACGCATGCGCCGTGAAGCAACTGCCGGCAAACAATCTGGACGAACCCAAGAAATTCAACGCCTCATTGGTCGCAGCCTGCGTGCTGGTGTTGACCGTGTTGCCTTAGGTGAACGTCAGATCACCGTTGATTGCGACGTTATTCAGGCCGATGGTGGTACGCGTTGCGCATCAATTACCGGTGGTTGGATAGCCCTGCGGCTGGCAGTTAATAAATTGCTGAAGGCTGGTGATATCAAAAATGATCCGCTCATGGGCCATGTTGCCGCAGTTTCTTGCGGTATTTACGGTGGTGTTACTGTGCTTGATCTCGACTATCTTGAAGATAGCGACGCGGGAACCGACGCAAATTTTGTAATGACAGATACAAAAGGCCTGATTGAAATTCAGGGCTCAGCTGAGGGCGCTACTTTTAGCCGTGCCGAATTTGACCAACTGATGGATCTGGCCGAAAAAGGCATTGCCGAACTGGTTATTGCCCAGAAAGCTGCCATTAATGCGTAAATTTGACAGCAAAAAACTGGTTGTTGCCACGCATAACGCCGGAAAGCTGGAGGAGATCGCACGGTTGATGGAGCCGTATGGCATTCAAACTGTCTCAGCTGGCGAACTTGGGTATGATGAACCGGTTGAGACCGAAGATAATTTCATCGGCAATGCTCGGATCAAGGCCCATTATGCAGCTAAAAAAAGCGGCATGCCGGCGCTTGCGGATGATAGCGGTATCGCGGTTAATGGTCTGAATGGTGCGCCTGGTGTTTACACGGCTGACTGGTCAGAAACCCCAAATGGTCGCGATTTTGTGATGGCCATGACTAAAACCTGGCAAAAGCTTGAAGACATTAGCGCCCCATTTCCACGCACTGCTCAATTCTGCTGCACATTGGTACTGGCTTGGCCTGATGGGCATGACGAGGTATTTGAGGGTAAGATCAACGGTCAAGTGATATGGCCAATGAAGGGCGATGAAGGTCACGGATATGACCCTATTTTCCAACCGGATGGGTATGATATAACATTCGGAGAGATGGATCGTTGGGAAAAAAACAAAATCAGCCACCGTGCTGATGCGTTTAGAAAACTCGTAGAGGACTGTTTTAAATGAGTAAATCAAAACGAACATTAATTTCAACCGGGTCGCCTTTTGAAAAAACAATGGGTTACAGCCGCGCTGTCATTCAGGGCGACTGGTGTTTTGTCTCCGGTGTTACTGGGTACGATTATTCCACTATGGAGATGCCAGACAGCATCACCGATCAAGCAAAAAACTGCTTTAGCACCATCACTTCGGTCCTGACCGAGGCCAGTTTTTCCATGTCAGATATCGTTCGCGTACAATATACGGTAACCGACCGTCAGTTGGTTGACCAACTGTCGCCGATTCTTGGCACGTTTCTTGGTGATATCCGCCCGGCCGCCACCATGATCATTGCTGGTTTGATAAAACCAGAGATGCTGATTGAAATTGAGGTTACGGCTTTTCGCGGATGAGAGATGACTGGAAAAATGGTGGTTTCGGCGTATATATCCATTGGCCATTTTGCTTGGCCAAATGCCCTTATTGCGACTTTAACAGCCATGT